>NZ_CP121196.1:1575753-1890904 GCF_039994875.1 Telmatobacter sp. DSM 110680 | reverse complement strand
ACGTCACCGCTGAGGTGCACGCCGGCGACATCCTCCAGGTGTTCTCTAACCTCGTTGCTAATGCCATCGATGCCTTGCCTGACAAAGGAATTCTCTGCTTCAGCGTCAAGCAATGCGCCAACGAAGCACACGTCACGGTAGCCGATAATGGCCCCGGTATCGCAGCCGCCGTCCTTCCCAGAATCTTCGATCCATTCTTCACCACGAAGAAGGAGCGCGGAACCGGGCTCGGACTTGCTATCTCAAAATCCATCATCGAGAAGCATAAGGGCAGAATCAGAGGCCGCTCCACCACTCGCCCCTCGCACAACGGCACCGCCTTCCGCATCTCCATTCCGCTGTTGGCTAAAGCTGGTTAAATCTGCAATATCTGTACCTTATGTGCTTTATCGAACAGTATTGCGCTTGCTTTGGAGGCTATAGTTCAGCCTGCAGATAGCGCGATAGACCTCTTCGGTTGAAGACGCAACTCTTCTCGCCAATCCGGCGGAATCCCTTGCGACTGTCGCAAAGGACTCCCAATGACCGCCGAACTACCAAATCTGATCATTAATGCCCTTCCGGCTGCGCTAAAGTCGTCACTCCTCACGCGCCTCCAGCCAGTCGACTTACCAGTCGGAACGGTGCTCACCAGCCCCGGACAGACGCCCCCATTTGCGCACTTTATGACGTCCGGTATGGCTTCGGTCGTCACCTTTATGTCCGACGGAACCGGTGCGGAGGTCGGCGTAATCGGCCGGGAGGGTCTCGTCGAAGCAATCAATCTTCTCGGACCTGCCTCTGCCCCTACCACCGCCTTTATTCAGAGCGAAGCGACGGCCTTGCGCATGCCTTTTGCCGAATTGCAGCAGCTCTTCCTCGCGCCAGGACCGCTTTCCCAACGAATTCTTGAATGTGTTCAGAGCCAGGGCTTCATTCTCAGCCAACTCGCAGCCTGTCATGGTCTCCATGAAATCGAAGAACGCCTCGCCCGCTGGTTGTTAATGGTGCGGGACCGGCTTGAATCCGACCGCTTCGAATTGACTCAGGAATTTCTGGCTGAAATGCTCGGTGCACGACGCACAAGCGTGACGCTCGCGGCGGGTACGTTGCAGCGCAGCGGACTTATCAAGTACAGCCGCGGCCACATACACGTCATCGATAGCGAAGGCCTTGAAAGTGCCGCATGCGAATGCTACCCCATCGTCCGCAATCTGGTTTCACGCCTCTACTCATAAAAAAGCGCAACCATATGGCTGCGCTTTTCGGTTAGATCTACTGCCTAAGCGTTCCCCATCACAATCGTGTGCGGACTCATCGGAATCGGGTGACCCTTCACGCCTGTGAATCCCGCCTCGTCATACATGGAGTTCAGCTCGCTGAACGTATACGCATCTCCTGAAGCCGTCGTCGTCAGCATCGTCATCGCGAAAGCAGCAGGCATCGGCGGCGATACGCGATCTTCATTCGGTACAAACTCCAGCGTTGCTGCACGTCCTCCCGGCTTCAGCGACGACCGCACTTTCTTCAACAGTCCTACGCAGGTTGGCTTGTCGAAGTGATGCAGAAAGTTCGTCAGCAAGACTGCATCGTATGGACCGCCAAAATCCACTTCGAACGCGCTTCCCGGCAGCATGTTGTAGCGATCCTGAACGCCCGCCTTTTCCGCGTTCTTCAGCGCCACACGCAACACAGGGGCCCAGTCCAGACCGGTCACACGGGCCTCCTTGTTCTGCTTTGCGATTTCGATTCCAAACAGTCCATGGCCAGCGGCGATATCCAGCACGTGCATCGGTCCTGCATGTCCTTCCAGCACCACCGCGCCCAGAGGTCCCGCCATCGGTCCCATCATCGGCGCCATCTTCTCTGCAAACTCGACCCATAGCGGATTATCCGGTTCAACCGTCCCCTCTCCGGGCAGATGCGTCCGCCCCGCACGCACAACGTCCGCCAACCCCGTTAACCCGGTGATCAGCTCAGGTCGGGCCATGAAGTGTGCCACGCTAGCCATGCAGGCCGGCGACGCCGGATCCAGAAACGCCGCGCTCGAGGGCGTGTGTTTGTAGCAGTTCCCTTCCTTCGCGAGCACACCGTTGATTACCAGGAAATCGCACAGAATCCGTGTCCCGCGTTCCGATGCCTGCGCGTGCTTCGCAATCGATGCCACATCGCCGGGTCCGTGCCCCACCGCTCTGAATATGTCCAGATCGATCGCAGCCTTCAGCGCAGCGGTCTTTTGCACCGCTTGCACCATGTCGAATACTAGCCCCGGATTCAAAGGGGCTTGTCCAGATTGTCCGTTTTGCATCTCCGACCTCCGATAATTTACCTGACTTATGGGAAGTCAATCGAGACGGGGAACGGCTTGCTATCCCGGGCAGGCTCGCCGAGTTTAACACTTGAAATGTCTGGCAAGATAGGTTTTTGAAGATGGAGTAGTTGACCATGAAAAGATTCATCCTCACCGGCGCGCCCGGCTCTGGAAAGACGGCAATCATCCGTCAATTGGAGCTGGATGGTTTCAGCGTCGTCGAAGAAGCGGCTACCGACATCATCGCGGCGGCGCAAGCCCGCGGAACCGCGCAACCATGGACGCATCTCTCCTTCATCGATCAGATTGCCGGACTGCAGAGAGATCGTCAGATCCGAGCCTCGTATCAACAAGACGAGATTCAATTCCATGATCGTTGCGCGGTCTGTACCGCGGCGCTGGCACTTTACCTCGGTTTTCCTATTTCGTCTTTTCTTGCCGGCGAATTGGAGCGCATCAAGCGGGAATCGATCTATCAACCACAGGTGTTCTTCATTCGCAATCTTGGTTTCATCACACCTACTGAAGCACGGCGCATCAGCTTCGAAGAGACTCTGCGCTTCGAGAAGATTCACGAGGAGACCTATAGAAAATTCGGCTTCGATCTGGTTGAGATCGGACCGGCAAATCTGGCGGAGAGGGTCAGCATCATCAAAGCAACGACTGGTTGACCGGAATGAATTCTCGACAGGATTGCCCTCGTTCGACGAGAGAAAAGTCATCAGCATTTTGCCTGTGCAGTCCACCGCCCCAATTGCTATGCTTGCGTCTCACTGGAGGTGATTCCCCGTGTCCGAAGCCAACAGGCAACTCACCAAACGCTGGTACGACGAGGTCTGGAACCAGAGAAACAGCGCGACCATAGACGAAATGTTTGCCTCAAGTGGCAAATCGCATGGTTTCCCCGAACCCGACTCTGTGCTCATCGGCCCCGGTCACTTCAAAACGCTTCATGCAACGTTCTGCGGTGCTTTTCCCGATCTCCACTTCGTGCTCGATGACATTATTTGCGAAGGCAACCGAGTCGCCGTGCGATGGACCACCACCATGACGCATCTCGGCGACAATCTAGGGTTTCCAGCAAGCCGAAAGAAAGCCTCCTTGTCCGGCTCGTCTTTCCTGATCTTCGAAAACGGCGTGATCATTGAGGGATGGAATTTCATGGAGATGAATGGCCTGCTCGAGAGCCTCAAGCAAAACTAGACACATGCACGCTCGAGATAATCGACCCCAAGTTGCTCGCTCATTAGCGGCTTGCCTGCGCCGGATGAGGCCTCGGCAATCTCGGTCCAAGAATGATGCGCGTCCGTTCCCGAGTCATCCGTATACGGCAGCCAAGTCCGTTAGGCCCGGCACAGGTGCTGTCGCGCATCGCTAGCCATGCCGCCTGTTGCGGATCGAGCATCCACGCGGTTGCATTTGCGGCGTTGTACGTTTCCTTCATAAAGTATGCAGCGTCCATATCTGCATTCACTGCATCGAGATTTGCCTGCATACAGTCGCGTTCAGGGGGTGCCGGCGTTCCCGCCGGATGCGAGCAATAGTCCTCGTCGTGTTCCAGCACGTACTTCTTCCCGTTGTCAGGAATGAAGTAGCGCGGCGTGATCGCGGGAACTCCGGCAACTGCTGACCATTGATTCAAGTCCTCAATAAAGGCCTCCGGCAGTTCGCTTAGCGTCAAAGCAGTCTGGTTCAGTTGCCGCGAAAACACCGTCAGTGTCGGCGTCGGCTCGCCATTCGTGGGAGTGAAATAAAACCCTCCCAGCGCAATTCCCGTTTGCACATCGAACCATAAGAATCCCCGCCCGCGTAGATACGGTCCCTGCATTCCCATCACGGTCACGTAGCGGTTGTCCCGCATATTCACCGGGAGGGGCGACCCGTTCAGCGCTTCATCCAATGCGTCTGTCAGCGGCATGTCGCGCCCATAGTGATATTCGGTGCGCGGAATCATCGCTTTCTTCAACGCGCGAAACTGCTTATCCTTCGTCAATTCTTTCGTTGTGCGCCCCGCATACCCGCTCAGAAAAGCCAGATCCCCCGCTGGAATCGGATTCTGAAGAGCTGGTAGTTGTTGAACAGCCTGTGGCGCGGGCGTCTGACTCAGGACTGCCAGAGGGAAAATAGTAGCCAGCGCAAGTAAGTAGCCAGAACCATTTGACCGAGAGGAGACCAGAGCAATCCCCATCATCCACCTCACGGATTCAATGTACGACATCCTCTTTTGCGAACCAATAAATTTTGAAGTGAATTGACGACTCGCTGGGCACCCGTTATCTCATCGGAACCGCACTTTTCGGTTGCCGAGTCTGCCGCCCTCAGTCATTCTGTTGCAGATCCTGGAAGGTGCAAACGATGAGAAGGCCTTCTGCTCGTTTGGTTCTATTCTTCGCTGTCTTCAAAATCGCTACGGCTCAAAGCAGCATTCCCGGGCCATCGCTGTCGGGCCTCTCGACTGCGCCGCCTCAAACAGAGACCACGCCGGTCCTTCGAACCACGACGAATCTCGTTCTGATCGACGTCGTCGTTCGCGACAAAAAGACCGGAAAGTCCATCGACGGCCTCGATCGTTCGAACTTCCAGTTACTCGAAGATGGACGGCCACAGACTCTGACAGTATTCGAGGAACATCATGCATCCGACGCAATTCAGGCAAGCCCTGTGCCGCATCTCCCTCCTCACGTGTACGGAGATTTTCCCCGCTACGCGATTCGGAGTGCCGCCAACGTTCTGCTGATCGATGCGCTGAACACGGGAATCTCGGATCAGTCGTATGCACGTGAGCAGTTGGTTCGCTATCTGCGCACAATTCCACCCGGAACATATGTAGCAGTATTTTTGATTGGATCCGATTTGCGAATGGTTACCGGGTTCACCACCGATTTGAATGCACTTCTCGCAGCGCTCGGCAAAGTCAGATCGGCGGGAGGATCGACGGCGCCGGGTGGCTCGGCAGATGAACCAGCCTCCGCCGAACCAGATTTGGACACCGGATCATCGCAGGAAATGGCCCAGGCGATGCGAGATTTCTCTCAGGACACGAGGAGCCTTTCGCTGCAATTGCGTCAGGACATCACGGTAGCCGCTCTCAAAAAGCTCGCACGCTTTCTCGCCACCGTTCCGGGCCGAAAAAACCTCATTTGGATGTCAGCGGGCTTCCCTGTTCCTCTCGGCGACCCGGGTGGGGGAAACTTCGCTGGTGATTTTTTTCTGCGGGTCCGCGAAGTGAATGAAATGATGGCTCGTGCACGCGTGGCGATCTATCCAGTTGACGCACGCGGTTTGATGACCCTACCCAATACGAATCCAGCGAACGGTCCAACGGGAGGCGAGTCCCTCTCCCTACGAGGCTCCACCACCGGGGCCGTCCCAACCGCCAATCCGATTCCATCATCATGGGCGAGCCAGCACATGACCATGGAGAGGATGGCTGACGAGACTGGCGGCAGAGCTTTCTACAACACAAACGCAATCGGGCAATCCGCCGTTTCCGCCATCGCCGATGGATCAACCTACTACACCGTGGGCTATGATCCCACCAATCACAAATTCAATGGAGCCTTTCGCAAGATCAAGGTCTCGCTGGATGACAAGCAGTACGAGCTTTCCTACCGTCGCGGGTACGACGCCGTTGATCCATCCGGATCCGGCAAAGAGAAGACTCAACTCCTGAGCCCGATGTCCGCGGCGATGCTCCATGGAGGGCTGCCGCTCTCCGAGATAATCTTCGAGGCGCGCGTGCTGCCCGCCGGGGATCCCCAGTTGGCAGGCCAACAACTAAGCACCGAGCCGGCAGGAAAACCCGACAAACCTCTCAAAGCGCCGCCAACCCGCTATGTCATCGACTACTCAATTGATCCCCATCGTCTCAGCCTGACCACGCTAACGGATGGACGCCGACGGGTCGAACTTGAACTTGCCCAGTCCGTCCTTAATCGCGATGGCGCTCGCGTGAATCAAAGCGATGCCGGGATGGAAGTGGATCTCACGCCGGAGCAGCTCTCGCATGACTTAAAGGCTGGAATTCACATGCGCCAGGAGATCGACGTGCCGGCAGAAAATGTGGTCCTGCGGCTGGGTGTTCGTGACGTCGCCACCGAGCGCATTGGCACAATAGAAATTCCGCTCCGCGTTAGCGACGGGTCAAGTTCCAAAAACTGAAAGGCCTATATCAGCAGAGCGAGCCTTTGATCATCCTCATCCCCAACCCTTTATCATGATCCCAGCGCGGGACGAGGCGCACGTATGTCCGATCCCACCATTTTCATCTCAGCGGGCGAAGCCAGCGGCGAGCACTACGGCGCCATGCTCATTGATGAGCTACGCAACCAGCTGGCTTCACATCGCCTTAGCGCTAATTTTGTCGGAATGGGCGGCCAACGCATGGTGGAGGCAGGGCTCGACCAGGTCGTCCGCTCTGAGGATATGGCAGTCATGGGCATCACGGAAGTCGTTCGCCATCTTCCTCGTATTTATCGCGAGTACCGGAAACTCAAGGCTGCCATTCGTACCCATCACCCTGATGTCGCCATCCTCATCGATTTTCCCGATATTCATTTCAAGCTCGCCCAGGAATTTCATCGCCTCGGCATCCCGGTCATTTTCTTCGTCAGCCCGCAGCTCTGGGCCTGGAAGAAGCAGCGCATCAAGCTGGTGCAAAAGTACGTTAACAAGATGCTTGTGATCTTCCCGTTTGAGGAGCCTTTCTATCGCGAAAATGGCGTTACCGCCGAATTTGTGGGTCATCCGCTCGCTGACCTTCCGCCTCCAGAAATCTCCCGTGAGCAGTTTGCCCGCGAGAGCGGATTGAATCCCTTGCGTTCCTGGATCGGCCTGCTGCCCGGCAGCCGTGCCAAGGAAATCAGCGACAACCTGCCCCAGATGCTCGCCGCCGCTCGTATCCTCACGCTGCGCGGACCGCGCGCCGCCGGGTCGCGCAAAGAATTTGAATTCATCATCCCACTCGCACCCACGCTGAACACCTCCCAGCGCAAAATGCTCGCAGGACTCGTAAAACATCACGGAGACGGCCTGCCCGTCCGCCTCGTCGAAGACGCCCGAGCCGCCCTTTTGCATGCGCGCGCCTCCATCGTGGCCAGCGGAACGGCAACCGTAGAAGCGGCCCTGATCGGCAACCCTTTTGTAGTGGTATACCGCGTTTCTCCTCTCACCTATGAAGTTGCCCGGCACATTGTCAAAGTCCCCTTCGTGGCCATGGCTAACCTGATTGCCGGCAAAATGGTAGTCCCTGAGCTGATCCAGAGCGCCTTTACGGCCGCCAACATAGTTCGCCAAATCGAGCCTTTGCTACCCGATGGGCCTCTTCGTCAGTCCATGATGAAGGAGCTGGCCCACATAAAAGGACTGCTCACGCCCCGCTCATCCGGCTTCGGGGATGAACTCGAAACTGCCATCAGCCGGGTGGCCGCCATCACCATCAGGCAGATCGGCACAACCGCGCAAGTCTCGGATTTTGTGCAATCTTGAGTGCGGAAGGTGGCGCAGATGACATCTAAAGTTTTGTTGGGATTAGGAAAGAACATGCGTCTAATAGTGAAAATGACGAAACTGAACTCGTTTGTCCGCAGGGTCTGTGCAGCCTGCGATTTTCGGCCGCTGGCTGCAATCACCGCTTTGGTTGTCGGTCTTTTTCCGGCGCTTCCCGTTGCCGCCCAACGGCCCGAACGCCCCACGCTGGATATCTCCGCCTACGTCATCGACGCCGAAATCGACACCACCACGCATCACCTTAAGGCCAAGGCGACCGTCACCTTAACTGCGCCCGAGAACTCCGAGATGGTCAGCTTCGGCTTCCATCCAGCCTTGAAAGTCATCAAAATCACCGATGACGCCGGCAAGGTTCTCACCGGCGAGCGCTCCGCCGACGGTACTATCCGCGTCACACCATCGGCTCCCATCGTCTCTGGCCATCCTTCTCACTGGACATTCGAATATGACGGCGTCATCACCGGATCAGAAGACGGTCCCGTCGAAGGACTGAAGCTCGCAGCCATCCAGGAGCCGATCACCTATCTGCTCTACCCAGCGCGCTGGTTCCCAACCACCGGCCTGATGACCGATCGGTTCACTGCTGAAATTCACTTCCGCGTTCCACAGGGGATGAGGGTCATCTCCAGTGGTGCTCAGGGCGGTCCACACGCGGTTACGTTGGCGGACGGCAAGCCCGGCGACCAGTTCGATTTCAATTGGAACAAGCCCGGCTTTCCCGGAACCATAATTGCTGGTCGTTTTGTTGGCCCGATCTCCGGTGGTGCCGGCAATGTAAAGGTTTATCTCACCGTGGCCCACCAGGCGGCCGGACCGCAATTGGCCCAGACCGCCGCCAAGGAATTTGATTTCTTCACCGACACCTTTGGCGGACTCGAGTCCAGCCACCTCAACGTCGTCGAACTGCCCGACGACACTCTCCCCGCAGCCTGGGGACCGGAACTCGCAGCCATCATGGGATCGCGGACCGGCGACAAGTCGGGAATCCGACTCCTCGCCAATACCATCGCCCACCAGTGGTGGGGCTCGGAAGTCAGCCCCAAGACCATGAGTGACGCCTGGATCACCAACGGTATGTCGCGATACGGCGAACTGATGTACGTGGAGGAGGAGAACGGCAAAAGCGCACTGAAAGCTGCGCTCCAGGACGTCTCAGCCGGCGCGCTCGCCTATGACACCATTCCGCTTTCCAGTTCCGGCCGGCTCAATCCGTTCTCGCCTGAATTCCAGTCGATGACGCTTGAGAAGGGCGCCATGATCTTCCACATGCTGCGCTGGGAGATCGGAGACAAGGCCTTCCTCGAAACCCTCAAGGGAACGCTCAGTCAATTCGCTGACAAGCCGCTCCGCGCCGCAGATCTCGAGAAGGTCGCGGAAGCTCAAAGCCAGGAACAGCTCACGCCCTTCTTCAGCCAATGGGTCGACGGAACTGGCGCACCGACTTTCACTAACAAGTACTCCGTGTACCGTCTCGGCAATGGCAAGGGATTCCGTACCATCGGGCAGATCAATCAGGATCTCGACCTCTTCCGGATGCCGGTAGATCTGCGTGTTGAAACCGACGGAAAAACCGTGGACGAAAAGAAGGACGTAGTTGGAACTGACACGCAGTACGTCGTCGATACCTTTGGGCGCCCTCGCCACATCACCATCGATCCTGGCGATTGGGTGCTAAAGTCCTCGCCAGACCTCCAGGTGCGCATCGCCATCCTCAAAGGCCAGCAACTCGTCGCCCAGAACGATCTGACCGGCGCCCTCGCTGAATATCAGAAGGCCCTCGAAGCCAATTCGCAAAGCTCTCTGGCCGACTATCGCATTGGTGAGGTCCTCTTCACCCAGCGCAACTTCCAAGCCTCGGTCAACTACTACCGCGACTCTCTGCGCGGAGATGGTGAGCCTCGCTGGACTGAGTGTTGGAGCCACATCGCGCTAGGCAAGATCTTTGACATCACCGGCCAGCGCGATCGCGCCGTCAACGAATATCGCCTGGCAGTCCAAACCAACGACAATACGCAGGGCTGCGTCAACGAGGGCCGCCAATGGCTCTCCAAGCCCTACAAGCAACCAGACACGGACCAGTAAGCCACTCCCGCCTGAGCCGTGTCGTGCCAGTTCGAGATGGCACCCTTCTCCGACGCACCAAACATTACGAGAGCCAACGCAATGCGCTGGCTCTCTCGACTCATTCCGCTATTCAAACTGCTAGGGCTGGTGGCACCAGCGATCACTGGAACTTAACTTCATACACGTAGGTTCCGAAATCCGTGTAGTAGTTGAGTGCGCTGATCCCTCCCGGGATGTATTCCGTTGCCAGCCAAAGCGAATTTCCGTCTGCGACTCCCCATGAGTAGTCACCCCAGCGCGCAACTCCCCCGCCTCCAAACTGCGGATAACCGGAAAAATCATCCTGTGGCGCGACACCTTCGGCAACAATGCTCACTGACGATGCGTGAGACGGGTTCACCTTTGCGTATGCGGCACTCGGATAGAAGGAAGGTCCGGTTACCGTAAACGCAATAGCCGCAGTTCCATCTTCTGTCACTCCGGTTCCGGGATAGATCACCGAATTTCCCTTGATCGAAATGTAGCTCTGACCCTGAACCTTCCCCGAAACCAGTCCCCCGCTGACGCTCGGCTTCACATCGAAATAAGCGATCCCGACATTCGTGTTGGTTCCGTCTGAGATCACCGTGTTCAATGCCCCCCAAAGGTGTCCACTGGCAAACACCACGTTCTGCATCCGGTCATCGCCGCTGCTGATCAATTCTTCGGGATCACCGAGTGCCTGGCCCAACGGATAGGGTCCCGACTTCTGCGTAGCCGGTCCCGGCTGTCCATACACCTCGCTTCGAATCACATCGTTGGAAAGACTCACATTGGGAGTTGCCGAAGACAAAGAGCTTGTGTTCGTCAACGCCCACACCGCGATCCGGTTATCCAGCGTCCCATAGAAGTCCAGCGCACTCAGAAAATACTCGACTCCGGAACCGCTCTCTCCGCTCAGATCTGGAGAACTGGCCGGCTGCACGGAGTACGAATACCCCTCGGCAAGCGATAAATCACCGATATGAACCAGTGACGAAGCGGTTCCCGCCTCCAGCGCGGACTTCGAGATCGCATAAATTTCGGCGCCATTGAAAACTGGGGCAGCGAGTCCGAATTCGTTGGTGGTCAGGTAAACGCCATATGCATCGGCGCCAAGCGTTGGCTGATCGCCAAAGCACGGATCCGAGCTGTTGCATCCCGGATTAGCGGGGGTGCCGTTGAGCCCGTCGTCGGTGCTGTCAATAACGTAGATATAGAACGCCCCCCGCGGGTCGCTGGTCTGACTCACCGCGAGAAGCAGGTAACTGCGTCCCGTTGCACTGTCAAACGGATCCGTCATCGAAACGAACCAGCGCTGTGTAGACGCATCGTAGTAGCACCGGGGATCGCTGAGAGAATTCGAGTTTGGATCGAACCCAAAGAAGCTATATACCGATTCGGGAACCGTAAGCCGGGCTCCCGATGTGCTGTATACCGCCATCGACAAATTAATCACTTCCATTGCAAACCCGTGGCCGGCACACAATCCCTGGTCGGGTGGACTGACGACAAACCCGTTAGTGTTCGCCGTATCAACAGTGGTCAGGCCTTTGAAAGCTACACTCGTCGCGCCGGTCATAACTGAGTTCGGCTGCGGAACAGGAACGGAAAGAACTGCCGCCGCTTCCGTTGCCACTGCATCTGCGTGGACCGCCGAGTTCCTTCGTGCAGTAACAAGGTCGGCATCCGGCATTTCCGCGAGAAGTGAGACCGTGTTGTATGTGGTGTGCGATCCGCTGCCGATCGTGGACACGCGCGCCATCGTTGTCTTGCTCAGTGTCACTTTGCCTATTGAGGATTGGGCTCCGGCACATGGGACTATTCCCGTGACCAACAGCACCACTGATACAAAACGAACCTCCGAAAAACGCATGAAGATCTCCTTCGCTGAGATGAGACTTGCTGGGGACAAAACGTCCGCGCGTAACCTCGAATCCCTGGTCTGGCAGCCTGATTTTCGGTCTTCGTTGGGGAAGGGAGATGAGCTTGATGAGCTTGCGACGAACGATGCTGAAGATTATCCTCGCCCCGATTCGCTGTCAAGCAAAACACAGCTAGCCACAAAAAACGGAGCATTCGCGGCATCTCTCGATAATTTGTTGCCCGGCTTGATTCGCGCTTCTGAGTTTTACTTTGCCAACCCCAGTCCCCGTCCTCAACGATGAGGACGCTTGAGTTGAAAACTAGGATCGGCGCCTTCAGGTCCTTATCCATTCCTGGCGTCGTTATAATTTCGCATGCGCATCTCGCAAGTGGGGATCGGGACAGCCGGACTGGCTTCAGCTTGCGCTCTCTGCTTCGTCGCAGCAGACATCGGCGGCGTGGGTCCTTGCGGAGGGAACGGGCTGATTTTTCTTCTGGCGGGTATGGCCTTGGGTCTGGCAACCTGCGTGTCGCTTCTCGTTCTGGTAGGTATGGTGGGGTTCAGGACGTTCCAATCGGGGCGCGATCGAACTCCGATCAAGCCCGCCTAACATTTCATAAGGGTGCGTAGAAATGGAAAGGGCCAGCGCAATGCGCTGACCCCAGTTTTTCGAATCCTGTTCGCCTCTAGTCGCTGGTCCCAGAATGCCCCAGTGCGAGCACCTCGATCGAAACCCGTGCCAGACCGGATTGTGTCATGTGGAGTTTCTCCGCTGCGCCATAAGAAAGATCGATGATGCGTCCATTACCGCTCCCTAGATCGCCGCGGTCTGTGATGCGCACAATCACCGACTTCCGGTTCCGCAGGTTCACCACCCTCACCACGCTGCCAAAGGGCAGAGTTGGATGGCACGCCGTCATCGCGTTCATGTCGAATGTCTCGCCGCTTGCAGTCTTCCGTCCATTGAAGACCGAACCGTACCACGACGCAATTCCGCGGTAGATTTTGCCGTGAGTTTTCAAAGCTGGTTGCGGGGTGGCGCTCAGTGCTGGTGTCGCCGTTGCGGCCACCGGCTGAGGTGCTGCCATTGGCCTTTGCAGCCGAGCATCCGCCTGCACTGTTCGGGTGGAAATGGTTCCCAGAACCCCGGCCAGTGCCACGCAGGAAGTCCCCACAAGCAGCCAGAACGGCAGCGGCTTTTTGGGGTTCATGTTGGTTGCTTTTGGTCGAATAAGCATCCTCTGATTTTACCAGCCTTACGGCCAGTATCCTCCAATAAATTCAATCAGATGCGGGCAAAAATCCCTTGACATTTACTCAGGTTGTGGTACGCCTTGTAAGCCCCTGAATCAACGCGTCTTGGGCGGCGCAATAATCGCCATGCAGCTCGCCTTTTCTGCCCCTTTTGACTCCCCTACAGTAGAAGCGACCTAAGCCTTCATCCAGGGCCCGGAAACGTACGCAGATCCCTGAAGTCGCAAAGACTAACACAGCAAAGTTGCAGTGGGATAGTAACCTTCGTCCAACTACAACCGTCTCCTCTGAGAAAGAAGTCGCAAGAGGAGGAATCTCATTGAAAGTCAGAGGTTTAGTACTCCGCACATCGGCTGCGGTTTTGTGTTTGTCTGCCGTCTTGGCAGCCTCACAGGGTCATTACGACCAGAACAGTCCGGTCCCTCCAGCGGTCACCGCCGCGAAAAGGATTTTTGTGTCCAACGCAGGAGCCGATAGCGGATTGTTTCCTCAACCCTTCAGCGGCGACCCTGATCGTGGATATACCCAGTTCTTTGCCGCTTTGAAATCGACCGGCCAGTTCGATCTGGTGTCCGATCCATCAGGCGCGGATCTGGTGCTGGAACTCCAGCTCATCGCACCCAACGGTCCATCCAGCGGGAATAAGCAGAACGGCGCCTCTGACCCGGTCCCTATGTTTCGCCTCAGGATCTACGACCGAAAGACCCACTACATTCTCTGGACGCTGACCGAGTCAATAGAAGTTGCCCTCAAGCAGAAGACCCACGACCGCAACTTCGACCAGGCTCTGCAAAATATCCTCATTGATTTTCAGCGAGTTACAGGAAAATTGCCGACAGAGACACATTAGTCGCTACGATTTGCAGGTTAATTCAGAGATATTGTTAGCCTTTGAAAAGTGGACCGCCGACCGCATTCCGACGCGGATGGCGGTCTTTCTCATTGGAAGGAAGAAGCTATGCACTTGAGTTGCTCTGGACTTGAACTACTGAAGAAATCGGAAGGCTTTCGCGGCAGCGTCTATGCGGACGTAGCGGGATTTAGAACAATTGGATTCGGACACCGTCTGTCGGCGGGTGAGACCTATCCCGATAGCATTAGCCTCGCCCAGGGCGAAGCAATTCTAAGCCGCGATATTGCGATCGCAGAAGCCGCCGTCTGCAGGCTGGTGAAACGCCCACTCACGCAAGGTCAATTCGATGCCTTGGTCGACTTCGTTTTCAACCTCGGCGCAGGCCGCCTCGCCTCGTCCACTCTTCTGTCCTATCTCAACTCCGGGAAATATGACGACGCGGCCTGGCAGTTGCTCGCCTGGGATCACGCGGGATCCAAGGAAATTGCCAGCCTGAAGTCGCGACGAGAAGCTGAATTTCACCTTTGGAATCCGCAGTGCACCATCCACGGCGTCGCTGCTTAACCTCAAAAGGCCCGTAAGTCATTGCCTCAGAGCAATTTGCGGATAACCTCAGATGCAAGAGTAATTTACGGCGGGCATCTTTCTGTAACTCTTTTAAGATGAATATTTTATGCAAGAACTACGGGGGCTATCAACGAAGCTCGATAATCTCCACGTGATCTTCGGCTCTCAGGTAGCCCTTGCGCCGAAACCAATCCTCCATTGCCTGCTGCAGGCGGTCCAACGGTACGCGATGCCCTGCCTCCAGAATGCCGTCCGCCCGGGGAAGGGTGTCGTCAAAGATCGCGTCATTGGTGAAGTTGCGCATCGCGAAGTTGTCGATCCAGTGCAGCGGGCAGGCGTGGCGATTGCCCTCTGCGTCGATGCGCTGTATCGATAGCTTGCGTATAAACATTCTTTCAATCTATCGCAGCGAGACTCAGGGCTTTTGAGCCGGCGCAGTCTTTGCCTCTTTCGGCTGCTGCTGTGCTTCAACCTTAAAGCGTTGGTAATCGTAATCGCGCTCGCGAAAGTGCTGCCGCAGGTTTTTGAATAGCAGAAGGCGCGCCTGCACTGTACCCTCGCCGCCTGTAGGCAGCCAGATTTCGCCATTTACCTTCGCTTGATCGAAACGAAAGCTTGAGCCTTTCTGAACGGTTGCCAGTATCCCGCCCACCATCCGAAAGTTGTCGATGAACCTCACTTCAAGGTGCGCCACCTGGCGATCTGCCTCATCGATCCAGACGGTCCCTTGCAGTTTTTTTGACGCATCTTCCGCGAATCCGTGCGTCTTCGCGTCTCGGCGACCAACAAAATCGAAAACTATGGTGGGATCGTTTCGGTAGAGTTCCCGGCGCTCGTTGCTCACATCCATGATTTCCAGAACCCGACTGATGCTGATGCTGGGGCCATCAAGTGGCTGTCCGCGGGGAGTCTTCTCCGCCCTCTCCACCAATTTTGTGACGCGCTCTGTTTCCTTCTCCTGGTCGTGTTCATCGAGCGTCTTATCGTTTGCTTTGACCTTGCGTTCAATTATGTGTCCGTTGACAAAAAAGTCTTCGAATTCTGAAGACTCAGTCTTCTTCACCTGTCCATTGCTATCGATGTCTTGGACTACCTGGTAGGAGGTGTATGTGTAGTTTTCGCGGATTTGATCGAGTTGCCTCTGATGCTCCTGAACTTCGCGCATCAGCTGACGAATGTCCGGAAGCGGCGCCTGAGCCGGCTGCTGACCGACCGCCACGAGAAACGCAACCGAAAGAAACGTTCCGCCAAGTAGAAAGGAATGATTACGTTTGTACATGAAATGAATTGACCGTTCGTACCCGATGCGCTCGAACGTGGACCGTAACTTCGCAGGATTGCTTAGCTAGAATCGTCGCACAAATCTATCGTGCATGCCGTTTTCCCGCGATATGATGCATACCAACACAGTAACGCTCCTGTATCCGAAATACCGACGGCAACCTCGGGGAGAACAGCGCAAGATGTTTCGAGCAATCATCCACTGGGTGTTAAGCGCGATTGCGCTCATGGTAGCTACAAACGTTGTTCCGGGATTCTACGTCAACGACATCCAGTCAGCCCTGGTAGCGGCTCTTGTCATCGGGGTCCTGAATGCAACACTCGGATTCATTCTGAAAGTCATCACGTTCCCCTTCGCCATCGTGACCTTTGGAGTGTTCCTGCTCGTCATCAATGCCGCGATGATTTTGCTGGCCTCAAAGATCGTGAGTGGCTTTGTAGTGTATGGATGGATTCCGGCCTTCTGGGCCGCGTTGATCCTGGCGCTGCTCGGCATGCTGATCCGCGCATTGATGTCAGATCAATAGACCGGCGGCCAATCTACCTGGGTGTCAATCGAACTGATTTATTTCTCGTGTCAGATGCCTTCGCGCCGAGGGATCTTGTCGTCAGAATCTCCGGGTCGGATTTCCGCTCCCCGCTCGCAGGGACGGCAACGACCAGCCCATCCATCGTCTGCGGTTTCCGCACCGCGCCCGCAGTAGAGAGTCCGCCTCTGCTTCCGTTTACCAGTTGAGGTGTGGCTTCAGCAGAGGGCTCCGGCGCAATCCGAATATGCGCATAGACTTCCCATGCTCCCCCCGCGACCACCAGTACGATTGCAGCGGCAGCGGCAGCCCGCATCGGAGCGAATTGGGTCCAGCGCGCACCGGTTGTTGAAATTGGCCACGAAATGACTCCAGATTTGCGAGGAGCCACACGCAGACGATCCTTGACCCGGTCGCCAACGCCTTCTGGGGCTGGCAGCATAGCAATCAGGCGTAACGTCTGCTCAGCGTCCACCACGCGAGCACTTCGATCGCCATCGTTTTGTGTTGAGAAACTCATCGGGTACTCCTCGGATGTTGGAGCAGTTCTGCCAATAGATTGCGGGCGCGAAAGAGACGGGAACGAACGCTCGACTCCGTTACGTCCAGCACCTCGGCGATTTCCACGCTCGACAGTTCTTCGAAAGCGGAGAGCATCATCACCTCGCGTTCGCGAGCGGGTAACTTCTCGACACATGCAACTACGCGAGCGTGATGTTGTGCAGCCGCCGCGCGCTGTTCCGCAGTCAGTCCAGATGCAGGCAGGACGCGCCCGAGTTCGGCAATATCGTCGGTTTCCGGACGCGTCTTGGCGCGACGCTTGCGGTCCAGCACAATGTTCCACACAATGCGGATGAGCCAGACACGATGGTCGCGAATTTCGCCCAGGGTTTCGCGATGGCGCATCACCCGCAGAAAGGCTTCCTGCACCGCATCTTCAGCGTCAGATTGGTTGCGAAGGACGGAGAAGGCGACACGAAAGAGCGTGTTGGCATATTGGTCGACCAGCGCGGCCAGTGCCTCGTCCTGTGCGCGCTGGCGGGCTTCGTCTTGCACGGCGCTCTCGACGATCTCCATCCAACCTGGGATTAGGGTCTGGCTTGCGCTCATACAGACACCAGACGCAGTGGCACGACAAAACGCTCAGATATTCAGGCTCCTGGAGAGCCCCGGCCATGCCGCCATTCTGAATCGAACTCTTCTACTCTTTGCCCGTAAGCTTCTGTGCGGCTATGGAACCTGCGGCACCGTCCTTGTCGGAATCCTTCAATTTGGCCCACAATGCCCGCGCCTGATCCTGCTTACCGGTCGCAGCGTACAGATCGGCCAGATCCAACTGAGCTGTCCCGGCGGTAACCGTATCCGAAGGCTTGGCAATGATCTCGTTATAAAGGTCGATAGCCTGCTGGTCGCGATTTGTCTGGTGATAGATCGAAGCAAGAGCCACTTTGGCAAGATTCGCAAGATTGCGGTTCCAAGAACCTGCAACCTTCTTCAATTCAGTTTCGGCAGCCGAGGTCTGGCCCAGTTCCTGGTCAGTAACGCCTGTAAAGTAGCGCGCCTTGGCGCCCTCGGGAAGCCAGCCATATTTGTCAGTAACCGCTTGAAACTGCTGATTTGCCGCTTTCGAACGATCTGCCGAAGTAGCGTAAACTCCGCTCTGCGCCGGTTGGCCGGGCATCGCCAAAGGCGCAGCATAGGTGTCCAATGCCGATCCGAGAGCAGCTTCCGCAGCCGTCTCCCGTACGTTCCAGAGGACGATCAATGCGACGCCCACAACCAGAACCACCGCAGCCGAAATAGCCCATTGCATAACATTGCTGCGATGACCGGAAACCCAATTAACGCTGGTTTTGGTAGCCTGGGCAAATTTGTCGCCCTTCAGGGCATGACGAGTCTGTGTATCCACGGGGTGTTTTGTCCTTCGCTTCGATCAACTTGCAGGCGGGTCCGTACAGGTGGGGGCACAGCCACTGCAACCCTACTAGTTTACCAGTGTGAAATGAACAGCGCCACCAGACGTGACCGCTTCACTTGCCGCCTACACGATAGGAACGTTAGGCTAGTTGCATGTACGAAGACTTCCATGTAACCGACCGCTGGAGCGGAGAAGACCTTCACTGCTCGTGGAAGGCCAACATTGTGGCGATTGCCACGCGTCACGCCGACGCCGTCGACGTGCGATTCAATGTAAACGGAAAGCCAATGTGGATAGCGCTGCCGTGTACCGCATGGCTGGAACAGAAGCAGCGCTCCGGCAAGGTTATAACCGACCAACTTGCCGTCCAAATTGCCGGCCGGCACCTGAAGCAATTGATCGAGGATGGTTACGACGCGGGTAGAGAAATCTATGTCGTGTCGGTCCCGGAAGTATTGACCCACCTTGACGCAATCGTTGCCGAAGGCAGAGAGCAGGGTGGCTTACCCCTGCTGCCGGTAGGGGTTTAGTTCAAAATTTCAGCGGTTTTCGACTACCTGTTGTCGGGGCCTAAGGATTATTCATGTCGCAATGCTTCCATCGGTTGAACGCTTGCGGCGCGACGAGCCGGGATCCACGCCGCGAGAAAGGCAACGCCCAGCAGCAAGCCCATTCCGCCAAGCAGGGTAACCGGATCGTTCGGCGTCACTCCATAAAGCATTGACTTAACCAAGCGAGTCAGTCCCAGCGCAGCCAACACACCGAAGACAATCCCAACAAGGGTGAGCCACGAGCTCTCGCGCAGGATCATGCTGCGAACCTGGAAGGGCTGTGCACCGAGAGCCAGTCGAATGCCAATCTCATTCGTTCGTTGCGCAACCGAGTAAGCCATGATGCCGTAGATCCCAACGCACGCCAGGGCGAGAGCCATCACGCCGAATCCCGCAGTAAGGGCAGCGAAGGTCCTCTCGATCTGCATGGTGGCATTGATTTGCTCGCGCTGCGTGCGATAGTCAATGATCGGCAAATCGCGATCAACAGACTGGACTGCGCTGCGCAATGCAGGAAAAAGAGCTGCCGGCTGCATCCGCGTCCGCACCTGGTATACCAGCGTGCCCGCGTCATCCTGCTGCACATACGGAAGAAAGAACTGCGGTGGAGGGGCACTGCGCAGATCTGAATATTGCGTGTCAGCGCAGATACCAACAATCTGGATCCAATCGGAGTCCTTCTTGTCGGCCTTGAACCGCTTGCCGATCGGATTGGAGTTCGGGAATCTCTTGCGAGCGAGAGAGCGGTTGATAATCCCAACCTTCGGCGAGGTGGAAGTATCCTGCGGCGCAAATCCGCGTCCCGCGATTATCGGGATGCCAAGCGTTGAAAAGAAATCAATGCCCACGCTGTTTTCAAATTCAGCGCGTTTCTGTTGTGGATTTGCCGGCTCCCCTTCGGGAAGGAAGTCTGTGTTGCCCATGCTCTGAGAAATGTAAGCAAGGGAACCGGGTGCAACCCGCTCCACTCCGGGCAAAGCCGCAAAGCGCTGTTCCAACTGCTGGTGCAACTGCACATCTTTGGGACCTGGATAACGGCGAGCCGGTGGATTGATCTCGAAAAGGACGAGATTATCAGCCTTGAAGCCGACATCCACGGAATTCAATTGCAGAAGCGTTCGCAGGAATAGACCCGCGCCCACGACCAGCAGCGTGGAAAGAGCAACCTGAAACGCCACGATCGACTTTCCAGTAAGCCCCTTGCGGCGTCTCGAAGCGCTTTTCGAAGTCTCCTTGAGACTGCTGCTGACTTCGACACGTGCTGCGAGCCACGCAGGTGCCAGGCCGAAAACAATACCAGTGATAAGGGTGACCGCGACGGTGAAGGCAAAGACTCCCCAGTCAAACGGAGCGTTGAAGGATGTCCCGTCGCCTCGCTCCCAGGCATTGGTCATCAACTTCGGCAGCGTGCTGCGCCCAATGTATCCAACGAGCAAACCACCTGCGCCGCCGAGCGCAGCCAGCATCAGACTTTCGGTAAGCAGTTGACGCAGAATGCGTGAGCGACCGGCGCCCATGGCGAGACGCACGCTCATTTCTCTCTGCCTCTGCGCGCCTCGCGCAAGAAGCAAGTTGGCGATGTTGGCACAAGCCAACAGCACGACGAACGCGGTAAAGCCGGACAAAACAAAGAGCGGCTTTCTGAACATGCCGTCTGCATAGTGCAAGCCGCGGCTGCCATCAACCAGCGCCAGTCGCGGTATGGTTCCACCTGCTGGGACGGGTATCGTGGCACGAACAGCAGCCTGCAGCTGCACATCGAGCGCGGCCTGCGCCTCGGAATCTTTGACGCCGGGTTTAGTGCGGCCGACAATGTTGACCCACCACAAATTCTGATCCGTCAGCAGAGAAGTCTTTCCCTTGGGGTCGATGACGGGCTGCAAACTGATAGGCACAAAGAGATCGGGAGCCTGCTGCACATTTTTTGCCCCGGTAAAGCCTTGGGGGTTTACACCAACGATCGTCACGACCGACTGGTTGAGGGTGACGGTCTGTCCAATCACGGAAGGGGAACGGCCATATTGATTGAGCCATAATCCGTCGCTGATGACCGCGACAAAGCCCGATCCGGGAACCGCATCGTCAGAAGGCTGCAACGATCGGCCAAGTTGTGGACGCACCTCGAGCGCCGAATAGAAATTTCCTGACACCATGGCAGCGTTCACGCGCTGCGCGTTGCCGCGAACGGTCGCATTCATCCCCTCTTCCTTGAACGCGATCAGATCCTGCAGTTTCTCATTATGGTCTCGCAGTTGTTGATAGATCGGATAAGTGAATACCGAGCTCGTAGTGCCCGAGCCTGGGATGGAATCGAAATCTCCCCACATCCCGTCAACAACCTCGTGGCCGTCGCCGTTCCAGCGCAACATACGCAGTTGTTCTGGATGTGGCACACTGAGACGGTCGTAGAGCAACTGCTTGCCAATGGCAAAAATGGTCGTGTTGGCGCCGATAGCGAACGCAAGTGACGAAGCAGCAATCAGCGTGAAGCTAGGGCTTTTCGCCAGGATACGGAAACCGTAGCGAACGTCGGCTCGCAGTTCGTCAAACCAGCGCAATCCTAACGAAGCCCGCATTTCCTCTTTATGCACGAGTGCGGGACCAAGCGCGATCCGGGCGCGGCGAACTGCTTCAGCGGGCGAATGCCCGGCGCGCTCAAGGTCCGCCGTCAGCGCTTCGAGGTGAAGTAGGAGCTCGGACTCCATCTCGGATTCGAGCTGGCGACGCCGGGATATGGCGCGAAACCACGACCAGAGCTCGGCCCCTTTTTGACGTAAAGACTCGAACAATTTCATACGTTCTCCGGCGTACTGCGAAGAATTCCGGCAATGATCCCGGCCATTCGATTCCACTTCTCGGTTTCGGCATCGAGCCGCCTGCGCCCAGCCGCCGTGAGCTTGTAGTACTTGGCGCGGCGATTATTCTCGCTTTCGCCCCAGTCGCTTGCTATTACGCCCTGATGTTCAAGGCGGTACAGAGCCGGATAGAGCGATCCTTGTTGAATCACGAGTTCTTCACCAGATATCTGCTGAATGCGCAAAAGAACGCCATACCCATGCAGCGGGCCCAGTGAGACAGCTTTGAGGATGAGCAGATCTAGTGTCCCCTGCAATAGCTCCATCTGTTTGTCTTGCGGTTTGTCTGCCAAACCCAACTCTCCTTGACGATCTAGGAGAGAGAATAACGATAGCTCTCCTAGTCTGTCAAGGAGAGATGAAAGCAGCATTGGGTCTGATATCACATCGATCGAGCCAGAATAAGGTTCTGGAAAGAATCTCTCATATAGGCTTGCCTGAGCGGCGAGATACGCATCCCACTGGAGATACGGGCCGAAATCTCTATATCTCTATAAGAGTTCTGGTGCGTCTTCGGTCACTGGATGTATGCTTCCAGCCTGAAACCGAGTTCCAAAGGATTCTGCCTTGGAACTAAATATGGAACGGTTTGACAATTCAATTTTCAAAGAAGACGAAGGAGGAAACGAACAATGGGTCATGGATTGATTGCATGGATCATCATTGGCGTGATCGCTGGATGGCTGACCGGAAAGCTCATGAAGGGGTCAGGGTTCGGCTTTTTCATGGACATGATCGTTGGACTGGTGGGTGCACTGGTCGGCGGGTTTATCTCAAGCCATCTAGGATTCGGCGGAGTTGGACAGCATGGCTTGATCATCAGCATCGTTATCGCGGTCATTGGAGCGGTCATTCTGACTGTGATCCTGAGACTGATTTCCGGCAATCGGGGCGCTAACCTCTAGGAGGGCGCTGAAGGCGGGTTCCAGCACTCACTCTTTATCAACCGATGAGTGTTGGAGCCCTGCAAATGCCCACCACGGTTCCTTGTACTTCGCCGCATCCCCTACTCATCACAAAAGCTGCTGACTTAGGGATCTAATATGAGAAACTTGCACGCAACGTCGAGGCCTGCAAGCCTGCATTATCTCTGCGTGGGCCAAGATAGAGGTCATTTTGAGCTTGGTCAGAGACCTGCAGTTCTCATTGCGCCAACTGCGCAAGAGCAAGATCTTCACCACAGTAGCGGTGATCACGCTCGCGTTGGGCATCGGATGCAACACGGCAATTTTTAGCGTGTTTTACAGCGTTCTCCTTCGCCCACTGCCTTTTCCCGATCCTAACCGGATAATGATCGTCTCAGAACGTGCCACCCAGTTCCCCATACTCTCGGTGTCCTGGCAGAACCTTAGAGATTGGGAGGCGCAGAGCACATCGTTCGAGGAGTTCGGAGCTGCGCGCGTCTTCACATCTGCACTAACTGGCAGTGGCGAGCCCGAACAGATTCCCAGCCAAATGATCAGTGGGAATCTCCTGCATCTGCTCGGTGTCAACGTTATCGCCGGTCGCTCGATTCAAGCAGCCGACGATCAGCCTGCTTCCGCGGCGGTTGCCCTGCTTGGATATGGACTCTGGCAGCGCAAGTATGGCGGCTCGCAGGACGTTATCGGTCACGCGATCAACCTGGACAATCAGAGCTATACCGTAATCGGCATCCTGCCAAAGGGATATGAATTACTGCAGCAGACGCCGGACGTTGTGCTCGCCATGGGGCCATGGTCCAGTAAATTGCCCGACGATCGCTCGTGGCATCCGGGCATTATCGCCATAGCGCGCTTGAAGCAGGGAATTTCGCTCAGCCAGTCGCGCGCAGAAATGAGTACGATCGCCAAACGGTTGCTGGAGAAATACCCGGCAGACAACATCGCGCTCGATGCGGTCGTCAATCCGATGCATGAGCAGTTAGTGAGTCAGGCAAAGCCGGCACTCGTGACTCTACTCGGCGCCGTGATCTTTGTGCTGCTGATCGCTTGCGGAAACATCGCAAATCTGATGCTGACTCGAGCGACCGCTCGCCGGCGCGAGATCTCGATCCGCATTTCGCTTGGGGCCTCAGACTGGCAGATTATCAAGCAACTGGTCATAGAAGGTTTGCTCCTGTCGTTAATGGGGGCGATCGCCGGAGTTGGGTTAGCCTATGCGCTCATGCCGTCACTGATCCACTTAGGGGGGACGTCGTTGCCGCCGGGAACGGATGTCCGCATCGATGTGCACGTACTGCTGTTTACGGCGATTCTATCGATCTGCGCAGGCGTTTTTTTCGGAGTCGCTCCGGCCGGGCACGTTCGCCTCACAGACTTGCGCTCGATTCTGAATGAGACTGAGCGCGGTGCCGTCGGCAAGCAGGCAAAGATTCTACGCAATACGCTGGTGGTGTCGGAGATTTCACTGGCTCTCCTGCTGCTGATGGGCGCTGGTTTGTTTGTGCGCAGCCTTAATCGGCTCGCTGCAGTGAGCCTCGGTTTCTCTGACGATCACATCCTGGTCGCGGATCTGCCGGTGCCGCCCACAGGCTCCGCCCCGGCTGACGCTCATCGGAATATGGATTTTTACGAAAACGCGCTAAAACAGTTGCACTCCCTTCCCGGCGTGCGATCGGTTGCCGCATCATCCTTCTTGCCGGTGAGCGGACAAGGATCGGTGATCCACTTCAACATCCAGGGACATCCGCCGCGCAACGCCTCGGAGTACATCATGGCGAATTATCGAACCGTGAGCTCCGAGTATTTCCAGGCGCTGCGCATTCCGCTGCTTCAAGGGCGCTGGATCGAAGACGAAGACCGCGAGAAGATGCCGCCGGTCGTGATGATCAACCGGGCGATGGCGACAACCTATTTCGGGGACCAATCGCCGCTTGGCAAAAAAATGCAGATCGGCGCTACACCGGATAACGAAGTTCCATGGATGATGGTGGTGGGAGTGGTTGGCAACATCAAGCAGACCCTGGTTTCCGACATGCCGACCGAGATGTACGTACCCTATCGGCAAGCTAACGAGGTACTGCCGGTGCGCAACATGTCATTCGTGATGCGAACCGAAGTGGATCCGCGCACACTAATCCCTGAACTTCGAAACACGATTCATGAAATCAACCCCAATCAGCCCGTGGTGCGCATCCGCACGATGGAAGAGAACGTGGCGCAGAACTTCGCGCAGCCGCGGTTCCGCACTTTGCTGCTTGTGGTATTCGCGGGCATCGCTCTGCTGATCGCGGCCGTGGGAGTGTACGGCGTGATGGCATACGCTGCGGTGCAACGCTCCGGAGAAATGGCGATCCGTATGGCGCTCGGCTGCAGCGTGGAACAAATCTTTATGCTCGTTGTTCGTGACGGGCTGCGACTCACACTCATCGGCGCCGGGATCGGAACATTTCTCGGCCTCGCACTCGGCCGCTGGCTGAAGTCATTGCTATTCGGCGTTTCGTCTGCCGACGCATTGACGCTAGCGGGTGCAATCGCAGTGGTAGTTGTGGCCGGCATGGCGGCAACCATCATTCCCGCGCGAAGAACTTCGCGGGTGGACGTCGCGACAATGATGCGGGAGAACTAAAGCGCCTTCACAAACGGATTTCACTTTTTGGTCGAATCTTACTCAATCGACTCGAGAAGTTGCTGCGCCGGTTTCGAGCCGCTCCGAGAAGCTTCACGCAGCCAATACTCTGCCACACTGCGGTTCTTCGGGACATTGTTTGTTCCATTCAAAGCGTATTTTCCTAGCGCAAAACGTGGAGAAGCGTCTCGATGATCGCGGATGTCACGATAAATTGCGAGGACGCGTTGATAGACTTGTTCGTCGTTGGCGGCCATTTTTTCCAGGTTGAACGCTTCACGCAGTTGGACGTCTGGATCTGCCTGATCCATTGAAGCCATTTCGGCTGATGAAGGATTTCGTAGCGGATCATCGGGAGTGTAGTAGGCGCCGAAGAAGATACTGGTATTGATGAGCGCTTCGTAGGCGCTATTCGCAGCTGCCATTTGCTCCTGACTCATTCCGCTCGTGATTGCTTGAAGCAGGTGCCTTTCGCCGCTGAGCCGGATCCATGCATACGCATCGTATCCGCTGAAGTCACGTGCCCGCGCGTCGTTCAGCGCCTCAACGTAAAAATGTTGAGCCAAGTCGATATTGTAGGCGGCAGCTCGTTTGCAATATCGCAGCCACATCCTTTCATCGGGAGGAAGATCATCTTGGCCTATTTTGTATTCAACCGCAATTTGATATTCCTTTTGACCCAAGAGTTCTTGAGCGATTAGGCGGGCCCACCTGAGATTCTGGCTGCGACTTTTCGGATCGTCACCTGCGGTATAGATGCCATCGATCACGAAATTGCCCAGTTCTAGTTGTGCCCTTCGTTCCTCACCCTGCCTCAGATTCAGCAGATGAATGTAATTCTTGACTGCCTTGGCATAGTAAGTTGTCGACATCGCCTTATCAGCTTCGGCAGCAGCCTTGTACGCTTCGCCGAGTTCGAACAGATCAAGCGGTCTTCCAGCAGCGGTATACCATTGCTCAACGGCATCTAAATTCGTCGGAAAGTATCCGTGAGCATGGAACATGGCCACCATCGCCTCTCTGTCTGCACAGACGGCGCCGATCTCGAACATCGCTTCAGCTTTTACCAAGTCCTCGGGAACACCAAGGCCCTGCATATAGGCCAAACCCAGTTCCCAGGCTGCATCCTTGTCGCCTTTGGCAAAGAGTTCCAAGTTCACTTTTGCGATGTCAGCGTCGCTCAACGGCTCATGCATGCTCGCCCAAAAAGTCATTTTGGCCGGCGACACTCCGTAAGTTGTCTTCACGAATGGAGCTTGCGACTTGGCCACGATTGCAAGAGCCGCGAACAGAGAGGCGGCGCACGCGAATCTGATTGCCCCATTAGTTTGGATCATGGCTAGAACTCTACCAAATACGAATGCGTCAGCAGGGATGGGGATGCGCACCACGCAAAAAAGCCATGCCCGGAGGCATGGCTTTTTCTTTGATATTTATTGCCGGCGATCACCTAATCTCCCACACAGTCACCCGTGCAGTACCATCGGCCCAGCGAGGCTTAACTTCCGTGTTCGGGATGGGAACGGGTGATCCCTCGCAGTATGGTCACCGGCAAATTGAGGCGCTTTGAAGGCGTGAGGCGCAGAGCGCCGGGAGCCTTCAGCCGAAATCCCGAGCGAATGCGAGGGATCTCACGCCTTTGATCTTGGTATGGCGCTTGGCGGGTTGGTTTGCCCGCAGCCTGCCGCGGCGTCTACTTCTCCTGGATTCTTTCTCCCAGGCCAAGCAGGAACGCGGACTGCAATCTGGCGCCACAAAAATTTGCTCAGAGTTTATCTGATTGACACGAAATTGATTGGTCGTACAAGGCTTGTAAGAAGAACGTCCGCGAATAACTATACTGCGCGGAGTTAATTCTATGGACAAGCCGAACGGGCGATTAGTACTGGTAAGCTACACGCATTGCTGCGCTTCTACCTCCAGCCTATCAACCAGATGGTCTTTCTGGGCCCTTCAGGGAGATCTCATCTTGGAGCGTGCTTCCCGCTTATATGCATTCAGCGGTTATCACAACCGAACTTCGCTACCCAGCCGTGCCCTTGGCAGGACAACTGGAACACAAGAGGTTCGTCCATCCCGGTCCTCTCGTACTAAGGACAGCCCTCCTCAAATCTCCTACGCCCACAGCAGATAGGGACCGAACTGTCTCGCGACGTTCTGAACCCAGCTCACGTACCGCTTTAATAGGCGAACAGCCTAACCCTTGGAACCTTCTACAGCTCCAGGATGCGATGAGCCGACATCGAGGTGCCAAACCAAAGCGTCGATATGAACTCTTGGCTTTGATCAGCCTGTTATCCCCGGCGTACCTTTTATCCGTTGAGCGATGGCCCTTCCATACAGAACCACCGGATCACTAAGGCCTGCTTTCGCACCTGCTCGACTTGTAGGTCTCACAGTTAACCACTCTTATGCCTTTACACTCGACGACTGATTTCCAAACAGTCTGAGAGTAGCTTCGCGCGCCTCCGTTACAATTTAGGAGGCGACCGCCCCAGTCAAACTACCCGCCTAACTATGTCCCTCTCCCGGATCACGGGAGGAGGTTAGAATCACAGCACTCGCAGGGTGGTATCTCACCATTGGCTCCACCAAGTCCGAGAACCTGGTCTCAAAGCCTCCCACCTATCCTGCGCAGCAAGAACCATAACTCATAGTTAAGGTGTAGTAAAGGTGCACGGGGTCTTTCCGTCTAGCTGCGGGTAACCGGCATCTTCACCGGTACTACAAGTTCGCCGAGCAACTCGTTAAGACAGTCGTACGATCGTTACGCCATTCGTGCAGGTCGGAACTTACCCGACAAGGAATTTCGCTACCTTAGGACCGTTATAGTTACGGCCGCCGTTCACCGGGGCTTCAATTCAAAGCTTCGCTTGCGCTAACCTCTCCTTTTAACCTTCCGGCACCGGGCAGGCGTCAGCCCCTATACGTCGTTTTCGACTTAGCAGAGACCTGTGTTTTTGTTAAACAGTCGCCGTACGCGCTTCACTGCGGCCCACTTGCGTGGGCGCTCCTTCTCCCGAAGTTACGGAGCCAATTTGCCGAGTTCCTTAACGAGCTTTCACTCGAGCGCCTTTGGATATTCTCCTCGTCTACCTGTGTCGGTTTGGGGTACGGTTCCCTTTGTTCTCCTTAGAGGTTTTTCTCGGCAGCGTGGAATCAGAATCGTAAGCCCCATACGGGACTGTGCTGCACCTCACTGTTAATGACCCAACGGATTTGCCTATCGGATCCAGCTTACGTGCATCAACCGCAATAGCCATAGTGCGGCATTCTTATCCTTCTGCGTCACCCCATCGTGTTAACGAACATTGGGAGGGACGGAATATTAACCGTCAGTCCATCAGCTACGCCTTTCGGCCTCACCTTAGGGACCGCCTAACCCTGAGCGGATTAACCTTCCTCAGGAAACCTTAGACTTTCGGCGCGGAGGGTTCTCACCTCCGTTATCGCTACTTATGCCGGCAGGGTCTCTTCGCAACGCTCCACCAGTCTTTTCAGTCTGGCTTCACTGCTGTTGAGAATGCTCTCCTACCACGCACACCTAAAAGGTGTGCATCCGCTGCTTCGGTGTACAGTTTTAGCCCCGTTGTATTGTCGGCACCGGACCGCTTGACCAGTGAGCTATTACGCTTTCTTTAAAGGATGGCTGCTTCTAAGCCAACCTCCTGGCTGTCTGAGCGTTCCGACTTCCTTTCCCACTTAACTGTAACTTTGGGACCTTAGCAGGCGGTCTGGGCTGTTTCCCTCTCGACGATGAGGCTTAGCCCCCACCGTCTGACTCCCGGATATGTTGTCGCTGGCATTCGCAGTTTGGTTGGATTCAGTAAGCCGGAAAGCCCCCTAGTCCATCCATCTCTCTACCACCAACGCAATTCATCCGAGGCTAGCCCTAAAGCTATTTCGGAGAGAACGAGCTATCACGGAATTTGATTAGCCTTTCACCCCTACCCACAGCTCATCCGAGCTTTTTTCAACAAACACCGGTTCGGTCCTCCAGTGGGTGTTACCCCACCTTCAACCTGGCCATGGGTAGATCATCCCGCTTCGCGTCTATTCCTGCCAACTGAACGCCCTGTTCAGACTCGCTTTCGCTTCGGCTCGCTTACGCTTAACCTTGCTGACAAGAATAACTAGCCGGCTCATTATGCAATAGGCACGCGGTCAGACATTCCCTTGCGGGCATAGTCCTCCCACTGCTTGTAGGCACACGGTTTCAGGTACTTTGCACTCCCCTCGACGGGGTTCTTTTCGCCTTTCCCTCACGGTACTGGTTCACTATCGGTCAGAGACTAGTATTTAGCCTTACGGGATGGTCCCCGTGGATTCAAGCAGGGTTTCACGTGCCCCGCCTTACTCAGGTATCCGCTTCGAGTCTGGACTACTTTCGCTTACGCGCCTGTCACGCTCTATGGATCCACTTTCCAGAGGATTCAGCTAGCAGCCAGATTGGTAACTCTACTGTTGCGGACCCTACAACCCCCGAAACACCGAAATGCTACGGGTTTGGGCTATTCCGAGTTCGCTCGCCACTACTATCGGAATCGAGGTTTCTTTCTTTTCCTTCAGGTACTGAGATGGTTCACTTCCCTGAGTTCGCTCTATCCCACCTATGTATTCAGTGGGTAGTTCCCGAGGTTTGCTCGGGAGGGTTTCCCCATTCGGAAATCTCCGGTTATAACGCCTGTGTGCGGCTTACCGAAGCTTATCGCAGCTTGCCACGTCCTTCTTCGCCTGTCTCTGCCAAGGCATCCACCGTGCGCCCTTAGTAGCTTGACCATAGAATTAACTCCAGCGCAGGGAGCCGAATCACTTCGGTCCTGTCTGTTTGTTACTCCCAGTTATTCGCCTTGAGAGTAACTCAACCACGCTCACGCGTATTCGAGCTACAACTCCTAAAGACACTCTTCTTACTTTGAACACTTTGCCTGGACTGCTGACTTGCAGCAATCCATTGCTTGTGCTCGGCCTTGTATGTATACGCTCCTCGGAAACTTTGCCACGCTGCGCGCCTAACGGCGGACATGCGGCTTTCCGATTTGCGTTACCCAATCAATTTCGTTGTCAAACATCAGATCCCCCTCTTTCGCCGAGGAGGACCAGCCCTGAGGCTGTTGAAACCTGCTGCAATCCGAAGATTGAAGCCTGCTTCCAGGTCGAAGCCCTTAATGAAGAAGGCACCGAACTGGACGCAGTGAATGAGGGTTGGTGGAGCTGACCGGGATCGAACCGGTGACCCCCTGCTTGCAAAGCAGGTGCTCTCCCAGCTGAGCTACAGCCCCTTAAGGGTTGCGTGGCTAAGATGGTGGGCCTGGGTAGAGTCGAACTACCGACCTCACCCTTATCAGGGGTGCGCTCTAACCAACTGAGCTACAGGCCCGCGTTGCGCGCTCCCCCGCCGATAAGTTTGCCGGCGGCTCGCCCAAATCTCATTCAATGCTAATGGGTTTCGAGGACAAAGATTGAACATGCTGAGTAGCTACGCTACTCATGACGATCGTAAGAACTTGCGGCCAGGAAAAGAAGGCTCGTATCGAATTTCCTGCATCCCCCGTAAACGGTTGATTCAGGATTTGCATGGACACCTATCCGATCGCCGAAGCGACTCCGCTATCGCGGAAGGAATAAATGCGCCACGTGTTCTCTTTTAGAAAGGAGGTGATCCAGCCGCAGGTTCTCCTACGGCTACCTTGTTACGACTTCACCCCAATCATGAATTACACCTTGGGCGGCTGCCTCCTTGCGGTTGGCTTACCGACTTCTAGTGCAACCCACTTTCGTGATGTGACGGGCGGTGTGTACAAGGCCCGGGAACGTATTCACCGCGGCATTCTGATCCGCGATTACTAGCGATTCCAGCTTCACGTAGTCGAGTTGCAGACTACGATCCGAACTGAGGTCGGCTTTTTCCGATTAGCTCCCCCTCACGGGTTTGCGACGGTTTGTACCGACCATTGTAGCACGTGTGTAGCCCTGGACATAAAGGCCATGAGGACTTGACGTCATCCCCACCTTCCTCCCCGTTATCCGAGGCGGTTTCGTCAGAGTGCTCAACTAAATGGTAGCAACTGAAGATAAGGGTTGCGCTCGTTGCGGGACTTAACCCAACATCTCACGACACGAGCTGACGACAGCCATGCAGCACCTATATTACGGTCCCTTGCGGGAAAGGAATGTTTCCACTCCGGTCCATAACATTTCGAGCCCAGGTAAGGTTCTTCGCGTTGCGTCGAATTAAACCACATGCTCCACCGCTTGTGCGGGCCCCCGTCAATTCCTTTGAGTTTCAGCCTTGCGACCGTACTCCCCAGGCGGACTGCTTAACGCGTTAGCTACGGCACGGCGGGATTGGGTACCCGTCACACCAAGCAGTCATCGTTTAGGGCTAGGACTACCAGGGTATCTAATCCTGTTTGCTCCCCTAGCTTTCGTGCATCAGCGTCAGTTATGGTCCAGTGAGCCGCTTTCGCCACAGGTGTTCCTCCTGATATCTACGCATTTCACCGCTACACCAGGAATTCCACTCACCTCTCCCATACTCAAGCCCTGCAGTTTCTCATGCAGTCTATGAGTTGAGCCCATAGATTTCACATAAGACTTACAAAACCGCCTACGCACCCTTTACGCCCAATAATTCCGAACAACGCTCGCCCCCCTCGTATTACCGCGGCTGCTGGCACGAAGTTAGCCGGGGCTTCTTCTTCCGGTACCGTCATTATCGTCCCGATCGAAAGGAGTTTACGTCCCGAAGGACTTCATCCTCCACGCGGCGTTGCTGCGTCAGGGTTTCCCCCATTGCGCAAAATTCCCCACTGCTGCCTCCCGTAGGAGTCTGGACCGTGTTTCAGTTCCAGTGTGTCCGTGCGCCCTCTCAGGCCGGATACCGATCACTGTCTTGGTGGGCCATTACCCCGCCAACTAACTAATCGGCCGCGACCCCCTCCCAAAGCGAATTGCTCCTTTGACCCGTAGGTATTATGCGGTATTAGCTAAGGTTTCCCTCAGTTATCCCCCACTCCAGGGTAGGTTAGTCACGTGTTACTCACCCGTGCGCCACTGTACTCAGGTATTGCTACCCTTTCTCGTTCGACTTGCATGTGTTAGGCACGCCGCCAGCGTTGATTCTGAGCCAGGATCAAACTCTCGTTTGAAACTGTTTGTCTAACTACCCGACGGAGGTCGGAATAGTTTCGACTACGCCCGCGCAATCACTGCGCAGGGCATATTACTTACCTTGTGAGAAGATCAAGCCAAACCTGATCGTTTCTCACGACTGGCACGTTCAATCTTATTGTCAAAGATCCTTGAGAGCGGTCCGCCTGAGCGGTGCCCCTTTTGGATCGAGGCCCGGGCTGTTACGCCTAGGTTGTCCTCGAACTTATTGCGCCTTGCCAAAATCTCGCATCTAAGCGGTCATCGGCATTTTTGCGCGAACCTTCTAAACCTATCGAAGTTCCGATGTCGTGTCAAGCAATGATTCTGTGGGAATCAAGCTTACAACTCTTTCATCATCGGCAGGCAGTTTTACCCGCCTATTCGATCGACATAGCGGCGAGGTTAATCAGCCGCAGAAGGTCGCACTGCGCAAAATATCAAAGAGCGACCAGCATCTAAATGCCTAGCGCCACAAAGGCGCACGAAAGGATTTCCTCTCGGGTCATGCAATGGGTTTGTTCTCTGCGGGATTCCCTACAGGGGCTGGATGAGCTCACGCTTCCTATCCGCCCTACGAACCGGCTTCCCACTTCCCCACTCGGGGCAGGCCATAAGGCCACCGGGAGGCTCCACTGCTACATCTGCAACTTTTTAAGAGTAGCACAGGCCACTCTTCTATGCAAATCGCGAAAACGATTGATTCATGCACCGTTTCGCGACTTCCTGAGAATAACAACGAGCCACGAGTCATGCAACCCGGCGTCGCTGTGGAAAGGCGCCCGCTTCTGTGGGAAACAGCCTCGCAGGTGCGTGGAATCAGGCTCAAACTTATCCACGCTTTCGAAAAAACTGCTCTTAAGAATGACGAAAGCTTCTGCCGTTGATGATTTTTCACTGGCCAATGGACGGAAATCGAGGCTTCCAACAGTCCTATGGCTTAGAAATGACTCCCAAATCCGTCAGCCCGTTCACGAAGAACTGCATCGCGAGCGCTACCAGCAACAGACCCATGATGCGTACAAGGATGCGAATGCCGGTCTCACCCAATACGGTCTTCACTCTGCCTGCACCTGCCAACACTAAGTAGCTGACAAAGCAGGTGATACCGATGGATCCTAATACTGCACCCATCTCCCATCGCCACATGCTTGGAGCCTGCCCGACCAAGACCATGACAGACGAGATAGCTCCCGGACCGGCCAGCATGGGAATTCCGAGGGGTACGATGCCAGCGTCTTCCTTGGCCGCGCCTTCTTCGGTATCTCCGTGGGCTTCCTGAGTCGGCGAGCGCTTGGCCTCGAGCATATCCAGGCCAATCAACAGCAGGATCAGGCCTCCGGCAATCTCAAATGCTGGCAAAGTAATGCCGAACATGCGGAAGATGAGTTGGCCCGCCAGAGCAAAGCTGGTGAGCACAATGAAGCAAGTAATTGCCGCTTTGCGTGCCATCCGCTTGCGGCGAACTGGATCAACGCTTTGCGTGATGGCGAGAAACGAAGGAATCGCTGCAAAGGGATCCACGAGAAAGAAGATGGAACTAAGCGCCAGCACCGAGAAGCGCACGATGGGAGCCGAGCGGATCTCGTTCAATGCAGCGGCGGCGGGGTTGGTCCAGTCGAGCATGGCCGTTTGATTCCTGAACGTTTAGGTTTGATTCGAGAGGCTGTGCAAAGAAGGGTACTAGAGAACGTTGAAGCTTTTAATGCGGCGGTGACCGTGAGCATCCTCTACGGGAATGTTTCCCTCGCGCATCACCAGCCGCGTGTGACAGCCTGCTTCACGTGCAGGATCGAGTTCGCGCACCACATCGGAAAAGAACATGATTTCGCCAGGCTCCAAACTCATCGTAGCGGCAATGAATTCATAACTCGCTGGGGATGTCTTAGGCCCAGTCCGAGTGTCGAAATAGCCAGAGATCAAAGGGGAAAGGTCGCCGTAGTTGGAATGACGAAACATTAGGAGCTGGGCCGCAACAGACCCAGATGAATAGATAGCGACCTGCGACGTGGCGGACCAGCGTTCGAGCGCTTTTGGAACGTCAGGAAACAGGGTTCCTGTCAACTCGTCGGTCTCAAAGCCGCGCTGCCAGATGCGTCCCTGGAGACTTTTGAGAGCTGTCGATTTGCGATCGCGATCCATGAGCCAATTCAGATACGGAATGGCGTCATCCCAGTATTCCGGGGTCGTGAACCTTGGCACCGACTCATCGGTTTCGCCGACGTTCTCTTCGGCAAGCATCGTAAGGTCGCTCACGACACCGGGCTCCCCGCCGTGCAGTTGCAGAAATGCTTGAAAGTGTGCGCGAGCGTACGGAAAGAGCTGATCGTAGACGAGCGAGATCGGCGCAATCGTGCCCTCCACGTCCAGCAAAAACAGCTTCGGCGGCTTTGTTTTCATAGGCGGATGCCAGTGGCTGCGCGCGGCCCCAGATAGGCAGGTCCGAAACACAGCGGCTGGTAGCCCTGATCGATGCCGGAGCCGGTGTAGTGCGGCGTCCACCCAGCCGTGTCCTGGAACCAGCGGATAGCGCGGATGCGGCGATCCTCGCAAAGCGTGAACCAGTGCTTCGTTCCTCTCGGCACGCGCAGCATATCGCCGGGTCCCACTTCCACCGACGCAATTCTGCCATTCAGGTCCAGAAAGAATATTCCGCGCCCGGCAAGGATGAAGCGCACCTCGTCTTCGTCGTGCGTGTGTTCCTTGTCGAACTTTGCAAGCATTGTTTCGAGATTGGGTGTGGCGGAATTTACATCGATCACGTCGGCGGTGACGTAGCCGCCACGGCGCTTCATCTCTTCAATCTCGTGTTCATAAGCCGATAGGACCTGCTCCGCGGATGCATCCGCACCAACGCGATCGAGACTCCAGCGCTCGTAGTCAATGCCTAGAGCATGCAGCTCCGTGCGTATTTCTGGTTCGGCTTCGATTGTCAGATTCTCGTTGGGAAAACGCAGAACTGCCATGGCGCGCTCCTAGGATTCAACCAGCAAAGATGATTGCCCCACAAGAGAGCCGAACCGCTCTCAAGTTAACTGACTGAAGATCCGACGTCCTTCTACCTCGAAGAGGAATTCGAGCGCCTCCAGGTGACGTCGTGCTTCAGCTACCGATTCACCCCAAGTATAAAGCCCGTGTCGGCTCAATAAAACCCCATGCGCCTCTGGATTATCGCGAAGAACTTCGGTGAGATGTTCGACAAGCGACTTGTATACCTGCGTGTTTTCAATGATCGGCACGCGCTCAGTATGTTCGTGAGTAGAAACGCCGGAAAGGCCTTTGAGAAGTTCGTAACCCTGAAGAGAAACATGGCCGGTAGAGAGGAATTTCCCGGAAAGGAGCGCGTTCCAGACGGAGTGGACGTGCAGAATGGCGCGGGCGCGAAATCCTTCGATGCCGTAAATAACGGTATGCAAGCTCGTCTCCGCGGAGGGACGACCTTGTCCCGAGATCGCGTTACCTTCAAGATCGATTTCGAGAAGTTCAGCAGGCGTTAGCTTGCCTTTATCGAGACCCGTCGGAGTAATGAAGATGCGGTCTCCCGAACGCACGCTGAAGTTGCCGCTTGTGGCCGGAACCCAACCGCGTGCGTAGCATGCTTGCGCAGTGGCGCAGAGTTCGTAGATCTCCTGCTGCAGGTGTTGTGGATCCTCAGACATTGAATGCAGTGTAGCAATGCAGTCGGCAGATGCTTCAAGTGGCAACTTCACTCTACAATCGTTGTTTGCTTTCCGAACTCCAACGCGAGTGTGTCGACGTGGTCCTAGTGTCCCCGCGCAATCCACTGAATGTTGGCGCGGTGGCGCGTGCGATGGCAAACTTCGGCTTCAAACTTCTGACCGTGGTTGATCCGTACGAGCCGCATTGGCGCGAAGCTCGTTCCGCTGTCGGCGCGCCCGATCTGCTCGAAAACGCCCGAGAAACTCCGGCGCTCGCAGACGCTGTTCGCGATTGTTCGCTTGTGGTCGGAACGGGAACCGTAACCCATCGCAAACCCGAACAATCCGTTGTTCGTCTGGATGAACTTGCGCCGCTGGTGACTCAAGAGTTGGATCGCGGCGGACGCGTCGCCATGGTTTTTGGTCCCGAGAAGCACGGACTGACACGTCAGGATTTGTCCTATTGTCATGTACTGGTGGAGATCCCAACCGATCGGCACCAGCCTTCCATGAATCTAGGTCAAGCGGCCGCAGTATGTCTGTATGAGCTGTCCGTGCGCTCAGGACGGTCGCCAGAGGAATCACGACCCTTCGAAAATAGCCTCGATAACTCCAGAGAACGCTTACGGGCCGTCGCAGGCCCAGCACCCACTTCGAACAATCTTGATCTTCTTGCCGGACTCATCGAAGAGGTCATGGTCTTTGCAAAGTACTCGCCGAAGACCATGCAGGAGGCGAACCGGCATGACCTGCGCTTGATTCTTAGACGACTGAACCTCAATGCCCATGACAGCCGACGGCTATTGGGCCTGTTCCGTCGTATTTTGAGACGCCTTCAGCGCAATTCATCATAGAGTTACACTTCGAATACTCAATGACTTACGGGTCACAGGCATCCTTCCAAAAGAAATCACAATCTGCTTAGATATGTGCATGACGAGAGGTGGCCGGATGCGCACGTTCTTCGACCGCGTTAGATCAACGATTTTCAAACCATCTCGAATTGCCAGCACCGTGTTGGGTTTGATCCTGATGGCGGGGGCTGTATATGGCCAGGCACCTCCGCCCGTGCCTTCTGCCGGTCCAGCTACGCAGCAGCCGCCGCAAGCGCAACAAGGTCAGCCTGTCGCTCAGCCCGGAGAACCGTCAACAACAGTTCCAGCGCATGATGTCTCTCTGTCGAAGGCGACAATGCCTGATTCCCATACCAAGCCCGGGAAAGATCCCACTCTTAGCGAAGGCGCATTTTCAATCCACACTGTCGGGGGCGAAATCAAAGAGGATCAACTGAAGCAGATGTTGGTTGGCAAAACTCTCTATCTGCGCGGAGGCTACCAGGATAACAACCTGGAATTTGATGAACACGGCCGGCTGCTGAGCCATTCTCCTCAAGGTTCTTATACGTTGAGCCAGATCCAGATCAACAAAGTTAAGCTCTCGAAGAAGAAAGTGGAGCTCTTGGGTGACCGCTATGCGCTCCATTTCCTGGGCGCCGCGCCCTATGACGACCCGACCGCAGCGACCGACAGGGTTAAGATCAACCCCAAGAAAAAAGGGGTGCGCATTTCCTTCGATCTTGAAGAGGTCGAGAAGTCAAAAGACAAAAGCGCAAAGAAGAAGGACAAACACCACGGGAAAAAGGAGGAGTCGAAGGAGCCCCACGCGCCAGCCGTGCTTGTGTCGGACGCCACCGATACTCCTGCCGCCCAAGCCAACGCGAGCGACCTTCCGCCAATAAACGGCCACCAATCCAACAAATCCGACAAAAAGAGATCAACGACAAATTCAGCAGTTCAGGCTTCCCAAGCGCTTCTAACGGCTTTGAACAACGTGTTTTCGATGGGTGTCGATGAGCGGATGATTGATGCGATGCCAGATTTCTGGAAGCTCTACTATCAGGCAGCGCAGGCGAAGACAGATTACAAGCCCACTGACCCGGGCGTCTTCCGCCAGAACGCAGTTGATCAAAAGGCGAAACTGCTTTCTGCAGTAGATCCTCCGTCGAACGAGTTGGCACAGGCAAATGGCGTGGCCGGCATCGCGCTTTATCACGTGGTGGTTGGCAGCGATGGCAAAGTTGAGGAAGTCGTTGCAGGCAGGCCAATCGGCTTCGGCCTGGACGAAAGCGCCGAGCAGACCATCCACAAGGCTACTTTCCAGCCTGGCATGAAAGATGGCAAGCCGGTTCCGGTGGCCCTTGATCTCGTCGTTTCATTCCGCATTTATTCAAAACGGACTTTGCAGCCGGCGCCAGTTGCAAAAGTTGAAACCGAAAAGGCGAATGAAACAATCTTGCCTGGTCCTTACACTGTGAGGGCGCAGGCCGAGGCCCAAGCCCAGACGCCGACGCAGTCTCAGACGCAGACCCAATCTCAGAGCCAGCCACAGCCCGTTCAACCCTCCGCTCCCGCCCCCCAGTGATGGAAACACCCAGCGCTACTTCGTCGATCGCGGTGCTTCCCACAACTCCACCCGATTGCCTTCAGGGTCCCATATCCAGGCAAATCGGCCATAAGCATGGTCTTCGCGTTTGGGATCGATGGTGACGTTGTCAGCGGCAAGCTGCGCGAGCAGTTCGTCCATATTGTCGACTCGGAAGTTGATCATGGCCTGCTGCGGACCTTCGCCAAAATATTTGGTGGTGGAGGGAAAATGCGCAAACACCGTCATACCCATGGACTCGGGGCCGTCGAAGGCGAGCGAGCCTCCATCCTGCAAAGGAATTCCGAGATGTTGCGCATACCAGGCAGAGAGCTTTTCCGGATCGCTTGCCTTGAGAAATACACCACCAAATCCGACTGCTTTGGCCACGATTACTCCTCCTGCTGAAGTATTTGCTCCAGCTTACGCTTGTGCTTGGCCTGACGGCCTGTTCGCGGTGTGTCCACCACAACGCGGGCGGGTTTAGGCTGTCCCACACGCTCGCGGGCATTAGCCTTAACGGCCTTGGTCGCTGAAAAAGTGTCTGGCTTGCGTTTCGTCATTGCAAGGACGAGTATGGAATAGTTCGGGCCGAAGGGAAAGTGCCCGAGACTTTTAATCTGCAAGGGCTCTGTCGGGGATAGTTTCCACGACAGAGCTTTTTCGCAGAACCGGAGAAGAGAGGGACATGGAAGAGCGGGACTTTTTCAACGAGACCACGGAGCAACGTACGCATACCTTGAACTGCCCCAAATGCGGGCAGGCAGGGGAGTACAAAGTCACCTGGGTTGTGCGACGCAAGAGACCACAGTTGCCTCGCCATGCCGATGAGCGTGACCGGGCAAGGTTTGCCAAGGCTCAGTCGTACATGGTGCGGCGGGACGACAAGCTGAGCTGCACGAATGTTCGCTGCCGCAAGCCGTTTGAGATTACAACTCTGCAATCGCTGGCGTTTCTGAACGAGTAGTGGATGCTATGAAAAAGGCCGCAAGCGGCCGGTGGCGCAGGCCGGGCGGCATGTGATTGAATCGAAACAGTGAGCATCAAGGCCCGGAGGCCGATAAGGGCTCGCAAGGAGATAGAGTCTGATGGCGAATTCCCTTCTTCCCCCTGAAGAGCGCAACCTTACCCCTGACCAGGTGGAGGCGCTGGACAAACGGCGCGAATGGGGACATACGTTGCTGGTAATTGCGTGCCAATTTGCCGTGATTGCCACAGTGCTGCTGCTGTGGGTCGGGCAGGACCTGACTTATTCACCGGGCTGGGTTCACCCCATGGCGTACTACTTCGCGATTGCAGTTGGGTTGGTAGCCGTTTTGGGCGTGACGGGGCTGGCGCTAAGGTCCGGTACACCCAGGATCGACTGAGCCGCCACTTTTCACAACAGCTTGCACCAAACGGGAGCCGGCCTTTGCGCCGGCTCTCAGGTTTTTCCGGGACCTGCAGAGCTCGACAAAACGGTATAGCCTTAAGGGATACACATGGCTGTTGCTTCCCCAATCGCACCTGCCGCAGAAGACACCACTCGCCGGCTGATCGACAGTCACGGCCGGGTGATCCATGATCTGCGCGTCTCCGTCACCGATCGATGCAACTACAAGTGTGTCTACTGCAGAACCGGCGAGTTGGGAGCACAGTATCCCGAACTGGCGATCGCCGACTATCTCAAGCTGATCAAGCTTTTCGTAGGTCTGGGAATTGAGAAAGTGCGAATCACCGGCGGCGAGCCTTTATTGCGCAACGGCCTGATCGAGTTGATCGAGGAACTAGCGAATCTGCGCACGTTGAACGGCAACCCGTTGGATCTTGCTCTGACCACCAACGGGCACTTGCTGGACAAGCTGGCTGCTCCTTTGAAGGCTGCCGGGTTGCAGCGTGTCACCGTCAGCATGGACGCTGTGGATGCGCCGACGTTTGAGCGAATCACGCGCGTTCCAGGGAGCTTTCACAAAGTGCTGGCAGGAATTCGCGCAGCGCGCGATGCGGGCTTGACTCCGTTAAAGATCAATTGCGTACTGCTGCGCGGATTTAATGACGGCGAGATCGAAGGATTTGCACGGTTCGCGCGCGAAGAAGATGTGGTGGTCCGGTTCATCGAATTCATGCCTCTCGAGGAAGGCCGGCTATGGACACCGGAGATTGTGGTTCCACTGAAGGAGATTGTTGAGCGCATCGGCCGCGTGATGCCGCTTGTGCCGATGCCGGCGCGCGAGGCTAGCGAGACGGCGCGGAGATACACATTCCCCGATGGCGTAGGAGAGATCGGCATAATTGCGCCAGTAAGCCAAGCTTTTTGCGGCGCTTGCAGCCGGGTCAGGCTCACTTCCGACGGCAAAATTCGAACCTGCCTGTTTTCGCAGGTGGAACACGACCTCTACGGAAGGATGCGTGCGGGCGAAAACGATACCGCCCTTTCGGACTACATCGTAAAAACGATATATGGCAAAGAGGCACGCCATCATATCGGAGAGCCAGAATTTCTGAAGCCATCGCGCTCGATGGTCCACATCGGCGGGTAGAAAACTTCGCGCGTCTCCCAACCTCCTTCCTGAATTACGGTAGGCTGTCAGATTCCATGAGCTGCAGCTTACAAAGCACCTTGGGAAGCAGTCCCAGAGGCGGATTTGCAGCACGTAACTTTAGTACATAGCTCATTGGACTAAAGACACTCCAGGTCTACGATTTGAACCGGCGCTTGTGACAGAATTCACATCAGAAGAGACTCACCCGTTTTGGCGCAGAGATGAACGAGTTGACAGAGAATCGTATTCCCCTCGATGACCTAATGGTCTTCCATCAGTTGGCAAGGTCGCTCAACTCGAGCCTTGACCTGGACACAATTCTGCGCACGATCCTCGACCAGATGGAACGCATTATTGCGGCGGATATGTGGACGCTGCTGATGCTGGATGAATCGCGCAAAGAACTCTACTATGCGATCGCTTCACAAAATGGCGAGGATGCGCTCCGCGATTTGCGCGTGAAACTCGGCGAAGGCGTTGCAGGCTGGGTGATGGAACATGGTGAAACTCTCATTGTTCCCGAATCGGAAGATAACGATCCGCGCTTGCAGCAGACACTTGCCGCGGACAGGCGCATGGTGCGCTCGATGATCGCAATGCCACTGCGCGGACGAAAGGGCATCCAGGGCGTCATCGAAATTCTGAATCCGCGCGCAAGCCAGATGAGCGATTACACCATCGCCTTTCTGCATATCCTCTGCGATCACGCGGCGATTGCAATTGAGAATGCGCATGACGTCGCGCGCATCCAGCAACTCACCATTACCGACGATGCAACAGGTCTCTTCAACGTGCGACATCTTTACAAGATGTTGGAGCACGAACTGGAGCGCAGCGGACGACAACGCATGCCGGTAAGCCTTGCGTTCATTGATCTCGACCGCTTCAAGTCAGTGAACGATGTCCACGGGCACCTGATTGGAAGCGAGCTTCTGGGGCGCGTCGGAAAGCGCTTGAAGCAACTGAGCCGCGAACAGGATATGTGCTTCCGCTACGGCGGCGATGAATTCGTAGTGCTGATGCCTGATACTGCTCCGGCGGATGCGCTGGTGCTTGCAACTGGCTTGCATCAGGAACTTACGAATACAAAATTTCGCATGAGCAATGGTCTTGAACTGAGCGCGAGTGCAAGTGTGGGATTGGCAACATGCCCGCCTGAGAATGCCGCGGTGCACGCAATCATAGGCGCAGCAGATGCGCGCATGTATGCAGTTAAAAGTAACGGCCGTGGCAAAGTTCGAGGCGAATAAAGTCCCATTACCGTTCCGTTTAATTTCAATGAAGATTAGTTCATAAACCTTGTCAATTTCTTGCCAGACGTGTCTACTTGGTCGTGAAGTAGACGGCGGCTGCAAAGGCCACTTGCAACAATCCCGTTTGTGAGAGAGCGGGAACTGCTCATTGCTTCAACTCACTGCCTTGACAACCGAAATGATGACGCTCGCGTTCTGCGAACGCTGCATCTGCGAGTGAAAAGTTTTCAACCTTGGATCGTTGACGCAGACCTTATTGAGATCCCGCCAGACCGGCTCAAAAAAGGTTTGACGCCAGCTTGGGGACTTCTATGCTCAAAATCTGGTCTGTGCTTTTCTTTTCCATCACCAGTTGCGCCGAAACTTTTGCCCAGTTCCCACCCCAGATTAAGAATGTCGTGGTAATCGTTCAGGAGAATCGAACTCCCGATAACCTCTTCCACTACCTGTCTCCAGCTTGCCCGATACCTGCAAACGCCACTGGGCTCGAAGCGTGCACGCCTGCTCCTGTAAGCACTGGCTGTTACAACATTGCTCCGTGCGCCATTTCCAATCAAAGCGGGCACGATGCTCGCGTGAGTCTGAAACCTGTTCCACTTGCGGGGAGCGCTCTGCCGCAGCATTCCCACTGGAGCTTCGAAAAGATGTGCGATCCCGATCCGGCGACACAGAAATGCCGGAACGATGGCGCGTGGAAAATCACGGCTCCCTCTGGGGGCGCCTATGGCTACGTGATGAACTCGAACGTGACCAATTACGACGGAACGCCGGGACATCTGCTTGATCCGTATATCACGATGGCGAAGGATTACGGCTGGTCCAACTACATGTTCCAGACGAACCAGGGTCCAAGCTACGCAGCGCACCAATTCATATTCTCCGGCACATCCGCTCCGACCGCGGCAGACGACGCAAAATCCACGTTCGTCGCTGAAGACTTCAACACCATGAACAATTCTGGATGCCTGGCAACGAAAAACGCGACCAACGATCTGATCGCACCGGAAATCAGCTCTCCTCCGACCGACTGTTCGACATTCGATGACAAGTCGGTTCAGGAATGCCCGATGGCAAATACGGCATTGATCTATCCGACTGAACCCGTCGGTTCGTTTTGCCATGGACACGAGACGATGGCCAGTGTGCTCGATCCGCATTCGATCAGCTGGGAGTATTACGCAGCAACCGCAGGATCATTGGCGAATGCACCTGTGGCGTTCAAGAATATTTGCGAGCCGCAATTCGTGAATCCCAACGGTGATCCAAGTTCTGCGCTCAAGTGCACGGGCAAAGAGTGGAATGCCAATGTCGACATCAGCGGCATGGGCACGGACATTCTGCGAGACATCGAGAATTGCAGCCTGTCGCAGGTTAGCTGGGTAACTCCCGACGACAAATGGTCAGATCACGCAGGCGGAAACGACTACTATGGACCGTCATGGGTGGCAGCCATTGTTAACGCCATCGGGACGCACGGTAAATGTCCGACAGGAACCAGAGATGCGGGACAGGATTACTGGAACAATACGGCGATCATTCTTACGTGGGATGACTGGGGAGGATGGGCCGATCACGAATTGCCGCGCGTTCAGTCCGCGCTGCCATGCCGATCGACTGATTGCCCCGGCGATTATCAGATGGGGTTTCGAGTACCGCTGGTTGTGATTTCTGCGTATACTCCGGCCGGAACCATCAGCAATGAAACTCATGATTTTGGCAGTGTCCTGCGGATGATTGAAGGCGTAAATCATTTGACGGAAGGAGAACTAGGCTTCGCCGACAAGCGCTCGACGACGGACCTTCGAGAATTCTTTACGCTTAAAGCCCCGCGCGCCTACCGCGTGATTCCCGCGCAGAAGAGTGCTTCGTTCTTTCTGACGGTTACCGGGCCAGCCATTGACCCGGATGATGATTAGAAAGTTGTGCGCTGGAGCTTATTTGTCGATTTCGTCGATTTGATTCTCAGCCAGCTTCTCAAGCTGATTGCGCCAGTCAAGGGATTCTACGAAGGGCCGCGACTCGCGCCAGTTCGCTTCGACGATGACGTGGAGTTCAAGATAGACACGCGTCCCGAGCAGCGACTCAATCTGCTTGCGCGCGCCAGTGCCGATCTCTTTCAATTTCGCGCCGCCCTTGCCGATGAGAATCGCTTTTTGTCCTTCGCGTTCGCAATATATGGCTGCGGCAATGCGCGTGAGCGGGAGCCGGGCGGGAGGCTGGCCTTTCTTGCGCGGAGGAGCGGGCGGTTCAGCTTCTTCAAAGTTTTCAATGACGACCGCGGCGGCGTAGGGAACCTCTTCGCCGGTCTCGACGAGAATGCGTTCGCGAATCAATTCAGCGACCATGAAGCGCATGGGCTGATCGGTGTACTGGTCTTTCGGGTAGTAGCGCTCTCCGACTGGAAGCGCATCGACAATTTTGCGGACAAGAAGATCGAGGCCGTCGCGTTTACGCGCACTGACGGGAATGATCTCTGCGAAGTTGTACTGCTTCGTCATCGTCTCGATGAGCGGCAGAAGAACGTCTTTGGCGACAAGGTCGATTTTTGTGAGGACCAGGAACACGGGGCAGTCCAGTTCACGAATGAGATTGAAAAGAAATTCGTCCTCGCTGGCCCATGATGCGGATTTTCTTTTTTGCGATTTGGCGTGAGAATCGGAGTCCTTCCCGGGTTTCAAAGTCGAAACATGGGGCACCCGGGTCTGTGCCTGTTCGGTGATATCGCCCGGTTCGCCGGCCGCTTCAACCTGCACGCGGCGGCTGGCGTCAACCAGGACAAGCACGACATCGCGTGTCGAAAGTGCTTCGTGGACTTCCTGCAACATGCGGCGGTCGAGCTGCGAGTTTGGCTTGTGCACGCCCGGCGTGTCGACGAAGACTATTTGCGCCGCGGGATGAACCTTTTTGCGCGCTTCGACCTCCAGCACACCGATGATGCGATTGCGGGTGGTCTGCGGTTTTGGAGTGACGATGGCGATCTTTTCGCCGGTGAGGGCGTTCATGAGCGTGCTTTTGCCGGCGTTGGGCCGACCGAGAATGGCGACGAATCCTGATTTCACTTGGGGCAACTCGTTTCTGAATGAGTGTACGGCATGCCGGGCTTCGATGAGCGGTGCCAGATTGAACGATCAGGGCAGCGCCGTTGCTTCTTCCTTCGCCGGCGGGAATATCCGCAGGCGGTCGACGCGGCGATCGGTGGAGGCGACGACCTGAATGCGCAGGCCACTGTGGTCAAGAAGCACGACTTCGCCGGGAAGCGGAATGCGGCCTTCGATCTCGCTGACCAGACCGCCTAAAGTGGTCGCCTCATATCTTTCGTCGACGTCCAGATCCAAATTAAAGAGGCGCTGCAATTCGTCGACTGGAAAATCGCCAGGAACCACCCACACTCCGCCCGGCTCCTCCTGTGGATCGGCAATGTGCGCATCCTTCTCGTGTTCGTCGCGAATGTCGCCGACGATTTCTTCCAGCAGATCTTCGATGGTGACGAGTCCCGCGACGCCGCCGTATTCATCGATGACGATGCGCATGTGCTGCTTTTCGCGCTGCATCTCGCGCAACAATTCGTAACCGCGCTTAGTCTCTGGCACAAAGACGGCAGGATGCTGAATGCTTGACACGGTACGGATCCGCGCTTCCTCATCAGCGATCTGAAGAAGATCATGGGCGAACGCGATTCCTGTGATGGAATCGAGAGTACGTTCGTACACCGGAACGCGCGAGAAATTGTGTTCCTTGAGCATCTCAAGAAAGCGTTCGAGGGTGATGGATTGCGGAACGGCGAAGACCTGGGGACGCGGGGTCATCACTTCGCGCACAAGTTTGTCGCCGAATTCAACAGCGGAACGAACCAATTCGCGATCACTCTCTTCGAGGATGCCTTCTTCCTCGCCAGCTTCAAGCAGTGACTCAACGTCGGGAGCAGGCTCGTCTTCTTCGGCAACCGGCTTTTCAGCAAGCGAGGCAACGGAAAAGAAGAAGCGAATGATGGCCGTCACCGGCGTCATCAGCCACAGCAGCAGGCGAATGGGCCATACCAGGCGCGCTGCCCAGCGTCCCTTAGTGTGCGTGAAGAGAAGGGATGGCAAAAGCTGGTTGCAGAAGACGACTGCCAGTACGACAACGAGAATCGCCTGGGCGATCTCAGGATAAGTCGGACGCGCGACGTGTGGAGCCCGATCGAACAGCACAGATCCAATCGCAAGCGCGAACACAGCCAGCGTGAGTTGCTGCAGCACCGTGGCGCAAAGGGCGGCATGTTCACGCGTGAGACCGAGCAGTGGCTCGACTTTCTCTTCCCATTCGTCGAGGTTGTCCTGCACTTCGCGGGGGAGAATTTTGCCGAACTCCGAATATAGCCGGCTGATGTACGCGGCGAAGGTGTCGACGAGTGCGGCGAAGGCAAGGAGCGTGATGGTTAACCAGCTCATGGGCGCCGACCTTTGGGAGTTCGTGCCTTCGCACCGTCGCCGCGATGAAGCTGCAGCGAGGATGGGGCACTCAACGTTGTCGCGCGTCCCCCATCCGACCTTGTGGCTGAACTCATTGTCCGTTCGATAAGCCCTTGAGGGAGACGCAGTTTGGCGCGGAGTTTTTGTTCGCGGAGCGCCATTTCGCCTTTGTCGGTTTCGTGATCGTAGCCGGCAAGATGGAGAAGGCCGTGAAGCATCAAGACCTTAATCTCGATTGCGAGGGAATGGTGGAGTTCGTGGGCCTGACGCTGTGCGGTGGGGATGCTGATGGCCAGATCGCCGGCGATTTTGAAGTGGCCGGGAGCACTGGCCGGAAAGGAAAGCACGTCCGTAGCTTTGTTCTTGCCGCGGAATTGCTGGTTCAGGCGGCGGATGGCGGTGTTAGTTGTGAGCAGGACCGTGACCTGTCCGCGTAGCCTTACGGCGGATTGCGCCTCGCGCAAAAAAGCTGCGAGTGTGCGGGGAGCCGGGATGCGCTGATTGCGGGCTGGGGTTCGGGCGGAGCTCTCTGACCGTCTCGGCACCTTCACGTGCGAAGAGGGGTCGGCTTCCAAGTCTGGGTCGAAGAGGATCATCGTGCGCGGGGCCGCTGTTAGAAGCGGCCCCGTGTCTTTTTCATTCTACTCGAATGGGTGAATTTACTGCGGTTTAGCAGGATGCGCGGCCTGTTGAGGCGCCTGCTGGTCGCCTTGCGGTTGAATGGCCTCGCCGAGATTCAATTGGAGTTCCTGCTGCTGTGGCTTGATGGCTTCGTAGGCACGCACGATGCGCTGTACCAAGGCGTGGCGGACCACATCTCCGTCGGCAAAGTGACAGAAGCAGATGCCTTCGACACCGCCGAGAATATTGATCGCGTCAAGCAACCCAGATTTGCGCGGATTGGGCAGATCGATCTGCGTAATGTCGCCGGTGATGACGGCCTTGGAGTTGTTCCCCATGCGGGTCAGGAACATCTTCATCTGCTCGATGGTGGTGTTCTGCGCTTCGTCCATGATGATGAAGGCGTCGTTGAGAGTGCGGCCTCGCATGAAGGCCAGGGGCGCAACTTCGATGACGTTCTTCTCGAGCATCTTGTCGACCTTCTCTGGATCGAGCAGGTCGTAGAGCGCGTCGTAGAGCGGACGGAGATACGGGTCCACCTTTTCCTGCAGGGTGCCGGGCAGGAAGCCGAGACGCTCGCCGGCTTCAACAGCGGGGCGAACCAGCACAATGCGGCTCACTTTTTTCGCATTCATGGCGGCTACGGCCATAGCGACGGCCAGGTAAGTTTTACCCGTGCCGGCCGGCCCGACGCCGAAGACCATGTCGTTCTGTTCGATGGCTTCAATGTATTTGCGCTGGTTGATGGAACGGGGCTGGACGGTGCGCTTAACGCCCGCGGAGCGCTGCTTCCCGGCATCAGCAAGAGAACGCAGCGTGGTGGCGGGATCGGCTACGACCAGGCGCAACATGCCGTTCAGTTCGCCATTATGAAGATTGATGCCTTGCCTTCGGAGAGCCTCGAAATCCTGAAAAATGCCCCGGACTCTGGCAACCGCTTCGTCCGGCCCTTTAACGTGCACGGCGTCGGATCTTAGGTCGATCCTGACACCTAGTGAATCCTCCATCAGTCTGAGGTTTTCATCGCGGGTCCCGAATAGGGGCTCAAGATTTGGCGTGATCTCCAGAGCAGCGTTCAGATGGCCTCCCATGGCCCTGCCTCAAGGGCAGATTTTGGCTGTTGATTTGATGATTGCACCGGTGTAATGGATGGGATTGCAGCGTAATTATTTGCGAGTTGCGGATGGAAGCGCACCGTATCGCGGCGATTGTGAAGGACTTCCGTATTGGCGCGGGCGACCAAGTGGCTGTGTATGGGGAGAGAGTAGCGCCGGCGGTAAAATCCGTCAATCCCGGGGCCGATTAAGATTTACGCAATTAGTCACCAAGTGGGTACGGGGTTCGGCTTCTTCCCCGGTCACACCCGTTGCGGCACGTTGATTTCAGACAACTTGTCTGTATCGAAAGACCGGTGATCAGTCTAGTGCGGCGTTGACGCTTGATCGGCCCTCGGCAGCGCATGAGGCTGCCATGCAGGCCCGCCCTCTTCCCACTGGTCGTCGGTCAATTGCTCTATGTGCGTCCCATCGGCGTTCATCACGAAGATTTCGCCGTAGGGTTGCGGTGCGCCAATCAGAAGAGCTTCATCCTTAAATCCCATGCGGGAACTCGTAAAAAGCAGCCTTTCGCCGTCCGGAGACCACGCAAGGTGAGCCTCATTCCCTTTGGTGCGGGTCAGTTGATTGAGTTGCTTTCCATCTGCATGAATCGTCATCACTTCAAAATTGCCGTCGATTCTGCGCATGAACGCAATCAAGTTTCCCCGCGGCGACCAGACGGGGAAGTTGTCATAGTCGTCGGTCAGCACACTCACCGAGTGATCCTCAATATTCATGATGCGCAGCCCTTCGCCATCCGGCCCGGAGGTGCGGTAGACGATTTGTTTACCGTCGGGAGCAAACGATGCAAAGGCGTTGTTGTTGTTCCCCGTCGTAATCAAATGAAAGTCGCTACCGTCGATGTTCACGAGACCCACTTGCGCTCCGCCGTTCACGGGATCGGCCGGCTTCTTGCCGCCGGACGCAAAATCGAGAAATGCAGTGAACCCGCCCACACCAACCACGATCTGCTTTCCGTCTGGAGACCACGAAGGTCCGAGAATCAATCCCTTCTGCTTGAGGATCGCGCGAGCGGGCTTATCTTCGTCGACAATCAGCAGGCTTGTGGCGTTGGTTGAATCCATCTTGGTGATCGCCAGATGTTCGCCGCTTGCGTCGTATGCGGGAAGCCATGCGGTTTTGTACAAGTCGAATTTTTCGTTCCGGCTCCATTGCTTTACAGGCTCCGCAGGTGGATTTGAAATGTATCGACTGTACACAACCTGCGCGCCATCCGGAGACCAGGATGGCGTGTGCAGCGTCGCTCCGGCCGGCCCCGGCTTTCCATTGCCATAGAAGATGCCTGTAGTGGTCTTGTCGTGGCGCACATACGCGATCTCACCAGTGGGCAAAACGGATGGGAGCAGTTTGACTCCGGGACCTGCTTGGACCGGCGTATTCTCGCCGCTGGCGATATCGATCTTCATCAGCGTGTCATCGCCGTCTTCGCGCCCTGCGCGATAGGTCCACGACTCTTCATCCGACATGCAGTAGGCAACGACGCTCTTGCTGTCCGAAGTCCATTTGGGACTTCCGCAAAATCCACCATGCTGAGAGACACGCTTTAGTCCAGTGCCATCAGGATGAATGATGTAAACGTCGACGAGGTGCAGTCGCTCCCATCGGCCCTTTGCCGGCCGCAAATCGCTTTCGCGGTCTGACGAGAAGGCGATCCACTGGCCGTCTGGAGACCATGAGGGGCGAAAGTCTCCGCCATCTCCCGAGGTAAGAGCTTTGGCCGAATGCGAGGCCACGTCGAGTGTCCACAGGTTGGCACGTCCACTGCCGCGGGTGGAGACGAACACAATGTGTTTTCCATCCGGAGAGAAGCCGGCCTGATCATCGTAGGCCGGATCATCAGTCAGACGCTCAAGTTGACTTCCATCGGGATGAATGCGGTAAAGATCAGCAGAACCAGAACGCTCCGAGGTGAAGACAATCCAATCACCTTGCGACGACCAAGACGGGTTGTAGTCGAGCGATCCCGCAGGTGTAAGCGACCGCTCGGCACTTCCATCGGCATTTGAAATATAGAGACTGGCCCCGGTTGGCCCAAGCCGGGCGAAGAGTATTTTATCGGCCGCAAGGCTCGGAATGGCGGCAAAAATCAGGGCGCCCAGGCCGGCGCAGAGAGTACGGAGACGAGGCATAGGCACTCCGATAAATGAAATTGGAATTGGGAGCCGGGGAGTTCCCGTGACTATAGCATCCCGCAGTTGCGAGGGTCCAACAGTTTCAAAGTATTGATTTTAAAAGCGGAGATATAAGAGATCAGGCTTGAAAACTATGAGATCGGGAGGGGGAGGCGGGCAAACTCAACTAGATGCTTCAAGCGCGGCTGGGTCTTGGCAGGGCAACGCCAAGGGATGAATTGACCCAGACTCCGCTTTCCCGTAGACTAGGAAATTGCGAGGGATGCGGCTGTGTTTGCATTCTGGCCCGCATAACTCACTGATTTAAGGAAGCATAATGGCAAATCACGTATCGTCGTTGAAGCGCGCCCGCCAAACCGAAACCCGTACCGCGGTGAACCGCGTTAACCGCACCCGCGTCCGTTCGAGCCTCCGCTCCTTACGTGAAGCCTTGGCAAAGGGCGACGTAAAGGCCGCGCAGGAGCAGTTTCGTGTGACAGTTTCCGCTCTCGACAAGAGCGTGCAGAAAGGCGTTCTGCACTCGAATACAGTGTCCCGCTACAAGAGCCGCCTGAATGCCCGGTTGAAGGCACTGGCGACCGCAAAAGCTTAATCTTCATGGGGTGGCCGCAAGGTCATTGAAGCAAGAAGACGGCCGGGAGCGATCCCGGCCGTTTCTTTTTCTACTGCACATTTCACAAGGGTTAGTTGAGCCGTTCGAAGATGCCTGCGGCTCCCTGCCCGCCTCCTACGCACATCGTCACCATGCCGTAGCGCGCGTTTCGGCATTTCATCTCGCTTAGTAGAGTTGCAGTCAGTTTGGCACCGGTGCAGCCGAGAGGATGTCCGAGCGCGATGGCGCCGCCATTGACGTTGACCTTTGCTGGATCGAAGCCGAGTTCGCGGATCACGGCCAGAGCCTGGGCGGCAAAGGCTTCGTTGAATTCGATGAGGTCGATGTCGTCGAGTTTGAGGCCGGCTTTTTTGAGCGCTTTGGGAACCGCGTAAAGCGGCCCCATGCCCATCTCTTCGGGCAGGCAACCGGCTACAGCGTAGGCCACCAGCCGGGCCAGGGGCTGAATGCCCAGTTCGCTGGCGCGAGCGGAATCCATCAAAACAGCCGCAGCAGCACCGTCGGAGGTCTGCGAGGAATTACCGGCAGTGACGGTTCCCTTTGCATGAAATACCGGCTTCAGAGCGGCGAGCGCCTGGGCCGTGGTGTCGGCGCGGGGACCTTCGTCGGCCGAGAAGACGGAATCGGAAGAGTCGGGCTTACCTGCCCTGGCACTGGGGGTCGTATTGGTGACGTTGATGGGCACGAGCTCTTCAGTGAATTTGCCGGCGGCTTGTGCGGCGACGGCTTTTTGGTGACTCGCAAGCGAGAAGGCATCTGCATCTTCGCGGGAGATGCTGTAGTGCTTTGCGACGCGCTCGGCGGTGAGGCCCATCGTGAGCAGCGCGGCGGGATAATTCTCTGACAGCCAGGGATTGGGGCGGGGTTTGATGCCTCCCATGGGCAGCATGCTCATGGTTTCTGCTCCGCCCGCGATGACGACGCGCTGCATACCGCTGCGGATCCGCATATCGGCCTGGGCGATGGCCTCAAGACCGGAGGCGCAGAGGCGGTTGACGGTCATGCCGGGGACATCGATAGGGAGTTGGGCTCGAAGAGCCGTCATGCGTGCCATGTTCCAGCCTGACTCGCCTTCCTGCTGGGCGCAGCCGAGGATCACGTCTTCGACTTCGGATTTATCGAGGGCTGGAATGCGCTCAAGAGCATTGATCAGGGCGGCGGCGGCCAGATCGTCGGGGCGGGTGGTGGAGAGAGCACCTTTGGGGGCGCGGCCAACGGGCGTACGGACGGCGCTGACGAGTACGGCTTCGGGCATGGCAAACTCCGGACAGATGCGATTCGTGCTGGCTCATTGTTAGACTGCGGGACCTGAGGAGGTCAACCAGCACACGATCGGAACGCGGTCATTCCGGCATATCGATGACCGTCCAGGCGTTGCGGGTGAAAAAGTGGTAGATGGACTTGCCGCTCAGTACGGTGTCTTCGAGCGCGTCATGGTCCAGCAGCGGAGGATGATGTTCCATACCCGCCTGAGCTTCGCGGACCTGCTGCGGTGATGCGGGATCGATGCCCCAGTCAAAGCCCAGGACGCCCGAGGAATCATGGCGCTGAAGCCGTTCCAGTTCCGGTACTGAAGCAAGCGTGACCGGCTTGCCCGGCGAGCGAGCGAAGAAGACCAGCAAATCTACATTGCCGTGCGCAGAGCAAAGCACAGCCCAGTCAGACGAGCCGGGGGATTCAAAGCTGGCGTGGATCACGTTTTCAGGTCGATGCGCCTGGTAGGTTTGCGGAACCATGCAGCCGCGCTGATCGAGAAGATCGGCGATGGCATCGGGCAGGTCGGGAAACGAACTGGCAGGCAGACGGCGGATGAGATAAGAGGCCGTCTGACCATCGAGACTGGTCTTGCCGGTCTCTGTAAGCTGGCGCGACTGACTGTTGGTGGGAGCCGGTGAATCCTGCGCGAGTACGCAGGAGGTTGCGAGCGTGCACGACGTGGTCGTAAACAGAATGAGCGCTGCAAACTTCATTTAATTGCGCAGTGGTTTGCCGGTCTTAAGTGTATACGCGACGCGTTCCTGCGTCTTGCGCTCGCCGCACAAGGAGAGGAATGCTTCGCGCTCGAGGTCCAGCAGATATTGCTCAGTGACGAGCGAGCCGGCGGTAACCTTGCCGCCGCAGAGGATGTAGGCCACCCAGCGGGCTACCTTCATGTCGTGTTCCGAAGCGAAGCCGGCTTCGCCCATGAGAAAGACTCCGGTATTGAGGACGGCGAGAGATGCTGTGCCGGGAGCGGGAATAACGCGCGGCTGCGGAGCGGTGTATCCACCTTCAGCGAGGGCGATGGCCTGTTCCTTTGCGTCGAGCAGGAGACGCTCGCGATTAAGGGTGATGCTGTCGGCGGGCAACAGGAGGCCGAGTGCGCGTGCCTCGAGTGCGGAGGTGGAAACCTTGGCCATCGCAATGGTTTCAAGGGTGCGTTTGAGCGCGGAGTTCATCTCGGCCGACTGTGCGAAGCGGGAGGGCGGGTCTTTGGGGTCGGGAGGCGCGAGCGCGGCAGCCGCATCAACGGCGCGCAACAGCATCTCCTTGGTCCCGCCACCGCCGGGGATGAGGCCGATGCCGGTTTCGACCAGGCCGATGTAGGTCTCGGCATGGGGCTGGCGGCGCGCGGCGTGGAGAGAGATTTCTGCGCCCCCGCCGAGGGTGAGATTGAATGGCGCTACGACGACGGGACGCGGGCAAAACTTGATGGACATCGACATCTGCTGGAAGGCGCGAATAGCTCCTTCCACTTCTTCCCAGTCGCCCTCTTGCGCGCCGAGGAGCAATTGCATCAGGTTGGCGCCTACGCTGAAGCGGTCGCGATCGCCGCTGATCACGAAGCCGCGGAAGTTTTTGACGGCGTCGGAAGTGGGATTCAAGACGGAGGTGATCATCGCTACGACGTCGCCGCCGATAGCGTTTTTCAGCGAGTGCAGTTCGATACATCCGATGCCGTCGCCGATGTCGACGAGCGATGCGCCGGCATTGCTTCGCACTATTCCGTTCGTCCGGCGGTAGTCGGCAACGCGGGCATGCCCGGGCTGCTGTGGGATGGGCTCCCAGGCGCCGCTGACCGGGTTGTAGCACTGCGGGCCATCGGGCGAATACCAGGAGACGGCAGTAGATGCCAGAGCAGAATCAAGCAAACCCTCCACGGCTGGGCTGACTGGAATAGTCAGGTCGCGCATGCGGGCGACGGACTCGCGGACGCCGGCGGCATCCCAGAGTTCGAATGGACCGAGTTCCCAGTTAAAGCCTGCGCGCATCGCCTGATCGATCGAGGGGGCGTCGTTGGAGGCATCTCCGATGCGGTCCGCGGCGAAGTTCCAGAGCGACGCGAGGAACGGCCATAGGAATCTGGCGGCCTTGTCTTTTTTGGGATCGTTGGCCAGCAGTAGCTTTATGCGTTCCTGCACGGTATTGGCATTCTTCGCGATATCGAGCGACGGCAACGCTGGCTTTGCGGAGGGGCGATATTCGAACTTGTCCAGGTCGAGGACCATCCTTTGGTCTTTGCCATCCGTGACGCGCGTTTTTTTGTAGAAACCCTGGCCGGATTTGTCGCCCAGCCAGCCGAGCTTAACGATCTCCTGCAGTTTCTGAGAGAATCCTCCCGGCGTGACCCCCTGTGGAAAGTTCGCTGCGACATGGGCGAGGATGTCGATACCCACCATGTCAGCGAGGCGAAATGTGCCAGTACGCGGAAAGCCCAGCGCCGGACCAGTGAGCGCGTCGACTTCTTCAATGGTGAGGCCTTGCTCCAGCATGAGGGTTGACGCTAAAAACATCACGAAAACGCCGATGCGATTTCCGATGAAATTAGGGGTGTCGTTGGCGAATACGACCTGCTTGCCGAGCGCGCGGTCAGCGAAAGTCGCAAAAGCAGCGACCAACGCTGGATCACTCTCCGCCGTGGGAATGATCTCCAGCAGTTGCATGTAGCGAGGCGGATTGAAGAAGTGCGTTCCGAAGAAGCGATCGCGATGCGATTGGAGACCGGCGGCGATCTTTGCAATTGGCAAGCCCGACGTATTGCTGGAGAGCACAGCGTCAGGAGACAGGTGAGGCAGTACACGATCGAGGAGCGTCCGCTTGATCTCAAGATTTTCAGCGACAACTTCGATGACCCAGTCGCACTGCTTCAGCTTCGGCAAGTCGTCTTCGAAGTTTCCGACCGTCACCATTGATGACAGCGACGATTCATAGAAAGCTGCGGGCTTAGATTTGGCCAACGCAGCGAGCGCTGATTCGGCGAGCCTATTGCGCGATCCGTCTCCGGCCGGAACCATGTCGAGCAGCAACGAAGGGATCCCGGCATTGGCGAGGTGCGCGGCGATGCGAGAGCCCATGGTTCCGGCGCCCAGGACCGCCGCGCGACGAACCAGCAGGGGTTGCGCGGCAAACCGATGAACAGGCGTGGTGGCAGATGCGATCGAACTCATGCTTGGCTCTCCCCGCGATGGCGCAACCCGATGCAGCACATACGCGTAATCGTTCCCGAGCATACGAGTGGGCGCTCCGCCGGGTCAAGGCGAAGGGACGATTGAAGAATCACGCGACCCCAGACATAAGTGATACGGCGTCTCCATCTTGATCTAAACTTTCTCCATGGCCAAATGGGCACCGTATGTGGCAAACACTCGAGGAATCGCGGTGAGCGTTGAGCCAACTTACCTTGAGGCGAGATCATCGCCGGAAAGCTCGCAGTATTTTTGGGCTTATCGAGTGATCATCGAGAACCAGGGACCGGAAACGGTGCACCTGCTGAGCCGGCACTGGATGATCTCGAATGCGCGTGGCGAACTGACCGAGGTCAAGGGACCAGGTGTTGTCGGGGAACAACCAGTCCTAAAGCCGGGAGAGAGCTTTGAATATACGAGTGGCGTACCTCTCGACACGCCATCCGGGATGATGGGCGGCGCCTACCAGATGGAGAGTGAGAGCGGTGAGCATTTTGATATCGAGATCCCGACGTTCTCTCTGGATCGTCCGAATCAGGGTGCATTTTTGAATTGAGATTGACCCATCCTGGCGACTCGCGGCCCTAAAAAGTTCGCGAGTGCGCGCAACCAGCGTTGGTTCGGTCGGCCAAAGATAGGCAATCCAGTATTGGATTGCCTATCTTTGGAAAAATGCCAATCGTGGTTTGTTTTGAAAAGCTAGCGCGTATCAGCGGTGATCCAGTTCTCACGTTTGAGTCGGTAGAGCACGTGGCGACTTAGCGGATGGTCAGCTGCGATGGACGGGTGGTCAAAGTCATCCAGAGGATCATGGGTCATGCCAAGCTTTTGCATCACACGCAAGGAGCGCTGATTCGCCGGAACCGTGAAGGACACCAACTCGTGCAGCCCTTGAACTTCAAACGCTTGTCGAACCAGCGTGCGAGCGCCTTCGGTTGCCAGCCCTTTGCCCCAATGGTCACGCGCCAGGCGCCAACCGATTTCGACGCATGGCATGAAGGGCGCTTCGAATTGGGGGATGAAGAGGCTTACGAAACCAATGAACTCGTTGGTTTCGCGCAGTTCCGCGGCCCAGGGCCCGAAGCCATGCTGCTCGAGATGCGCTTCGGCGCGATCGACTAAGGCGTCGCTCTGCTGCCGCGTGAGCAACGCCGGAAAGTGCTCCATCACCTGTGGGTCGCGATTCAACCGCGCGAACGGTTCACGATCACTGTCGCGCCATTTCCGCAAAATCAAGCGCCCAGTCCCGATCTTCGCGGCTCCATCCGTCATTTCGTCAACAGCTTGAACGCGTGGGTCCAGTCGTTGCGGGTGAAGCCTGGAATACACCAAAGCATGCACAACGGTTCGATGGCACGCGCAGCTTCCATCGGACCCATGTCGGCCGTCTCCCAGCCGAATTGCTCGTTGATCTGGGTCACCTGCTTTTTGGCTCCCTCGTCGTTGCCGCAGATAAACATGGTGGGTTTGCCGCCGGCGAACTCCGGATTGATCATGCAGGGAAAGCCAACAGAGTTGAATGCCTTTATAAAATGCGCTTCGCTGAACTGGCTCTGCAGCGTTTCCATCAACGACTTGTTGATGTCGGTGAAGAAGCGAAGTACGCCTTTCTCGGGCGGGGCATTCTCGATGGGATTGCAGGCGTCGATCACGGTTTTGCCGGCGAGATTGGTTTTGCCGGCCAGCGAAAGCGCCTCAGCGGCGGCATCGCCTTTGACGGCGAGGACAAGCAGTTCGCCGAACCCTGCCGCTTCGGCGAATGTGCCGACGGTGCTGCCGGAGTTTTGCGTGGACCAGTCGGCCAGTTTGGCGGGGTTGCGGCTGCCAATTTTTACCGAATGACCGTGTTTCAGAAAACCGCCTGCCAGTGTTTTGGCTACGTCTCCCGACCCAAGCACTCCAACTTTCATTGCGCGCCTCCGATGATGGCGAGTTTAGATGCAGAATGTGGACGATTCAAGAAGGTTAAAGCTCCGGTACCTTTGGACTGTTCCAATGTTTCTCCCTGCGGCACCTGGATTTCGATCTGGGGTATTCTGAAGGTGGGACCTCCACGCGACGTCCCTTCGCAAATGACCCTCCTCAGCAGAAACGTATGGGAAGCGGCCGCCGGAGTTTCTTTGATTGCCGGCCTCACCGTTGGAGCGGTTCTCTACCTGCGGCGTAAGCGGCCGACGGAAGAGGAACTGGAGCGCGCGCGCCGCAAATTGCTGGCGCAAGCAGGGCGGCTGATCGATGGCATGTTGCTCGATGTTCGCGAGATAACTCTTGAAGACGGACGAACGCTGACAATGCTGGAGTACAGCTATCGGAGCAGCGGGGTGGACTACGAGTGCTCGCAGGACATCACTACGCTGCTCGGCATCATGGACACGGGGCTGATGCGCGCGGGGTTTCCGTGCACGGTACGCTACCAGCCGGGTAATCCGCAGAACAGCATCGTGGTGTCGGAATCATGGTCGGGTTTGCGATCGACGCTGCCGGTTTTTCCGCATGTCGATGCGCGGAAGCATCATGATCTGGGGCAGTTGCGGCCGGACCAGAGTTAGCATCCTAGCGAGTCTTACATCGCGCAGTTAGCGTCGCATACACGTCCCCATTTACACTTTGGTTATGCATGTCCACGCGGCGCCCACTGGCGCCGGGTCCTCCAGGACGCAATCCGTATTGCGCTTCTCGCTGGTTGCCACGCTGGCTTATGTGGTGATCACTTTTGTGGCCGGATTGCGTGCCCACTCGCTTGCACTTTTGTCGGAGTCTGGACATAACGTCTCTGATTTTCTGGCGCTGCTGCTCAGCTTTGTCGCGGTCTATTTTCAGAGCCGTCCAGCTACCCACTCGAAGACCTTTGGCTACCAGCGCGCCGGTGTGCTGGCGGCTTTCGTGAATGCGGCAACGTTGATCGTTATTTCCATCTGGATCGGCATCGAGGCGGTTCATCGACTGAGTGCGCCGGTCGCGGTACAGCCCAAGCTCATGATGGTTGTCGCGGCCGCCGGCGTCGTGATGAACGGTGTGATCGCGGCGCTGTTGTGGGGAGTGGCGCGCGACGTGAACATGCGGAGCGCCTTTCTGCACATGGCGGGCGACACTCTTTCGACGGCTGCGGTGATCGCGGGAGGCGCAGGGATTCTGTTCACCGGGCGCAACTGGATTGATCCGGTGCTTTCGCTGGTGATTGCCGCGCTGATTCTGTGGACCAGCACCGGCATTGTGCGGGAGACTCTGAATATTCTGCTGGAGGGTACGCCACGCGGAGTGACGCTAAACGAGATTCGCTCGGGCATGGAGGATGTGGAAGGCGTGCTGAACGTGCACGATCTGCATGTGTGGAGCTTGGGATCGAACAGCCATGCGCTGGCTTGCCATGTGTGTATTGCAGACATTCCGCCTTCGGAGAGCGCCTGCATTCTGGTGAATCTGAATCACGTGCTGCGCGATCATTTCGCGATTCAGCACTCTACAATTCAGTTTGAACACGAAGGATGCGAAGAGCTGCACGGGTGTGTTGTGCCCATTGAAGAGATGTCGAGCCCGGTCGCTCACAGCCATCACGGTCACGCGCATTAGCGGCAGTTTCGGACCAATCCGATACTGCTGTAGTACGCATTTCAGGAGGTCCCCCGTCTTGACGCGACGTCGAGTTGCTGTCTCTTTTCTCAGCTTTGTCCTGCTTTTCTCAACCAGTAAGACTTTGCAGTTTGCGCAGGCAGCTACTCCGCGGGGGCAAAGCGTTATCGACGCCTCGGCACAACTGGCAGGACTTTCGGGCGAGTATACGGATGCCGCAGATCCCGACACGCCGGTCAGCTTTTACGTCGAGAACGGCAAGCTGGTGGTGGAATCGGAGCGCATGGTGCCTACGGCGCTCAACCAGAATTCGCCGACGGAATTCGGGATTCCGCAGACGAAGATGACGATCAAGTTCACCGTGGATGCGAGTGGCCACGGCGTGTCCGTGGTCTCTACGAATGATCCTAATGTGATTTACAAGCGCACCGGCGATCCGGTTCACCACATCTTTCATGACTATCAACGTAGCGAGTTCATGATCCCGATGCGCGACGGGATCAAGCTGCACATCGTTGTTTTGAAGCCCGCGGACATCGCGGTGCCGCTTCCGTTTCTTGTGCAGCGCACGCCCTATGGTTGCGATGACACCAGTCGTGGTTCATTCTTCGGCGGACGACCTGAGCTGGCGCGCGCAGGGTACATCTACGTCTGCGGGGATATTCGCGGGCGGTTCAAGAGCGAGGGGCAGTTTGTGATGAGCCGGCCGCAGGTTGACCATCACGATCGAAAAGCAGTGGATGAAAGCACGGACACGTACGACACCGTTGACTGGCTTTTGAAAAATGTGCAGGGCAACAACGGACGCGCGGGATTCGTGGGGACCAGCTATCCGGGATTTCTGGCGATGGAGGCGGGGATCGATCCACATCCGGCGGTGAAGGCCGTCTCGCCGCAGGCACCGATGATCGACGTCTGGATGGGCGACGATTTCTTCCACAACGGCGCCTTCCGGCAGACCTACGGATACGACTACGTCTTCGGAATGGAAGCCAGCAAGCAGCAAACGGAAGTGAGTTACGGCAAGGACAAGGATGGCAAGCCTGAGGATGGATACAACTACTTTCTGGAGCGCGGATCGTTTGCGCAGGACGTGAAGAAATCGGGCATCAAGGATCCATTTCCTACATGGAAGCTCTTCCTCGATCATCCAAGCTATGACACTGTATGGTCGTCGCGGGGCGTGGAGAATCATCTTGACACGGTGGCGGTACCGACGCTGAGCGTTGGCGGCTACTACGACCAGGAAGATATGTGGGGGCCGCAGGAAGAGTACAAGCGGTTGGAGGCCCACGACAACAATCAGCAGAACTTTCTTGTGCTTGGGCCGTGGAGGCACGGGTCATGGGGATCGTCGTCGCGGCATCTCGGCAATCTGAATTATGGGGAATCGATCGGCAAGGAGTTTCGCGCGCAGCTTGAGGCGAAGTTCTTCGGCCATTATCTAAAGGACGAGCCCGGGTTTGACCTCGAAGATACGGCCAGCTTTCAGACGGGCTCGAACACCTGGAAGCGCTACTCGCATTTCCCGCCCAAGGAGGCACAGCCGACGAGCCTGCACCTCGTGGGCGATGGACTCCTGAGTTGGAGCGACGCCAAGGAACCGGCCAAGTCTAGCTACGAAAGCGATCCGGCAAACCCGGTTCCGTACAGACACCGTCCGATTCAGCCTACCTATGGCGACGGTTCGCAATGGTTCAACTGGCTGACAGAAGACCAGCGGTTTGTAACCGATCGCAAAGATGTGGCTGTGTGGAAATTGTCGGTGCTTAAGAAGGACCTGGTGGTAACCGGCGAAGTGATAGCGGACATCTTTGCATCGACCACAGGCACCGACAACGACATGGTGGTAAAGCTGATCGACCAGTATCCCGATGACGATCCCGACCCGAAGATGCGGGGATATCAGCTGATGACCAACGAAGAGATCTTTCGCGGACGGTATCTTGAAAGCTTTGCGAAGCCGACCCCGATGCGTTCTGGCTCGGTGAAGGAATATCGCTACAGCCTGCACGACGTGGATCATGTTTTCAAGGCTGGGCACACGGTGATGGTGGAGATTCAAAGCACGTGGTTTCCGCTGTATGATCGCAATCCGCAGACCTTCGTGCCCAACATCATGATCGCCAAGCCGGAGGACTACAAACCGGCGACTATTACGATCTACTCCGACCCGGACCACGATTCGAATCTGCAGTTGCCGCTGATGAATGCCTGCGACCATATTGAGTGCTTTTGAATCAAACTCTTGTAACGGATGGTTGGATCCCGTGCATGGATAGAATGCGCGGGATTCGGCGTTTCGGGATAGAATCAATTAGTGCAATGACTCTTCACCAGCCCATCCCGGCTCTGCTCTAGCGGCGCCCGCCGCCTACACTGTTCTGCGCCCTTTTCCTGCCCCAAATCACTACTCCAAAACACAAGAGCCCGGAGGGCAAAATGCTTGATCGCCTGGAACAGATGGAGCAACGGTTTAACGACCTGCAAGCGCAGTTCTCGCTGCCCGAGGTGTTGAACGACCACGAAAAATATCAGAAGACGGCCAAGGCGCTGCGCGAAATCGAAGAGCCAGTCGAAAAGTATCGCGAACTGAAGCAGGTGCAGCAGGGCCTGGCGGATGCGCGCGCGATGCTGGCGGAGGCTGACGCCGACATGCGCGCCATGGCCGAGGAAGAGATCGCAGCGCTGGAGCCGCGCGCCGCTGCCATCGAAGAGGAGATCAAGATCCTGCTGATCCCCAAGGATCCCAATGACGAGAAGAACGTGATTCTCGAAATCCGCGCCGGGACTGGCGGCGATGAGGCTTCGCTTTTCGCAGCGGAAGTGTTCCGCATGTATACCCGCTTTGCCGAGCAGCACCGCTGGAAGGTCGAGGTGATGTCGCTGTCGGAGTCGGGCGTCGGCGGGTGCAAGGAAGTTATCGCGATCATTGAAGGCAAGCGCGTTTATTCGCAGCTCAAGTGGGAAAGCGGCGTGCATCGCGTGCAGCGCGTTCCCGCTACCGAGACACAAGGGCGCGTGCACACGTCGGCGATCACGGTTGCGGTGCTGCCTGAGGCCGAGGACGTCGATATCAAGATTGAGGCGAAGGATATTCGCATCGACACATTCTGCTCGTCGGGGCCGGGTGGGCAGTCAGTGAACACGACTTACTCCGCAGTGCGCATTACGCACATTCCAACCAACACGGTGGTGAGTTGCCAGGACGAAAAGTCGCAGATCAAGAATCGCGAAAAGGGTATGCGCGTGCTGCGTTCCCGACTGTACGAGATGGAGATGGAAAAGCAGAATGCCGAACTGGCGGCGGCGCGTAAGTCGCAGGTGGGATCGGGGGATCGCAGCGAGAAGATCCGCACTTACAATTTCCCGCAGAACCGGCTCACCGATCACCGCATAGGACTGACCCTGCACCAGCTCGACCTGATCATGGAAGGGCGGCTGCAGCCGATTGTCGATGCACTCGTCACCCACTACCAGGCAGAGCAGTTGAAGGCCGATAACGATCAGGCAGCCTGATGACGCTGCGTGATTGGCTTGTCCAGAGCGAAGCGCAGCTTCTCGACGGGCCCCATCCAGACCGTGCAAAGCGCGATGCTGAGACGCTGCTGCTGTACCTGATTGGGAAAAATAAAGCGTGGCTGATGGCGCATGCGGAAGATGATTTCGCTGGATGCACAGCCATCCGTTACGCTGGCCTGCTTGAACGTCGCCGCAAAGGTGAGCCGATTCAGTACATCATTGGCGAAACTGAGTTCTACGGAATGCCTTTTCGCGTTACGCCGGATGTGCTTATCCCGCGGCCAGAGACCGAGCACCTGGTCGAAAAGTGCGTCGCACTCGCAACACAAAAGGACGCCCGTATCCTTGACGTCGGGACCGGTTCCGGCGCGATATCAATCGCGCTCGCAGTGCATCTGCCTCATGCCTATCTGACGGCTGTCGACATCTCTGAAGCCGCGCTTTCGATCGCTCGCGACAATGCGAAGCTCAATCACGTCGCAGATCGCATCCGCTTTCTCAACGGAGACCTGCTCACGCCCGTGTCCGACGAACAATTCGACATTATCGTCTCCAATCCGCCTTACGTCCCCAATACCGACCGCGCTCTTATTTCTGTGGAAGTCCGCGAACACGAACCCGCAGTTGCCCTCTTCGGCGGAGATGACGGCCTAGCAATTTTCCGCCGTTTGATTCCCGCCGCATACGCGGCTGTTGCTCCCGGCGGATACCTCGCGTTCGAATTCGGCTTCAGCCAGATGTCCGACGTCGAGTTTCTGCTCAAAAGTGCCGGCTTTCAGAAGATCGAATTTACTCACGACCTCCAGGGCATTCCCCGCATCGCATCGGCGCAGAAGATTTAGGCTCACGCGAATAGACGGGATTCATGGGAATCTCCCAGATTCACCTCACTGCGATGCCGCTTCACTGAGTGCGTGATTTACACTCGTCTCCGGAAGGAAACAATTCATGCCGCCATCTAAAGGGTTTGCCGCTCTCGACGCAAAATCGCCACTTGGTCCACATAACTTCAGTCGTCGCGAGCCTGAACCGACAGAAATCGTGATTGACATTCTTTACTGCGGCGTCTGCCACTCTGATCTGCATATGGCGCGGAACGAGTGGGGCAATGCTGTTTATCCCATGGTTCCAGGGCACGAGATTGTGGGGCGCGTCGCTGCTGCGGGGAAGTCTGTAACAAAATTCAAGGCCGGAGATATTGCGGCGGTCGGCGTGATCATTGATTCCTGCCGTCACTGCGAACCCTGCAATCGCGGCGAAGAGCATTTTTGCTTTGAAGGATCCACGCTGACCTACGCAGCGAAGGATCGCGTGGATGGCTCAATTACCATGGGCGGCTATTCCAACAATTACGTAGTCGACGAGCGGTTCGCGCACACGGTTCCCGCAAATCTGAACCTCGCCGCGGTTGCGCCTCTGCTGTGCGCGGGAATTACGACCTATTCTCCCCTGCGCCACTGGAATGCCGGTAAGGGTAAAAAAGTAGGGATCGTGGGCCTTGGCGGACTGGGCCACATGGGGCTCAAATTTGCACATTCGTTCGGCGCGCATACCGTGCAACTGACTACGTCGCTGAAGAAGAGGGACGATGCAATCAAGCTGGGCGCTGACGAAGTTGTGCTCTCAACCGATGAAGCTGCGATGAAGAAACATGCGGGCAGCTTTGACTTCATTCTTGACACCGCTTCGGCTCCGCACGCGCTTGAACCCTATCTTTCACTCCTGAAGCAGGACGGCACGATTACATTGGTGGGGCTGCCGGAAAAGCCTCCATCGATCAACATGTTTGCGCTGATCACCAAGCGCGCATCGATAGCAGGATCGATGATTGGCGGCATGCCCGAGACGCAGGAGATGCTGGACTACTGCGGCCGCAACAACATCACCGCAGAAGTCGAAGTGATCCCGATCCAGCAGATCAACGAAGCCTTTGAGCGTATGTTGAAACAGGACGTGAAATATCGGTTCGTGATCGACATGACCTCATTGAAGTAGGGATGAACCCAAGGCTAAATCAGATGATGACTTTTCATAAGACGAAGACGATGCTGACCGACACTCATTTCATGATTCCTGTGGTGGTCTTGTGCTTTGGGCTAGCGCTTCTTATTGTTCTGCATTGAGCGATTCGGATCAGGCATTGATTTGCGGTAGGGTCGCGGGAGAGATTGCCTGAAGGGAACGGCGAGAAAATCATGAGTCCAGCGTCCCGCACTAAGTTACCTGCTGTCATTACACCATCTGTACACGGGATCGGTGTGATCTGCGGACTGGCAGCAGGGGTGTGGCTCGGCGCTGCTGAGGCTCCCACCAAGCTGGTCAATTCCGGGCTGTCTCCGTATGCGATTTCACTCTGCATGGTGGCAGGCGTATTTACAGCACGGTGGACTGTTCCGACTTTGCTGAAGGGGACGCGGCAGGTGTTTGCCGATCTCAGCGAGCACCGGCACCTGATTCCCATCGCCATTCTCGCTGGCATGCTTTGGGCCGTTGCTAATACCCTAACCGTCTTTGCGATTCGCGACGTGGGACTGGCGATTGCGTTTCCGTTGTGGAATACGAACTCGTTGATTGGAATTCTGTGGGGTCGATTGCTGTTTGGCGAATTGAAAGGCGCCAGCCGGGTGAATATCGCCAAAGTCGTTCTCGGCTCACTCGCCATCGTCGCTGCTGCCGTGATGCTCGGCTTCAGCACTATTCACGCCGGGGGTGCGCACAACCGCGCGCTTGGAGGAATTCTCGCTGCGATCGGGGCGAGCCTCATGTGGGGAACGATGTATATTCCCTATCGCAAGGCGTATATCAGCGGCATGAACCCGCTTTCGTTCGTCACCGTTTTTACTGTGGGCGAACTGGGAACGATGATTGCACTGGTGCTGGCGCTCGATGGGGGAACGAATGCGGCAGTCTTCCACTCTGGCGAAATACGGCATTTGCTTTTCTGGCTTTTTCTTGGCGGGTTCGTGTGGGTGATCGGCGATCTGTTTCAGCAGTTCGCCACGAAATACCTTGGTATCGGGCGCGGTATTCCACTTTCGAATACGAACCAGACGTGGGGATTAGCGTGGGGAGCGCTGGTGTTCGGCGAACTGGCGCATGCCGATGCGGCGCATCGCCTGCTGGTGGTTGCTGGCTCGCTGGTGATGATCTGTGGCGCGCTTGCTGTCAGTACGGCCGTCGCCACAGAGAAAGAACGAGGATCAATGCGCGAGGTGCTGGTGCGCGAGTGCGCACGATATGACCTCGACTATGACCGCGTGGTGCAATCGTATGCGGGCGAGTCGCCGACGAAGGTGACGGAACGCCGCGCTTGGTGGGATTATGGCATTCTCGCCGCTGGAGTGGGGGTATTCATCTGGCTTGGAGTGAATGCGCGGGTGCCTGAGCTTGCGATGAACTTTGGCTGGGTGGGAGTGCTTTCGGCGATTCTGCTGGTCTCTGCCGGCGGGGGTGGGTGGCTGTTATGGAAGGCGACGCGCTTCTCCTAATTAGCCGCGGTACCGACAAATTCGATCTCGCACCTTTACAATGACGTTAATGGCGGAGACGGCTAAAGTTGACCTCGTGGGCGTGGGCCTCAACGCCATTGACACGCTAATTCCGCTGGTACACTTCCCTTCCCGCGGTTCCAAGACTGAATACACTAACGCCAGCGTTCTGCCGGGCGGGCAGACAGCCACCACGATTATCGCGTGCCAGACCTGGGGATTGAAGACGCGCTACGTGGGTAAATTGGGTGACGACGACGCCGGTAATCTGCATCGCCGCGAATTTGCGCGTACCGGGGTTGACGCGCACCTGATCACTGTTCCCGATGCAGCTAGTCCGCAGTCGCTCATTCTCGTGGATGAGGGCGGTGAGCGAACCGTTCTCTGCAGGCGTGATGAGCGATTGCTGCTGCAGCCTGAGAATTTGAATCGCGACTGGATTGTGAATGCCCGCGCGCTGCATGTGGATGGGTTTGAAACGGCGGCCGCCACGCAGGCCGCGTCTTGGGCTCGTTCCGCAGGGGTTCCGGTGATTGCCGATCTCGACGAGACCTATGCCGGCGTTGATGAATTGATCGCCAACGTTGATTACCTGGTTGTGAGCCGCGATTTTCCGACGCGTCTTACCGGTGAACGCAATCTGGAGCAGGCTCTGCGAACTGCGAAGAAGCGCTTTGGTTGCACGTTGACCGCGGCGACGCTGGGCGAAGATGGCGTGCTGGCGTGGGACGGCAAGCAGTTTTATTGGTCTGCGGCTTATCGCGTGCCCGTGGTCGACACGACGGGCGCAGGCGATATTTTTCATGCGGGGTTCATCTACGGGCTTCTGCAGGATTGGCCACTAGATCGCCAACTTGACTACGCGTGCGCTGCCGCCGCGTTGAACTGCACTTGTTCAGGAGCGCGGGGCGGCATCGGTTCGGTTGCAGCGATCGAAGAGCTAATGGCGGCGACGCCTCGCTATGCGGTCGCTCGCGCGACGGACTAATCTTTCAGCGATTCTGCGTTTCCTGTTGATACTCACCTAGAGATCGCGATACCATCAGGCCTCCTCTCCCCGCAGGCCCACCGCTTCTGGTCTTGCTCATGACAATTTCTTGGGACCTCAAAACCTTCTCCGGGGGTAATCATGAATCGGTTTCTCTCCCGCGTCTATCTCTTCTCACTCGTAATGACGATCGTTGCAGCTGTTGCCGCGTTGCCTGCGAGCGGGCAGGCCGCACCGCAAGATATCCCGATTGGCGTTACCTATATCTGCAACGGCGAACACATCTACATCGAAAATTGCAACATCCGCGACACGTCTGACACCAGCAACTGCATGGTTGCGCATCCCGATCACCTCACCCCCACCGGTCTCAACTCCTACACCTATGTCTCGCGCGGTGCATTGAAAAAACTGTTGCCAACCTGCACACAGCCATCGGCAAAGCAAGTCGCCGCGGCTAAGGCGTTCCAGCAGAAACAGCAGGATCTCTACAACGCAAACGTGCAGAAAGCGGAGCAGCAGATGAAGGCACCTTCGCCGACTTCATATCAGCAGGGCGGAGCAGCTCAAGTGACACCGCCGAAGAATGCGGAAGAAAGGGCAATGCGGCGGTGCGTGAGTTCGGGCCGCCTGCCCTCCAGCTGCACCGGCAATTCGCTGCTCGGCATGTTCAGCGGCATGATCTCGCAGATTCTTCCTGGAGCGGACAAGACGCCGGCGCCTGGGCCGGTGATGGCTGGAGTCTTTCAAGGCGCCGGCTGGCGGCTCGACTTTATTGACGGCGGCGTTCTGGTGAATTGCTCGTTCCTCTCGCCCAACCAGGAAAGCTACAGCATCAAGTTCGAGCCCAACCGCACCGCGCTCATCATCGACACCAGGCCCAAGCCGCTCAATCTGACCTTCCACCCCGACGGCACCATTTCCGGTCCCGGACCTGTCACCATCCAGGGAGTTGTCGCCGGTGGATACACTCCCGGAACTTCAACGCCCGGACACACAGAAACCCAGAGTTACAACACCACCGAACGCATGAACGCAAACATGATACCCGGAGGAGCGGCGAACGCTAACGCCACGTATGCTGGCGGAGGCACATACGACGTGACCACCACGCACACCTCCAGCACCTACGTGCCCGGCCAGTCCACGCCCGGCACAACTTCGTTCGTGCCTCGAACCGCCACCTGCCCCGCTCTAAATCTCACTTCCAAAGGTGCAGGCGTAGGCATTCAGACTATGCAGACCGATTTGCTGAAAACTGCTTTCGGCGGCGACAAAGGTCCTCCCACTCCGGCGGGAATCCGCATGCACGGTATCTTCGCTGCATCTACCGGGTTCAGCGTGGAGTTCTATCCCGAATCCGCGATTCTGGGGTGCGGTCCGGATGCAGCTCGCGCCTATCCCTACACGGTGATGGCAACGGGTGGCGGCGCTCAGATTAAGGTCGAGGCGCCGGATCATCCGCTGATTTTGGGATTCAACCCGGATGGTTCGCTGGTGCCGACAACCACAGGACCATACCAGGTGCATGGCCGTATTGTGACGGGGCAGGACGACAACGATGACTTTACGTTTGCGCCCATGGAGCAGACCTGCAATCTGGCCGCGCTGAGCCCGAGCAAAACGATTCCTATGAGCGGCGGTTCGGCGACGATGATGAGCGCCTCAGCGACTGGATCGGCAACTGGAACCGGGACCGGACCGGCGAACGGCGGCGGGACTCTCTCGACGTCGAGTGCAACGCTGGGGAATGCCACGTTCACGATTGTGTCGGGATTTCCGGCAACGCCGGGTCAAGTGAATCCGCTGGCCAACCACCCGTATGTGCTGCTGCGGAAGAGCTTCAACGATACGATTACGCAATCGGGCGTTAATATTCCGGCAGGGACGACTCCGTTCAAGTTTCTGGGGCTTGCCTGTGGCAATCGCACTCCGGACTGCCAGACCATCATGAACGCAATCAAGGCGGGTGCGGTTTCTTCGGTTCGCGCTGACGTAAACGGGGGCGCTACTTTCCCGGGCGTGCCTCCGGGAACCTATTACCTGATGATTTCAACGCGTTTCAATAATCAGGCGCTGGTATGGCTGCAGGCGGTGCGGGTAAATGCAGGGTCGAATTCGATGACTCTCGATGCGCGGAATGCGACGGCCATAAACTGAGCCCGAAGGTCAATCTTGCGAATCAGCTTCTCGACGTTGCCACAAATGAGGTACGTCTCGCGGAGCGCATCCGCAGCTGATAAAAGGTAAATGCGACCAGGTTGCTGAGCAGCAATGTGCCCATGATCTTTGCGGCGTAGGCGATGGGGTTTACTACATCGACGAATGGATAAGCCGAGATCAGCAGGCTGAACAGGGTCGCGCACAGTCCTACGATCGAAGTCCACTTGAGGGACCGGGGAAGCGAACTGCGTAGCGATGCCGCACCCAGCAGCGGAATTGCAAACATGGCGAGGTACGCCACTTGATAGTGCGTGAGGCTCGCATTGGAGAGAAGCTGAAAGGCCTCCTGCGCTTGGACGCCGACATTGGCCAGCACGATCAGCAGAAATATCAGTGCGGAGGTCGAAAGAATCGAATTGGACGGCGTCTTCCAACGCGGATGCAGGCGTGTGAACCATGCGGGAATCAGCGCGTCCCACCCGACCGCTAGGGGAAGCCGGCTTACGCCCGTCATTAAAAGGCTTACTGCTCCGAGGAGCCTGATTTCAACCAAGAGAATGGCAGCGGTGGCAAGAAAGTTTCCGATTCCTTCGTTTCCGAGAGCCATGCGGAATGTCTGCGGAATGGGCGCAATGAAGTTGATGTCGCCGCGAGGAACGAAGGCTGCGACGGAGCCTGTGCCAAGGATGAACATGGCGCAGATGATCGGCGAAGCGATCCACACGGACTGGGTGATGGTTCGCTCAGGACTCTTACTCTCACCCGCAAGAATGGCGATGTATTCGAGGCCACATAGAGCGCCGAACAGCATCTGGCCGAAGAGCGCAAAGGTGCGCAGGTCGCGGGGCGGAGCGGAGAGTGCGAGCGGAGTCCAATGGACTGGAATATGGCGCAGCATGGCCCATGGGCCGAGGCAAATAAGCGCAGCAAAGGCGATCATCATAGCTATTCCGCCCGCGTTGTGAATCCACTTGCCGATTTCGAGGCCGCGCAGTTCCGCCCAGCTGAGCGCCGCAATCAGAGCTGTGACGATGAGCAGTGAGGCTATTCGATTTTCAGGTAATCGTGCGGCAGCCGGCCCGATGAGGTAGGCAAGCTCGGTTGGAATCTGGTAGAGAATGGCGGCTGTCACCGCGATGCCGTAGAACCAGATATTCCACGCCGTCAGAAATCCGACGAGGTCTCCGAAGGCTCGATGCGCCCATGCATAGAGGCCGCCCTCAAGCGGCATGACACGGTTGAGGCCGATGACGGATGCGGCCATCGGAAGATAGAAGAGGAGCATCGCGCCGATCCACAAGAGGGTTTCAGCCTTGCCTACCCCGGCAGCTACGCCCACCCAACTGGCGCCCACGACGCACAGGACTTGGGAGATCGTGAGATCGCGCAAGCTGAGTTGGCGGCGAAGAAGCTGCGGCGGCGGTAAGGTGGACTGGGGTTCATCCATCGTGGAGAGATGTTCGCACGTCAGGGCTTGATTTCAGACGGCAAATCGATGGGGACGATCAAATCAAGCGATTGTCAACGGCGGCGCGGCGGGTTAGTATTCCCAGTTGTAATCGTTTCCAATGGAGACTCATCGATGCGCATTTTAGGTTCGCTTCCGCTTGCTGTATTCGCACTCGCTTCAGTTTCTGCAATGGCACAGATGCCATCGTCAATTGCGCAAACTCCACCGATGGGATGGAACAGCTGGAACTACTTTGCCGGGAAAGTTACGGACAAGAATATTCGCGATTCAGCCGACCAGATCGTTGCCAGCGGCATGAAGGACGCAGGCTACATCTACGTCAACATCGACGACACGTGGGAAGGCGAGCGCGACGCGAACGGCGTGCTTCATACCAACTCCAAGTTTCCCGACATGAAGGCACTGGCGGATTATGTGCATTCGAAGGGATTGAAACTTGGCATCTATTCCTCACCCGGACCCAAGACCTGCGCCAACTTTGAAGGCTCACTTGGCCATGAGGAACAGGACGCGAAGATGTATGCCGAGTGGGGCATCGACTATCTTAAATACGATCTGTGCAGCTTCATTCCCGCGGTGATGCAAAAGCAGGCGCCCCATGACAAGGCCGCGCAGATGCGGCTGATGATTGCTGCCTACGACAAGATGGGAAAGGCGCTGAAGGCGACCGGACGCCCGATCGTCTATTCGTTATGCCAGTATGGATGGGATTCCGTGTGGGAGTGGGCGCCAGCCCTCGGCGGAAACTCCTGGCGCACGACTGGCGACATTGAGGCTCGGTGGCAGAGTGTCTATGACATCCTCGAGCAGCAGAAGGGACTGGAGACGTACGCCGGCCCCGGCCACTGGAACGATCCCGACATGCTGGAAGTGGGCAACGGTAAATTGTCGATGGCTGAGAGTCGCACGCACTTTTCGATGTGGGCCATGCTGTCCGCGCCGCTGCTGGCCGGCAACGATTTGCCCAACATGAAGCCCGAGATCAAAGCCATTCTGACCAATCGCGACGTCATCGCCATCAACCAGGATTCGCTGGGGCACCAAGCGCGCTTCATTTACAGCAAGGGTGAAGTGGAAGTATGGGCTCGTGATTTGAAAGACGGAGCGAAAGCGATCGCCATCATTAACGTCGGAAGCGACCTGTATTCAACGCATCCATTTCATATCGATCTTCCGCGGCTGGGATTACACGGTTCGCAGCATGCGAAGGATCTGTGGACCGGCAAGGACTTGGATTTGACAAGCGACATGGCGATTGAGCTGCCAAGCCATGACATTCTATTGCTGCGAATCGCATCGACAAAGTAGCGGCAAAAGTCAGAAAAAAATGAGGGCACTCTGCCGAGAGTGCCCTTTTTTATTGAATCGACATCTAGTTTCCGAGCTCTAGACGGCTCGCGCCAGGCACACTGCGAACCACTCGTTCTCATCGGTCCAGGTAATTTCGGGTGCGAAGCCAGCTTTTTGAAGAAGCGCTTCAGCACAGCCCTTGCGGTACTTGTAGCTGTTCTCTGTGTGGATGCTTTCGCCTGCCTCAAAATTCACGCGCACGTCGATTGCCGGCAGCCAGACGGTTTGCTTGATGTTGCTGACAAGGTGCATTTCCATGCGTGAATCTGCGCTGTTCCAGACAGCGCGATGCGCGAATGTCTCCGGACGAAAATCGGCATCCAGTTCGCGATTGAGACGGACAAGCACATTGCGGTTGAATGCCGCGGTCACTCCGGCAGCATCATCATAGGCAGTGTGCAACACGGACTCATCCTTGACGAGATCTACACCAAGAAGCAGGCAATCCCCGGGATCAAGAGCCGCGCGCACACGCTCAAGCAACATGAGAGATTCGCCGGGCTCAAAGTTGCCAATACTCGATCCAATGTAAAGGACCAGGCGGCGTTCGCTGGGCAGCGTCGCATCGAGTTCAATGTCCTGGGTGTAGTCCTGCACACGCGGACACACAAGGACACCGGGAATTTCGTTTTCGATGCGAATCTGGGCTTCAACAAGTGCGCTGGCAGAGACATCCATCGGTTCATAGAACACGGTGTCCTGGCGATTGACTGCCGCACTGAGCAAGAGCCGTGTCTTGTCAGCAGAACCGGCGCCGAGTTCTACGAGTCGCAACGAGTTCTCGCCCGCAGCACGCGACACGATCTCAGCGGCGTGGGCGGTCAGGATTGAGCGCTCTGTACGCGTTACGTAGTACTCGGGTATCTGCGTAATCTGATCGAACAGCCGCGATCCTGCGGCATCGTAGAAGAGCCAGGAGGGCAACCATTTGGGCGACGACATCAATCCCTCGTACACCGAAGAGGCGATCTTGTCTGAAACGTGAAAGCTGGATGGGGAAAGAGGGATTGTAGTCATGCAGTTAGTTTGGATGCGCCTCCACTTATGGGAGTTACTTGTCTGCCAATCGGATTCCGGAAAATTGCCAACGCGTTTCTGGTGGAAAAAAATTGCGATAACTCGAGCGAATATGGGCTTGCGGTGTCACGCAGGACCCGCCGCGCAGCACCATCTGACCGCTCATGAATTTTCCGTTATATTCGCCGAGCGAACCTTCCAGCGGCGCGAATCCCGGATAGCCGAGATACGCACTCGCAGTCCATTCCCAGCAATCGCCCCAAAGCTGGCGTGACTGGTCACCGGGGTTAGACGCAGCAGGTGCGGAGGCGGGCACAAAAAATTCGGCATCCAACAAATTGCCGCGCGCGGGCTGACCTGCGGCGGCAACTTCCCACTCGAGTTCGGTGGGCAGGCGCTTACCGGCCCAGCGTGCGTAGGCGTCGGCTTCAAAGTAACTGATGTGGCTTACAGGAGCATTGGCGGCTTCTTCAAGGGAGGTCTCACCGCGCAGGGTGTATAGCGTCCAGCTCTCGCCTGCTTCATTCCAGTAGAGTGGCGCGCGCCAGCGGTTCTGTTCGATCGCATCCCAACCGGCCGATAGCCAAAGTTCCGATTTGCGATAACCGCCGTCGGCGATGAACTCTGCATATTCGCGATTTGTAACGAGTCTATCTGCCAACGCGTAAGGGGCAAGCCATACGCGGTGCCGAGGCAATTCATTGTCGTAACAGAATCCGGAACCTGAAAATCCAACGTCAACAAGACCGCCAGGGAAATGAATAAAGTGCAGCGGATCGGGCTGCGCTGCTGTTATGTTTTGCTCGGAATCGGATCGCCGGTAAACGGGCCGAAGAGGATTGGTATAAAACGCGTGAAGGATGTCAGTGAGCAATAGCTCCTGGTGCTGCTCCTCGTGATTGGCTCCCAGTTCGATTCTGCGGAGCGCTTCCGGATCCGAGTTCACCTCGAGCAATCTCTCGATGGCTTCGTCCACATAGCTTCGGTAGCTGATTACCTCATCGAGACCGGGCCGTGAGAACGACGCGCGCAGCCGCTTTTCAGGGAAATCCGCAAAACTACGGTAATAGCTGTTGAACAGCCAGGGAAAGTCCTGGTTAAAAAGCCTGTAGCCGGGCAAAAACTCTTTCAGGACGAACGACTCAAAGAACCAGGCCGTATGGGCAAGATGCCACTTAGCGGGCGAGGCCTCGGCGCAGGACTGCACCATCATGTCCTCAGGGGTCAGTGGCTTGCAAATAGCTAGTGTACGCAACCGAACAGTGCGGAAACGCTGCGCGAGATCGGATTGCGGGGGGAAAGCGATTGTCGAGCTCATGACGTGAAGATCCTCATTTCAAGCAAGTTGGAGCCAGACGGTAGTTCCGTCTCATGACTCTCACAATCCAGTTTGCACCGGTGAATCAAACGAACTTGACGATGATGTACAAATTGGTGCTCTAATTTCATGTGACGATGATGCTGGTTTGTCGCCTCGATTCCTTCTCGAGGAGGGGATTATGAGCAGGTTCGATGAACGCTTGCTGCCGGCTATCCTGATGGCAGCCATTGTGAGCACCTCCGCACTGAGCCAGGCTCAGCCTCCTGCTACACAGTCTCCGGGTACAACCAAGCCTGCGACCGCTGCAATTTCGATCACTTCCCTGCCCAAGGCTGAAGCAACCCCTGAACAGATTGGGGATGCTCTGATGGCCCATCAACGGTATCAGGCAGCCATCGAGGCCTACAAGAAAGCCCCACCTGACGATGCCGTAGTTTGGAACAAGATGGGCATCGCCTACCAATTGATGTTCAATTTGACCGACGCGATGCATTGTTACCGGACTTCTGACAAGCTTGCTCCTAAAAGCTCAAATGTCCTGAACAATCTGGGGACCGTCTACGATGCAATGAAGGATTATCACAGCGCAGAGAAGATGTACCGCAAGGCGTTGAAGGATGATCCCGGTTCTGCGCTGATTCGAAAGAATCTTGGGACTAACCTGCTCTCGCAGCATAAGTATAAGAAGGGCTGGGAAGAGTACAAAGCCGCACTGAAAATCGATCCACAAATTTTCGACAACAGCACGCGACCGCGCGTTGAGAATCCGGCATCCGTGTCGGATCGCGGGGCCATGAATTACTACATGGCCAAGGGTTGCGTGCGGGCGGGGATGCCTGACCGTGCAATTCAATACTTGCGCATGGCAATCAGCGAGGGCTACGCCAACCCCAAGAAGATCATCGCCGACAGCGAGTTTGCTTCTTTGCAGGGATTGCCGGAATTTGAAGAATTGCTATCGTCGCAGACCCCCAAAAGGCAATAATCATCGATGCAATCGCTGGATGATTCGGAGATGAACGTCATCCGTTCATGCTTGGCGTCCGTCTACCCAGTGGAGTTGATTGCCTCCGGGAGAAATATGAAAGGCAGTTACGTTTCGTTGGCGCTTCTTCTCTCATTCGGCGTTTCGAGTTTTGTTGCCGTCGCCCAGGACACAGGTGCTCCTCAGAATCCGAGCCAGGCGAATCCAGCGAAGTCGGCGCAGGGGCGCAGTCCTGGGCAGCGCGGGAATCGCGGCGGATGGGGCGGCGGGATTATGGGCCGCGGAGTGCTGGGTACGGTTACCGAGATCACGCCTGAGCACTTCACCGTCAAAACTGAGAATGGCGAACTCTACACGATTCACTACAGCGTGAATACTCGCATCATGAAAGGCAACGGTGGTGGCTTTCGTCGCGGCCAAGGCGGGAATAACGACGGCGAATTTCAGCCGCCCCCGACTCCTACACCGATCAAAGCCGGCGACATCAAAGTGGGAGATGCCATCGGCGCCACGGGCGAAATGGATGCCAACACGAAATCAGTCGGCGCCATCGCCATAGTGCAGATAGATCCCGAGCGCGCTAAAGAGATGCGCGAGATGCAGGCCAATTACGGGAAAACCTGGCTGATGGGAAAAGTCACCTCCATCAACGAAGTGAAGGTGACGTTGCAAGGCGGTCCGGATAATGCGACGCACACCTTTGTAGCCGACGAAAACACCACGTTTCGCAAACGCCGCGATCCTATCACCCTGGGCGATATCCAGATTGGCGACATGATTCGGACTGAAGGTTCAGTGAAGAATGGCGCTTTTCTTGCCACCTCGGTTGCCGTGATGGTTCCGCCGCGTCAACGCGATGACGATTCGGCCCCTCCGCAATAAAAGTGCTGCCGAGTAATAATTGCGACTCACCCGCCCATGAACATGCCGCCATTAACATCCAGCACGTGACCGGTTATGTAGGCGGCCGCATCCGATGCTAAAAACACTACCGGCTGGGCAATTTCCGCGTCGGTTCCCGAACGGCCGAGTGGAATCTGCTCGATCATTTTTTCGCGCAGCTTTTCGCCGAGCACCGTCGTCATCGGCGTTTCAATATACCCCGGGGCGACAGCGTTGACCGTGATGCCACGTGAGGCTACCTCGCGCGCAAGCGACCGCGTGAATCCAATCAGCCCGGCCTTCGATGCGGCGTAGTTTACCTGGCCTTCCTGCCCCGTGCGCCCGACCACGCTGGTGATGTTGATGATGCGGCCCCAGCGGTTCTTCATCATCTGGCGGAGCAGAGCTTGCGTAAGCAGAAACGCGCCGGTGAGATTGGTGCTCAGCACATCATCCCAGTCGCTTCGTTTCATGCGCATCATCAGATCATCGCGGGTGATGCCGGCGTTGTTGACGAGGATTTCGACCTTGCCGAAGCGGTCGATTACGGCCTTGGCGCCGTTCTTAATGGATTCCTCGCTCGCTACGTCTAGGGCAAATGCCGCAGCCTGACCGCCTGCTGCTGCAATCTCCGCTGCCACGTCGGCCAGTTTCGCCTCATTGCGCGCTGCTAACGCCACCGTAGCTCCGGCTTTCGCGAGTTCCAGCGCGCAAGCTCGTCCAATTCCCTGGGAGGCCCCCGTTACCAGCGCAATTCTTCCCTGCAGATCCGCCATCGTTCCAACCCCTTTGAGCGCCGGCCTAACTTCAATTGTGCCGGGCAGTTCCATGGCAATTATAGGCAAGAGGCTCGCCGGAACGAGATCCGCAGCGGTCCGGCGCCAAGTGCTCTAGACCAAGGGGGGTTGCAATCTTATAGTTCATACGATATAGTTCAGTTGAACTATATGAAGACTGAACTTGGAATTTGGGAAATTGCCGTTCTTGCGCTGTTGCGGGAAGCCCCGATGCATCCTTACCAGATGCAGAGTTTGCTGCGGCTGCGACATAAGGATGAAATTCTCGCTCTGAAGCGTGGCTCTCTCTATCACGCAATCGGACGACTGTCGAAGGCCGATCTAATCGCCGCAAAGTCGACGAGCCGCGACGGCCGGCGCCCGGAGCGCACGACGTATTCCATAACGGCAGAGGGGCGCAAGGAATTTACTTCCGTTCTGCGCCAGATTATCGCGGTGCCACGCCGCGAATCTTCAGAGTTCATGGCCGCGATGAGTTTCCTGGTGCATTTGACCCCGGCCGACGCCCTGCCGCGCCTGAAGGAACGTTTACGACATCTTGAAAGCGAAATTGAAATGCGCAGCGCCGGGGTATCGGGGGCCTTGGAGCACGTGCTGCGCATCAACCTGGTCGAAAGCGAATATTTGATCGCCATGCTGCGAGCCGAACATGCCTGGGTGCGCGGTCTTATCGCAGAGATTTCAACCAGCAAACTTTCCTGGGATTTCAAGACTGTTCTGAAAGGTGCGCGGGCCTCAATGCAGGCTGCCGCGAGCCCAAAGGAGTAGTTCATGCAAACTGCATCGTCTTTCGCAGACACGCAACGGCAATCACCCTCTGCGACGCGGTATCGGGCGCCTATCTGGACCCTGCTGGTTCTTGCTCCTGTCATCAGCGAGGTTCTCAGCGGCTCCACGCGTCTCAGCATCCTCTTCGTGCTCATCCCCGAAATCATGGTCTGGGGAGGGGGCGCCCTACTTGCTCGCGAACTCGTGCGCCGGTGGCGCGCTGGCGCAACCAGTCTCCTTTGTCTTGGCCTCGCGCTCTCAATCGCCGAAGAGTTCATCATTCAGCAGACATCGATCGCCCCACTGCCCTTCCCGGGAGCCAATGCCGCCTACGGACGCGATTTCGGCGTCAACTGGATCTACCTGCTATTCATGCTCGGATTTGAAAGCGTATGGGTCGTTCTGGTGCCTGTCCAGGTGACTGAACTCATCTTTCCCGATCGCGGCGAGCAACCCTGGCTCCGAAAACGGGGGCTCATCGCGACATGTCTTGCGTTCCTCGTCGGCTGCCGCATTGCCTGGTATGGCTGGACCCAGCAGGCGCGCCCCCGGCTCGGCGCAGCGCCCTACCATCCCCCTGCGATTCTCATCCTTGTCGGCATCACCTCGATCGTCATCCTTATCGGCCTTGCATGGCTTCTGCGGGCATATGGGCATTCCGGTCAAAGCAATTCCCGCGATGCAGCCAATCCGTGGCTCATCGGATTTAAAGCATTCATTTTTGGCGCAGCGTGGTTCGCGCTTATTACGCTTATCTTCGTACCCCATTCGGGCATCGCTCTATGGATTCCGCTGGCCGCCGGACCACTTTGGGCGCTTCTGTCTTTCGCATTGGTTCGCTACTGGTCGGGGGCGCGTGGCTGGCGCGACATGCACCGCTTCGCACTTTCCTTCGGAGCTGTCCTCGGATGCATTGTGCCGGGCGACGTCAGTTCCGCCGGGTGGACGCGCGTGGACCTCATCGGCAAATTTGTATTTCAGTTTTTGGCGGTGTTGGGATTTCTAATGCTGGCGCGAAAGGTCTGGCAACAGGAAGCAGCAAATCGCGCCCACTGCAATTGAATACGCGCCGTCAATTCGATGGCATGGCTTGCACGGGAATGCGCTGGCGACGGCGGACCGGCACAGCCAATTCGGCGGGCCATATATATACAGCCAGGCGGCGGGAATAGTGGAGGACCGGTTCCTGATCCTGTACCTGAATTCCCATGGCTGCGGGCAGATCGTTGCGCTCAATCTCTGCTTCAGCATCTTCAAGTGGAGACGCTACGGTGTGAATATTCGCCCGCACCGCTTGCCCGGCATGATTTTTAGTGAAGAGACAGTACCGCTCGGTAAAGAAATACTCGAGGGAGCCGCCACGAATCTCCGCCAGACGGCGCGTTGGGCCGAGGCCCCGGTAGCGTGCGTTGAACATGACGGGGTTGCTGACAAACAACCGGCGGCTATAAAACGAGAATTCGCGCTCTGTGCGCTGATTGAGCCGCATCTCGGCCCAGTTGCAGGACATGCGGAAGATAAAACGTACAGCCGCCGTGGCGAGCAAACTGCCGATATCCACGGAAAAGTTGTAGATGCCTGGAGTGTTGGTTTGCTGATCGTGGACATAGGTACGAAGGTGCAACTCTGGAAAGCTGCGAACTCCCGGAACGGACGGAATGCCACGGAAGCTCAATCGATCCATCCATAGGGGGATAATCCCGATCCACGCTGAACCTTGGTATGTATCTGGTTGAAGTCCCTCGGGCAAGAAATGCGAGATAGTCGCAGCAGGCACGCGCCAGTGGGCGAAAAGCAGGTCATTCCAGCGCTGAGACATGGACCAGCGGCCTGTGGGTAATGGCCGGGGCCTTTGCGATGTGCGCAATTTAAACTCCCGCATTCTGCCGCTTGCCCCCGAGCTAAGTCTTTGACGCTTTTACTGGTCCCGGGGATTCACAGCCCCGATAACCTTAATGCCGTATTCTGTTCGCGAGCCCTTGTCCATGTCCAGCGAATCTTTGTTGAGTGCAACCGTATCGCCGTCCGGCGCCCGTAATCAGACCGATATATATGCCGTTCACGGAGCCGACCCTGAGGTCTTGGCCTATGCCATGGCCAAGTACTCGCGTTCGTCGCTTTCGATGCGCGAATCGCTGACCGAGATCAGCGCCCAGCGTGCCGAGCAGTTCCTGAACACATTCTATTTCCAATATGGTCATCGCTCCATTGCCGACTTGGCGCACATTGCATTTGCCGTCGAACGGCTTAGCCTGCTGGCCGCCATTGTGCTGGTGGATGAGCAGCGCTGGGACGGGCAAGAACGGTCCACACGCTATCAGAATTTTCAGAAGTCCGGGTGGTACTTTCCGGAATTTGTTTCGGATGCCGCGTCTGCGAAACTTTACAGCGATACGGTTGAGAATCTGTTCGCAGCCTACCAGCGAACTACGGCTGCGGTTCACGCAGCGTTGCGGGATCGCGTCGTCTGTCCCGAGACGATGAAACCGGAGGCTTACGATCGAACCCTGAAGGCACGGGCATTCGATGTGGCGCGCTATCTGCTGCCGCTGGCGACAAATACTTCACTTGGCCAGATTGTGAATGCCCGCACCTTGGAGACACAGGTTTCACGGCTGCTGTCGCATCCCATCGCCGAGGTGCGCGAACTGGGCGCGAAATTGCGCGATGCCGCTACGGGACCCGCCTGGAATGTGAACGCTCGCGCTGCGGCGGCCTTTGTTGAGAAGCTCGGTGACTCAGAGTTGTCGGCTGAAGCCGCCAACCTGCTCACCCGGGAGGTTCGCACTGCGCCGACGCTAGTTAAGTATGCTGAGCCCAACCAGTACCTGATCGAGACACGCGCCGAACTCGAGCAGGCCTCGAAAGAACTGCTTAAGGGAATCGCACCTGCTGCTTCGCCAGTTGTGGATCTCGTGGAGCGTACTGAATCGCTGGAAGTTGAATTGGCAGCAACGCTTATCTATTGGGCCAGCGAACATCCCTACCGCCAGGTGCGCGACATTGTGGCCGGGCTTGGCTCGTCTCGTGTCTCTGAAATTATCGAGTTGGGGTTGAAACATCGCGGGCGGCATGACGAAGCTCTTCGTGTCTTCCACGCCGGGGCGGCATTGCGCTTCGACATCCTGATGGATATCGGCGGCTTTCGCGACATGCATCGCCACCGCCGCGTTACCCAGATCAAGCAGGAATTCACTGCGGTGCACGGCTTCGACACGCCGCACTCAGGTGATGCCGCCGGACTGGAAGAGGCCGGTGTGCTGGCCGACTATCAAGCCGCGATCGAATCTGCACATGCGGCCAGCGCGAAGATTGCCGCGGGCTCCGCACCGGAGGCCGCATCTTCGGCGCTTTACGTATTACCGCTGGCTACGCGGGTTCGCTGCCTCTTCAAGATGGACTTTGCGGAAGCGCAATACATCAGCGAACTCCGATCCGCGCCGGCGGGGCACTTCAGCTATCGGCGCGTCGCGTGGGAGATGTACCTTGCACTGGAGCGCCAGCATCCGACGCTGGCGAAGTATGTGCGCGCTACGGACTTCAGCAAGCCAATCGACCTGCTGCAGCGGTAGGAAGTGCGTCGCGATCGGATCGGTCGCCCCTTTTCCCCTTGATGCGCAGCGAGAACATTTCGCAGTGCTACCTACGTAGCTTTCACTGCGGATCTTGGATTTCTTGCGGCTGTTGACAAATCAGAAGATTGGCGGCTAGGCTTCCCATAAGACATTTATGGGACAGACATCCGATTCCGGCGAATTGATTCAGGGTACGCTCGAGATGCTGATCTTGAAAGCCCTCTTCCGCGGCCCCCTGCACGGCTACAACGTGGCCGAGTGGATCCAGCAAACATCGCAACAGATGCTGAAGGTTGAAGAAGGTGCCCTCTACCCGGCTCTCCATCGTATGGAGTTGCGCGGCCTGCTCAAGTCGAAGTGGGGCACCTCCGACAACAACCGTCGCGCAAAATTCTATGAGCTCACCGTCGAAGGACAGAAAAAGCTGAACGCGGAGGCGCAACGTTGGGCGCGTCTCTCGTCGGCAGTCGCATTCGTCATGCAAGCATCCTGAAATTCGAAGTTTGCAATTTGAGGTCAACCATGGCTCAGAATCTCCACGAATTCCTGCTTCGTCTGAAGGCAATTTTTCAAAAGCGTCGCCTGGATCGCGACATGGCCGACGAACTGGCATTTCACCAAGCCATGCTTCAAAAAAAATTGGTACAGCAAGGCCTCGCTCCGAAAGACGCCGAAGCGCAAGCACGACGCGCCTTTGGCAACGCGAGCCGCTGGCATGAGCGCCTGAGGGAACTGTGGCAGTTTGGCAGCCTCGAGAATCTACGCCGCGATATCAGTTTCTCCATCCGCGTATTGCGCAAGTCGCCTGGCTTTACGTTCGTCGCGCTTGTGAGCTGACACTCGGAGTCGGCGCGAATACCACCGTCTTCTCCATGATCAACGGCCTCCTTTTGCGCCCTCTGCCCGTTCCGCAAAGCGACCGGCTCGCCGTGCTGGGGATTGATCTGAAGCGTCCGACGATCAACTACAGTTTCTCTGAGCCTTTGTTTCGTGGACTTGAAAACCGCCGCGAGGTCTTCTCTCAAGTCTTTGCGTTCGATCGCCGTAAGTTTCAGGTCCGGGGTTCCAGTGGTACTGAGAGCGTGTCGGGCCAGTTGGTCAGCGGAGATTTCTTCTCGACGCTCGAGACTCCGCCGTTGCTGGGTCGTACGCTCGAACGGGCGGATGACGCCAAGGGAGGCAATCCCTCCGGCTTCGGGGTGGTTATCAGCGAATCGTTCTGGCAGCGGTGGTTTAACCGCGCTTCTAACGTTATCGGCCAAAAGCTGCAGATTGACAATCACGTATTCACCGTCGTGGGTGTTATGCCTAAGCAATTTATAGGAGCTGATCCGCTGCAGAGGCCGGATATCTTCGCTCCTCTTGCCCTTGAGCCGGTTCTCGACGCACCGCGCAGTTTGACTGAGGCTGGATTCCACGCATGGTGGCTCACGGTGATGGGGCGCATGCAACCGGGAGTCACCGTGGCTCAGGCGAATGCGCAAGTCGCCTCAATCGCGACTCCGGCGAGCAGCCAGCTGCGCGACGCTCACTTCACAGCTGAGAGCGGTTCAGCAGGGTTCACGTATGTGCGGCTGCTTTTTCGCAAGCCACTCCGGGCAGTCTTCGCCATGTGCGGCGGCATTCTGCTGCTTGCTTGTTTGAATCTCGCCAGCCTGCTCATGGCGCGCGGTGCGGCCCGCCAGCCTGAACTAGCGACGCGCCTTGCTCTTGGAGCTACCCGTCGTCGGCTGGTGCAGCAGCTGCTCATCGAAAGCCTGTTGATCGCCGTCATGGGCACTGCTGCCGGGTTGGCCATTGCGCCGGTTGTCGGCAAGTCTCTTGCAATGATGTTGCTCGGCAATCAAGGAGACACTTATGTCGACACGTCTCTGGACATTCGTGTATTCGCCTTCGCAGCCCTAGCGTCCATGATCGCCGCGCTTCTTGTTGGATTGGTTCCCGCGCTGCAGGCTGTATCCAGCAGCCTGAATGAGCAGATCAAGAGTGGACAACACACCACACAATCGCAGGAGCGCAAACGGATTCTCCCCAAGGTAATGATGGCCGGCGAGGTTGGACTCGCCTTGATGTTGGTTGTCGGGGCAGGGCTGCTCGCTTCAAGCCTTGTGCGCCTGTACCTTTCCGGGACTGGCTTCGATCCAAAAGGGCTGGTCAATATTGCATTCAGTCTCGACAAGCAGCCGCTCAAAGGAGAAGCTCTCATCCAGTTCTACCGTCAATTGGAAGATGGTCTTCGCCGCCAGCCAGGCGTCACTGACGTGAGTTTCGCCCGCATGGTTCCGCTCACTCACTGGACGTGGGACGAGGATATGTCTGCGGGTGCAGGCAAGACGCAGGACATCTATCACAACAGAGTCGCGCCTGACTATTTCAGGACGATGCGGATTCCACTTTATGCAGGCCGCGATTTTACCTGGAGCGATACGCCTTCGAGCGGGCCGAAGATCATCCTCAACCAGACAGCCGCAAAGCTTCTCTTTCCTGATATCAATCCGCTCGGACAGTTTGTGATCGAGCATGAGGGCAAGAACACATCGCAATTCGAAGTGGTGAGGGTGGTGGGGAACGCAAAGTATGAGGACTTGCGCTCTCCCGCACCACCCACGGCGTACCTCCCGTTGACACAGGACGACGGGAATCAGAGCCCTTCTTATTTCGCCACGATCCGGACGAGCGGTCCAGTCGCCCCACTGGCTGACGCGGCGCGCTCGCTGGCCGTGAGCCTGAACCCTGCCATTCCCGCACCGCTGCTCACGCGCATGTCCGTCACCGTTGACGAGTCCCTCAGCGCCGAACGCACCATGGCTCTTCTGTCGGTCTTCTTCGCCATTTGCGCTCTCGTTGTCACGGCCGTTGGTCTCTACGGAACTCTCGCCTACGCCACCGCTCGCCGTACCAGCGAGCTTGGCATTCGAATGGCTCTCGGTGCCCGCAAATCGCAGGTGGTGGCCATGGTATTCCTGCAAAACGCAAGCGTCGCGCTCGCCGGCACCACCGTGGGCCTGGCTGCGGCGCTCATGGCGTCAAAGGCCTTGGCCAGCTTCCTCTATGGCACCTCGGTCCGCGACCCATGGGTGTTTGCGGGTTCCATTCTCGCACTGGTGTTGATCGCCAGCGCTGCTTCTCTGCTCCCCGCCCTGCGCTCTGCCCGCACTAATCCGATGTCAGCCATACGCTGCGAATGATGGAGTTGCGAATCGGCAAAGGGCACAATGCCAGATATGCGGTCGTTCTAACAGGAAAAGCCGGTCCTTCGACTTCGCTCAGGATGACGGAGTCATTTATCAGAATGATGAATCTTACTCAACTGCGATCTTCTTAGCCGTTCTGCACTTTTGTGGCTCGGTCGTGGACGAAGGTTACGGTCCACTTCTTGCCGTTCAGATCGTAGGTTACGGTGCGGTTGCCTTCTTCTCTTGGGTTGTCGGTCTGGATTTTTTGGCCGAGGGATAACCGCGTCTGCAGTTCATTCATGCCAGGTTTTGCCTGGTGCGCTTCGACGGCGGTCCACACATCCGTGGGCCAGTGTGTGTAGATGGAGTGCGGGTCATCGTAAAAGAATAAGAGGTCGCTGTAATACTGCTCTTCTGTGCCTTCCATCGCGCCTACCGGCGTGGCGTATTCCTGCTTCGCATCCTTGTCGTCAGGGAGCGTGAAGACGTACATTGCCTGGCGGGTTCCGTGGCTAATGCCGTCATCAACATCGGCCGGAACCGCGGCCTTGATGGCTTTCTTGATCTCAAGTTTCTGCAGTGGAGGAATGACGCCGACGCGCTTTTTGAAGTCGACCTTGCCGCCGGCATACGGGAAGTAAGGCATGGTGTAGCCGTTTTTCATCCAGAGGCTCTTGCCTTCTTCGTCCTTCAGGTCATCGAAGTGCGAGGGAAACTGCATCTTCACTACCGCCACATCGTCCGGGGTCAGCTTCTGCTCCTGTGCCTGGTTGACCACACCAGGGTTCTGACGCTTTTTCCATACCGAAAACATATAGATGCCGGCGATGATCAACGTGATGGCGGTGGGAATGACCACAATTTTCCAGGGCTTCATGCGTCTTCTCCTAAAGCTTCGATGCAGATGTTTTGATTTGGATTAACCGGCCGCCGGAGATTGCAGGCTTGCGGGGCCGGGCTTGGGGCGAAGAGACTCCGCGCTTAGCTCGTCAGTTCGGCGAAGGCCGGGAAACACTGCTGCCCAGGTTCCGGCGACGGCTAGTGACGCCATCCCGCCGAAGATGGTTGCACGCACGGCGCCCCACCACTGCGCGGTCAGGCCGCTTTCAAACTCGCCCAGTTCGTTGGATGCGCCAATGAAGAGCGAGTTGACTGCGCTGACGCGGCCGCGCATTTCCGCAGGGGTGGCGAGCTGCAGCAGCGATCCGCGGATGATGACGCTGATCATATCGGCAGCGCCGCTGATGGCCAGGGCGGCGAGCGAAAGCCAGAGACTCTTTGATAATCCGAAGATCACGGTTGCCACGCCGAAGATGCCGACGCAGACAAACATGCGCGAGCCGGCTTTGCGGGTGATGGGGAACCGTGCGATTACCAGAGACATGGTGAGCGCGCCAATGGCCGGAGCCGCCCGCAGCGCACCCAAGCCGCGTGGCCCAGTGTGCAGCACTTCGTTGGCGAAGATGGGCATTAAGGCTACCGCTCCGCCGAGGAGGACCACGAAGAGATCGAGCGACATGGATCCGAGGAGCACTGGGGAACTGCGCACGTATTGAAACCCTGCAAGCACCACTTTGAGCGAAGCGGCGCGATGCTCCATGCGCCCAGGTCGCACGTGGAGGCTGAGAATGAGGGCAAGAAACCAGACCAGCGTGAGTAGCGTGAAGATGTAGACGATTCCTGCACCCTCAAGTCCTGCGCTGTGAAGGAAACCTACCAGGGGCAGCGTGAAGAGCAATCCGCCGAGCGCCGGGCCGGTAACGTTGGCGAGTTGGAAGATGGCGCCTCCCCAGGTCACGGCGTTGACGAAGTGCTTTTCCGGAACCAGGTGCGGGAGGAGAGCAGAACTGGCTGGTGCGGAGAAGGCGCGTCCGGTGCCAATCAAAAAAAGTACGGCGTAGATGGAGAAGACGTGGTGTGCTCCCCAGAGCGCCAGGGCCAAAAGCGCCAAGGTGCAGAAGACTTGAAGCGTATAGCAGCAGAGGATCACGTGACGGCGATCGAAGCGGTCGGCTACGTGTCCGGCTGGAAGCAGAAAGAACAGCCCCGGAAGAAAGAGCGCCAGACCGGTATATCCGAGATCGAGAGCTCGATGGGTGATGGAGTAGACCTGCCAAGCTACTGCTACGGCCTGCGCTTCGGCACCGAGAATTACGGCAACGCGGGCTAGCTGGTATCGTCGAAAATCGCGAGAGGCAAAAGCCTCCATACCTCGTCGTGGAGGAGTGGTGGAAGGGGAATCCATTCCTGCTTAGGTTAACCGCTCGGCGTGGGCCCGCGAAACGGAAGTGATGCGAAGCGGATGCTGCTGGTCTGCCCAGAGATGCTAGAGTGCGGGGCCTGTATTCTGGTTCTTGCAACCGCACCCCCAGCCTGACCGACCCCCGAAGCCGAGTAACATGGCAGCCGCGGCGGTAACCTTGTGCGGGGTGTGTGCCTTTCTCGAGCTTTACTGCACGCAGCCTTTGCTGCCCTTGCTGGCGCACCTGTTTCATGCTTCCAAGACCGGGGTGGGGATGACAGTTTCTGCCGCGACGCTGGGAGTGGCGATCTCCGCACCCGTTTTTGGAGCTGTCACCGAGAGGCTGGCTCGAAAGCGCGTGATTGTGATTTCGCTGCTGGGTGTTTCTATCCCTACGCTGCTAGCCGCAACGTCAACATCGCTGACGCAACTAATCTTCTGGCGCTTCCTGCAGGGGATTATGGTGCCGGGCATCATCGCCGTAGTGGTCACCTACATTGGGGAAGAATGGCCGCCGGAACGGGTTGCGTTGATCATGAGCTTCTATGTAAGCGGCACGGCTCTGGGCGGTTTTATGGGGCGCATCTCCGCGGGCATTCTGGCGGACTACTATAGTTGGCGCGTGAGCTTTCTTGTCCTTGGTTCGGCTGCACTGGTGGGAGCTGCGGCCGTTGCGATGTGGCTACCGCACGGTCATCGCCGAACGGCGATCCAACCCAAAGCCGGCTCCCTTCCCACGTTTCCTTACCAGGTCCAGGCAATGTTCCGGAATCGGCGACTGGTGGCTACATTTGCTGTGGGATTTAATGTTCTTTTCTCGCTGGTCGGGGTCTTTACGTGGATCACGTTCTATTTGAGTGCTGCACCATTTTCGCTTTCGATCACGGCGCTAAGTTCGCTGTTTTTTGTTTACCTGATCGGGCTGATCGTTACGCCGGGAGCAGGATACCTGATTACGCGCGTGGGTTTGCGCGCCGGGATAGGCGGGGCAATCTGCTGTTCGATTGCAGGCGTGCTGCTCACGCTGATGCACTCTCTGCCTTTGGTAATTGTGGGGCTGGCCATGCTGTCGAGCGGAGTCTTTGTGGCACAGACCGCGTCGCAAAGCCACCTGCGGGTGGCAGCTCCGTCGGGAGCACGGGTGACGGCGGCGGGGATTTATATCACTTGTTACTACCTCGGCGGCACTGCGGCCGGCGTCGTGCCGGGGGCCTTCTGGGCGTTTGGGAAGTGGCCTGCGTGCGTGGCTTTTATCGTTGCAATGCAGTTGCTGGCATTGACGATTGCCGTGATTGGTTGGCGTGAGCCGACAGTCACACCTCCCGCGAACCCCATGGCAAGTGCCGCAATGTGAAGCACTCCCAACAATCCGTGAACCCCGGCGGCAGCAATCGACATCTATTGGAAAGTGGCAAATTGGCGGCTGCGGAAGTCGCCCTTTGCGACTGAGTTCCTCGATTCCCCACAACTGAAATCGGCACCAACCGCCCCAGGAGATAGTTTTTGCCCGAGTTGCAGACAGAGCCGCAAGCGCCCGCAGGCGGAGCGCCGGCCAAGACGATGGAGAATCCTGACGCCGCATCAATGACGCAGTGGAAGCCGCGCGTCAATCCGTGGCTGATTGCTGCCACGGTGGCGCTGGCGGCATTCATGGAAGTGCTGGACACCTCCATCGCTAACGTTGCGCTGCCGCATATTGCCGGCAGCCTGGGAGCGAGCACCGACCAAAGCACGTGGGTGCTGACCAGCTACCTGGTGTCGAATGCAATTGTGCTCCCCCTGGGTGGATGGGCGTCGAGCCTGATGGGGCGGCGCAACTTTTTTGTCTTCTGCATCACCGTCTTTACTATTGCGAGTTTTCTCTGCGGTGCTGCACCGTCTCTGCCCATGCTGCTGATTTTCCGGGTGATTCAGGGCGCGGGTGGCGGCGGCATGCAACCCATGGCGCAAGCCATCATGGCCGACTCGTTTGAGCCGCACAAGCGCGGACAGGCGTTCGCGCTTTACGGATTGGTTGCGGTACTGGCTCCCTCGATTGGACCAACGCTGGGCGGTTGGATTACGGATAACTACACTTGGCGCTGGATCTTCTTCATCAACATTCCAGTGGGCATTCTGGCGTTCATTCTGGTGACGCGGCTTGTCGAAGATCCGCCGTGGATCAAGGCTGATCCGTCCAAACTGAAGAACATGGATTACATGGGGCTGGCATTCCTCACCATCGCGATGGGCGGCATGCAGATCATGCTGGACAAGGGCGAGGAACAAGACTGGTTCAGTTCCAGCTTCATTTGTTTCTTCGCCGTTCTTTTCGTTGGAGGGATCATCGGGCTGGTCTGGTGGGAGTGGCGACAAAAAAATCCGCTGATCAACCTAAGGCTTTTTCGATTTAAGAATTTCGCAATATGTTGTTTCTTAATGATGCTGGTGGGCGGTGTGCTGAATGCGAATACCGTTCTACAGCCGCAGTTCATGCAGCAGTTGCTGGGTTATAACGCGACCACTGCGGGCCTCGCGCTGACGGCGGGCGGCATTGCGCTTGTCGTGGTGATGCCGATGGCGGGATTTGCAACGGGGAAGATTTCTGCGCGAACGCTGGCCGTGGTCGGGTTCATCATGTTCATCGTGACGTTCCGCTATGCAGCCTACGTTACGACGTTGCAGATGAGCTTTTCGCAGGCGTCGTGGCTGCGCGTGGTGCAGATGCTGCCGCTTCCCTTCTGCTTCATTTCGATCACGAATGCCGCCTACGTAGGCATGCCGAAGGAAGAGAGTAACCAGGTCGCGGGCCTGATCAACTTCGTGCGAAATCTTGGCGGCAGTATCATGATCGCTATCACCAACGCACAGGTGACCTCGCGCTCGCTCTGGCACCAACAACATCTTCAAGGCGCGATGCAGGCAGGATCGAATGCATTTGAACAGCACCGGCAGGCGCTCTCCGGTTTCTTGAGTGGAACATTTGGCGGCCCCAACAGCGGAGGCATGGCGCTGGCTTCGATCTACAACCAGTTGAACCAGCAGGCGCAGATGCAGGGCTACCAGGATGTCTACATGGAGCTCTCCTGGCTGTCGTTCTTTCTGGTCTTCATGGCGTTCATGCTCAATGCGAACCGGCCGGGACAGGGGCCGGGCGCTTCTGCGATGCACTAAGCCTCGCCGACGCGATGTCGTTCGTGGCTTTTCGAATCCAATTAGAATGCAGGGGATGTCTGCGCCACTCCTAGCCCGACTCATGCTTACGGCTGTTGCCGCTGGCCAAGGGATCACCCCGCTCTTCATTGACCTGAACAAAACCCATGCGACCAATCCGCTGTGGCCGGGACATGCGCGCTTTCACGTGGTGTGGCAAACGTTTTCGGCCAACATGGCATGCGCGATTGAAGTCGGATTGATCTGGTGGCCGTCCCCGCAGTCGGGCGCCTTGTTTTATCTCGCAGCTCTGTTCACTTCCATTCCGATGTGCGGCTTCATGCTCGCGCTAGTTACTCTAAGGACATATAAAGGCACGCTTCACGATGCGAACGGGATCCAGCCATTGCGTATGCACCTTGCTGGAAAGTTACGCGAGATCGACATGAACGCGGTGCTCGTCATCATTGGGGTCGCGGTCTTGATGTTTGCGACGACAATTTTTTGATCATGGATCGCAAGAAGTCCAGCGTGAGAATTTAGTTTGCCATTTTCGAGGAGTCCCTTTAACTTAACGAACTAAGCGCACGTCCCCTTCCTTTATCAAAACCGGACAGCACGAAAATCTCGTTCTGAGGTCATCCGCTATGAGCGAGCAGTTGAAGGAACCGCACCCGCCCGGCCACGCCCGAAACGCGTTTAAGCGACTACGCCACCTCGGCAACATTTTCATGATCCTGTTGTGCGGCCTTGTAGCCACAATCGATGTCGTCAAGGCGTTACACGGGAACCCGGAGGAGCCGCCAGTAGAAAACGCCGCTGCGAATACCGATTCGTTTTCCGGTCGCATGAAAAGGGTCATTGAAGGGCAACTGGTCAAAGTGAACCAAGTCGATCCCATGGAACTTGCGTCAGCTTTCGGCGATTCGCTGCGGAGCCATAATTGCAAATGGATCGTCGCCTGCGAAACAATCAAGAGAGATGCTCCTCCAAGAATTCTCGCACTCGAGGCGGGCACACCCACGACAACGAACCTGAATGATGCTATGAAATCAATCGCGCAGGCTCCGCCCCCTGCGCCGGAACTATTCACTCAGATTGGAAACTTTCCAATTCCAACCTGGCACACCGTCACCGGGTCCCCCAGAGCGGCTTATGATTCTGCGAAGCACATAAGCCACGCGGGCCCGTGGGCGATCACCATGTTCATTTCTTGCACGATCATCTGGTTTGTTTTGCTGTTCAAGGGGATGAGCGGAGACAATGGCATGATCGGCTATGGGATGGTAGTGGGATGCCCGCTGGGCATTTCTTTGATGGTGTGGTGCGTACAACACCTTTGCGAGGCGGCGCTGCACCTCGGCTTGCTGGGATGCGCCATCACAATTGGAATCCTGGGCGCGTTGCATAGCGTTGCGCTGGTGCTCGTGGTGGGCTTTCGGCACATTATGAAGACGCCGAAAGAACTTGCTGAGGAAGTGAAGGAGCTGAGGTCGGTCTAGAATTCTAGAGTCATTTTTGCCGTCCGATGATGGGATTCTTTGTAGCAGTGTTGACGCGCGGGATGTACAGGGGCACGCTGCACGACGCGAACGGCATCCAGCCACTGCGCATTCAACTCGGCGGCAGAACGCGAGAGTTCGACATGAACCTCGTCCTCGTCCTTGTCGGATCGGTCGTGACCGCGATTGCGGTGCTGATCTTCTAGAATCAAACCGAGGTCTGGTAAATGGCTCATCTGAAGATTGAAGCAAGCCGCACCGCACTGTTGAGCATGGATCTGCAGGCCTCGGTGGTTAAGATCTACACAAAAGATGAGCCGGAGTTCCTCTACCGCGTCAGAAGCGCGCTCAGTGCGGCCCGGAACAACAACATCCGCGTAATCCACGTGCGGGTGGGTTTTCGACCGGGGCTTCCCGAAGTGGATACGCGAAACCAGCTCATCGGCGCGATCAAGAATTCCCCTCAATGGCAGCAGATCTTCCAGGGACCTGCCGGTGCAATTCATGGGGACGTTGCGCCAAATGACGACGAAGTTGTGATCACCAAGCACCGCATCGGCGCATTTGCCGGTACAGAACTCGACATGATTCTGCGGGCAAACAGAATCGATACCCTCATCCTGCTGGGAATCGCGACCAGCGGTGTGGTGCTGTCGACATTACTGCATGCCAGTGACGCCGACTATAACCTCTTCGTTCTGAGGGATTGCTGCGCCGATCTGGACGCCGAGCTGCGTGCCTGTCTGACGGAAAGATTCTTTCCTCAGCGGGCCACCGTCATCACTGCTGATGAGCTGGTGAAGGCGCTTCAATCGACGTCAGTTTGACTCAGGATTATTTTGGAGCAGATCGGCTCAACGCGTAAGGGCATCCACCATTTCGCCCCTGAAATTGAAAACGCCGGAGACCTTGCGGCCTCCGGCGTTTTCCGGATGATCTTTTAGCTCAATGGATCAAACATCGTCTCTATCGGCCTGTTGATGAGGCTGCGAGTTGCCCCGCTTCCTGCATCTTCCCGCTCAGACCGGGCGGCGTTTCCGGGTTGCCCCTTCCGCGCTCCCTTTCTCCTGAGCCGGCGTCCGAATCCTTGGGTTGCCCCTTGGCTTCGGTCCTTCGGCTGTGCCGGCGATGGATGCTCGAGTTGCCCCGAACCTCTCATGCCTTCGGCGCTGCTGGTTTCAGCCAGGTTCCGGGTTGCCCCGTGGCCTGCTTCCTCCTGCCTCGCCCCCGATGTAGGACTTGGGTTTCCCCTCGTCCTGCATCTCCGGCTTTACCGGCGATGGCTCATCAAGTCGCCCCGATGATCGCATCTTTCGGCGGTGCCGAGCTGCCAGTCCTCAAGTCGCCCCGAGAATCAGCCTTTCGGTATCGCCGACGATTCGTCGTGAAGGTTGCCCCGCACTTCGAATCCTCCGGTACCGACTGATGGATATCCGAGTTACCCCGGATCACGCACCCATCGGTTTGCCTTGGTTGAAGCTCCGAGTTGCCCCGGGTCTTCTTCCTTGGCTACGGCAATTGACCAATTTCCAGGTTGCCCTAAATCTTGGGTCTCTCACCGTTCGCCGATTCACCGCGTTTCGAGTTACCCCGAACCTTGGTTCCTCGGCTGACCCGTATCTGCTTCCTCGGGTTACCCCGTTTCCGCATCTACGGCTGAGTCGATGATGTCTCCCTGGCTGGATCGAACTTTGCATCCTCAGCTTGCGCTGCGGATGAATCTTCGGGTTCCATTCAGGTCACAACATTCCTGATCTGGGTTCCGGCGCACTCTCAATCTTGACCTTTCAACTCACTATCGACATTGCTGCCGACCGCGAACCTTAAAACCAAAACCGGTACTTACGCTTTTCACCAGGCCGGAGTTGCTGTTCCAATCAGCTACAGAGTCACCAGCTAGTTAGAGACAGTAGGCCTGTTCGATCTGTGGATGCAAGTGCAAAACCCCATTGCTTTCTGTGGATATCACCATTCATGGTGCATTCATAATAGATTTCTGCGGTGCAGTATCTAATTCCAACTCAAAATTGAAATTTGAGCTGGATAACTTGCGGAACTACTTCGATAGATATGCTCCGAGTAAGTTGCAGATGTTCATTTCTTCTGACTTACTCGTAGTGAGAATTCGCCTATAGGAACAATCAGAACTACAAGATAGAACGTGATCCTACTCACAATGCGGCTTTTCAGAATCCCTGTCGTCCTGTAAAACAATCAACACTGGGTCTTCCGCCTTCAAGAACAATCGCCTGGCTCTCACGAGGTCTGTTGCATGGAGAATGCGCGGCGGCTGCCGCCAACGTGGCTGATGGGTCTGACCAACGCGCCGTTCGGGCTCACGGGCGGTTTTTGCGCCGTTGTCATTCCTGAGCTTCTTGCTGCCCACGGCATTCCCGCGGGACACGTTGCCGCCATTGCTGCTGCAATTCTTTCGCCCGGCTTCTGGATCTTTGCTGTCTCTCCGATGCTGGATGCGTGGTTGAGCCGCCGGACTTACGCGGTAATCTTCGGATCGCTCACCGCAGTCGCTATCGCCGTCACCGTGGCGCATCCTGACCGACCCGGCCTGGTTGAAGCGGTCATGCTGCCCGGCTTCGCCGCGGCCATGCTCTACCAGGGTTCGGTAGGAGGATGGATGGGCAGCCTCGTCGACAAGAAAGAGGACGGACGGCTCGGCGTATGGTTCGCGGTCTCGAACCTCGGCGCAGGCGGGCTGATGATGATTCTCGCCGGTCAACTGGTCAGCCGGCTTGCGCCGGCGTTGGCTGGAATGCTGATGGGCAGCGCAGTTCTTGTGCCGATGCTTCTCTTTCTTGTGATCCCGTCGCCTCCGGCGCGTCGCAGACCGGCACGGGAGAGCTTTGGACGATTCAATCGCGAGTTGGTGTCGCTGCTGAAGCAGAGAAGCGTCCTGATGGCGTTGGCACTCTTTCTTTTTCCCGCAGCGTCTTTTGCGCTTACGAACGTTCTGGGAGGAACGGGCGCTGACTTCTCTGCTAACGACCGCACCGTCAGTTTGTTCGCAGGAGTTGGATCTTCACTAGCAGGTATTGCGGGGAGCTTTCTGCTGTTTCCGCTAGCGCGTCGATTCCCTCTTCGTCCCGTTTATCTTGCCATCGGCATCGTAGGAGCCATCTTTACGCTGAGTCTTCTGACTCTACCGCGTCAGCCGTGGAGCTTTGGCGTCGCGATCACCGGCGAAAATTTGTTTCAAGCGCTCGCTTTTGCCACTGGGAATGGGATCGCCTTTGAAGTTATCGGTCCCGACAATCCCTTCGCTGCTACGCTTTTTACCGTTCTGCTGGCTGCCAGCAACATGCCCATCACTTACATGCAGCTCATCGATGGGAAAGGATATGACTGGATGGGCTTGACCGGCAGTATTGTCACGGACGCTGGCGTCAGCATTGTGGCATGCCTGACGCTTGCGTGGATGCTGTTCCGCTGGCGAGGGCGTCCGGACACTGCGCTTCAACCGATCGTTCCCCTTCCCGAAAACGCGGATTAAACGATTCGGTTGGCCGCCCTTTCACAGCACGGCTGTAGAGGACATTCGAAGTAACCTGCAAAACTACGGTTTGGTCACACGATCAGGAACGCGGGATTTGCATTCTGGTCGCGAACGGTGTTTCAATCTAGTTATTGAAACAGGGGTGCTCCACAAAGTGGGGCTGAGAAGATACCCTCGAACCCGATCCGGATAATGCCGGCGTGGGAAGCTTTCGAAGCCAGTTTGGCCCAGTCCTTCCTCTTCCAGCACAGACGCCCTTGTTTCTTGAAAGCGGGAACAAGGCATGCGTGCGCTTCAATCTCATCTGCGACGATTGCGCCGCCGGAGTAGTCTGCGGTGGATCATCGTGAGCTTACTTGCTACGGCAGGTTCCTTTGGCTGGGGTCAGAGCACAACGTCTGCGCCGGCGGATGCACAGACGCCAAACGCGCCGGCTCCGCAAGTTTCATCTCAGCAAAAACTCGATCGCGTCACAACCACTGTTGTCGTGCACGGCGAAGTGAAAGACGACTATCTCTCGGATGCTTCAACGTCGGCAGGTCTCGACAACCTACCCGTCCGGGAGACGCCGCTTTCTGTCCTCGCCATAACCAGCGGGTTGATGAGCGACCAGATCGCGCGTGTATTATCCGATGTCGTAAAGAACGATGCGTCTATTGGGGAAGACTATGCGCCCGTGGGCTACTACGGTGATTACGAGATTCGCGGATTCCCGATCGACCTGGCGACGGGGATGCAGATTAACGGGATGACAATCGCCGGCGAGCAGGATGTTGCGCTTGAAAACAAGCAGCGGGTTGAATTTATCAAAGGGATCGCGGGGCTCGAAAGCGGGATTGCTTCTGCGGGGGGCGTTATCGATTACGCAACTAAAGAACCGTATGCAGGCGAGCGGCCTACGCTGGATATTGAGACCGACCACCGTGGAACTTCGTATGGCGCGGTGCAGTTTGTCGCGCGTGGATTTCATGGCGGCTCGGGTCTTTTGATCACTGCTGCCGGAGAAGACATCCACACCTACGTGGAGGGGGCGAACGGATGGCGCGGTATGGGCGCGGCGAACGGAAGATGGCAACTAGGATCAGTGACGCAACTAATGACCGACTTTGAATATCAGCACAAGGTGGGCCGTTCCGAGGCAGGTTATCAATTGCTGGGCGGGACAACGGTGCCGTCGCCTGTGTATCCCTCCGTCATGCTTGGCTTTCAGCCGTGGTCGAAGCCGAATACTTTTGATACGTTGAACGCCGGGGCGCGGCTTGAACGCAGACTTGCCGCGAATTGGAATCTTCATCTCGGTGGTTCTTATAGTCACTCGCTTGTTGACGACAACGTGATATGGCCGTATGGGCCGGCGCTGGATGCGGACGGGAATTCTCTCTGCCCTGATTCGCCCTATTATTTTTTCTGCCCCGACGGCAGCTACGAGATTTATGACTATCGCAGTCCTGGCGAATTGCGGATCGATGCGATCGGCGAGGCTTTGCTGCAGGGCCATTTCAGCACCGGCAAAATAAGCCACGATGTGGCGGGGGGTGGCTCATTATTTCATCGCTCGGTCGATCTATCGTCGAGCATTGTTTACCAGCCGCTCGGCGTGGAGAACGTCTATCAACCGAATATCGTTTACGCGCCGGATGATGCGCAGGCGGGAGCTTCGGCACTTGCCGACTACAACCACCAAAGTGCCGGCATCGTGCAGGAGCGAGCACATCTTCCCGGTCATGTCGTGCTGCAGGCGGGTGGGCGTTTCGTGCGGGTGACCGACTTCAACTACACCGCGGCGAGGTCGCTGTGGCTACCGCAGTATGCAGCCACATACTCGCCGGTTGAGAGCCTCACGCTCTACGGCAATTACGGCACCCTGCTTTCGCTGGGGCCGCAGGCTCCGTGGTGGGTCGATAACACAAGCGCGTTCCTGACTCCCTTTATGACGCGGCAGGCGGAGGTCGGCGCGAAATATGAGCGCGGCATTCTGCTGACTGCGGCGCTCTTCCGAATGCGACAGCCGTTTTTCTATCCGAGGGTGATCGATGGTGCCGACGCATTTTGTCCTACAGGAAGCGCGGGCGATCAATGCTTCGAATCGGATGGTCATGAAACGCATGAAGGAATCGAGATGAATGCGCAAGGCAAAGCAGCGAACTGGATTCAGCTAAGCGCCTCGGGAACAGCGATGCGCGCTGTCTCAACTGGCACCGGAACGCCGTCGTTCGACGACAAGCAGGTCATCAACGTACCGCGATTTCATACAAATCTATTTGCCGATCTGCTGGTGGCGCACGCGCGCGGTCTGCACCTGATGCCGGGCTGGAGTTACACCAGCCGCAAAGAGGCGACCCGCGACGACGTTGTTAGCGTAGGTGGCTACAACATCTTCAATCTTGGGGCGCGCTACACGCCGGGCGGCGAAAAGGGCCGCATCACACTGCACATGTACGCCGATAATATTCTCGACAAACGGTACTGGAAGGACACGGGAGCGAGCTACGGAGATACGTTCATCCATCAGGGTGCGCCGACGACCGTACGGCTCTCAGCGCACTACTCGTTTTAGCAATTGCTCCTGCGGTAAGGAAGTGTTTTGAACGAATCGACAAAAGCGCACGGGTTGGATGGATCGCTGGTTGAGCCGGACTGGCCACCGTTGACATTGAGCGAGGTGCGAGCCGTACTTGCGAAGATGCCGGAGGTTAGCGAGCCGGTCGAGATTCTGTCAGCCAGCCCGCGACCGTTTTCCGCAGCGAGTGTGGTTAGAACAAGTCGTGGAAATGTTTTTGTTAAGCGACATGCGCGGTCGGTGCGCGATGTTGAAGGGCTCATGGAAGAGCACCGGTTTATGAAGCACTTGCGGAAGAATGGCGTGGAGGTTCCACGCGTTTTTACCGCCGACACTGAAGAAACTGCAGTTGAAATCGGCGATTGGACATACGAGGTGCACGATATCCCCAATGGGATCGATTCGTATGAAGATGCGATTTCCTGGACGCCATTCCGATCCGTTGATCACGCTCGGTCGGCGGGCGAGATGCTTGCGCGACTTCACGTTGCCGCTGGAAGTTACAATGCGCCAAGAAGGAAACCGCGGCCGCTGGTAGCGAGCTTTACCATCTTTGCGTCTGACGATCCTTTGAAGGCATTTGAAACTTACGCGTCCGCACGTCCCGCGTTAGTTGAGGATGAGTGGACGCGACGGGATTTCGAAGAGGCGCTCACTCTATTGCAGCCATTTCACGAAGAATTGAAACCTCTGCTGGTATCGCTTCAACCGCTGTGGACTCATAATGATCTGCACGCTTCAAATTTCTTCTGGAGTGATAAAAGTCGTCGGGCGCAAGCCGTATCGGTCATCGATTTTGGACTGGTTGATCGCACCGCTGCTGTCTACGACCTCACCCAGGCTATCGAGCGCAATGTTGTGGATTGGCTGGTGCTCATGCGCGATACAAATGGTGGCGAAGATGTTTCGGTGCACCTTGACGATCTGTGGGCACTACTGGAAGGCTACGAGGGAGTGAGACCGCTCAGCCGGGCGGAGGCCCACGCGCTGGTCCCGATGCTTGCGCTGTGTCATGCGGAATTTGCGCTTACCGAAGCGGACTATTTTGTCGGGGTATTGTATTCAGCGGAGAAGGCTCGCATAGCGTCGCGTGATTACCTGGTTGGCCACGCGCGATGGTTCAGCGGACCTGGACGCAGGAAAATTCTGGAACCTCTGCGCCAATGGGCGGAATCGCGCGAACGGTTGGCGGTGCGCGCATGACGTTCGCGGCCATTGCCCACTATCTCGCCACAAACTGGGTGGAACTTGCAGGCTTCGTTACCACCGCTCTGGGCATCTGGCTCACCACGAAGCGGCTGTTGATCTGCTGGCCCGTGGTGCTTGCTGCGGACGTACTCTATCTCGTTGTCTTCTATCGCGCGCGTTTGTTATCCGACGCGCTGCTGCAGATATTCTTCATTGCCTTCACTCTCTATGGGTGGTGGCACTGGTGGCGCGGCGTGCGAGAAGAAGGCGAGGTGCGCGTCGTTCCGTTGGCATGGTCGAGTCTGGTGATCGCGCTACTTGCGGGGATCGCGGGCAGCTTTGTTTTGGGTGAACTGGCTAAGCGACTGCATGCCGCACTGCCTTATCTCGACGCCACACTCACCAGTTTCAGCCTGGTGGGAAGCTGGTGGCAGGCGCGCAAACATATCGCCAACTGGTGGCTCTGGATTGTCGTCAATCTCGTCTATATCGGCGAGTACATGTACAAGGACCTGTGGCTGACAGCAGTTTTGTATGCGGGACTTGTTGGCCTTGCTGTTCTCGGCCTCCGCGACTGGAAACGTGCTGCGCGTGAAGTTCAGACTGCGGCTTGCACCACGTTGAGCAGCGGTTCACCCGCCATATAGCGCCGCAATTCATCGGCGGCTGTCTTCAACGCGCGAGGCGCGAACTGCGGACTTGATGCGCCGACGTGCGGGGAGACCAGAAGGTTCGGGCACTTCCACAATGGGTGTCCCACCGGTAGCGGTTCAGGATCCGTGACATCGAGCGCCGCACGTATTTTGCCGCTATGCAGTGCGTCAACCAAGGCGTCCGTATTCACAATCGGCCCCCTGGCTGCATTGACGAGCAGAGTTCCCTGCTGCATGAGCGAAAACTGGTGTGCGTCGATAAGCCATTGCGTTTCGGCTGTCGCGGGGAGAATCAGCACCACGATCTGGGCCTTTGGCAGCAAGGCATCCAGTTCTTCCACACCATGCACTGTGGGATTCATGCGCGCCGTCCGAGCCAGCCGCGTCAATTCAACATTGAAAGGGCTGAGCATCCGCTCGATCTCTTTGCCGATGGAACCATAGCCGACCAGCAGGACGGATTTCCCGGTCAGTTCTTCGAGCATCACGGGCGGGTAATGTGCTCGGGCATCGCCGCTGGTTGCCGCATATTCCGCGCTGGCTTCGAAGCGGCGCTTCCATTCTCCCGATCGCTGAACGTCAAGGAACAGAGGAAAGTGCTTCAACATGGTCAGGATTGCCGATAGTGTCCACTCAGCCGTCGGGATATTGTGCGCGCCGCGCGCATTGCAGATTGTGACGTGGGGTCCCACCGCCGCGGGAATCCACTCTGTTCCCGCCATGAGCGATAGCACCAGTTTTACGCCCCGCAAATGCGGAACGATCTGCGTGTTTCTCGTCGGATACGGATCCGGAATCCACACTTCGATGTCAACATCGTGATCCAGATCGCGAGGCAAACGAATAAGCTCGATTCCCGTGGGGAAATCGGCGAGCAGGTCAGCAGACAGGTTTTCGGAGTATCCGACGCGAAGCATAGATAAACTTAATGCGCAGAGGTTCGCAGTTCTGCCTCTATGCTACATGCTGAGAGTGCGCGGTCGCGATTCCTCGTCTGGCGCGGCGTGCTATCAATGAAGTGCTGGACTTCAATGCCTTCGATGCGATTATCCAACCCCAAAACGTGGTCGCAGCAGGAACTCGCAGCCAAGCTGAGGGTTGACCGCCGCGCGAATCACGGCCTGCTGAACTGGGAACGCAGGCGGCTGCTGATCCACGCAACCAAAACCGCTCTCTCAGCGGCACTCTGCTGGTGGATCGCAATACGATTTGGATTGCACGACGGCTACTGGGGAGCCATCAGCGCGATCATCGTACTGCAGTCGAACTTCGGCGCCACCATCAGCGCGTCGCGGGACCGCATTCTTGGCACCATGATCGGCGCGGCATTTGGGTTTGCGTTTTCACTGTTCGGCGTTTTGCCATGGAACTACATTCTGGCCGTGTTATCCGCCGTCATTCTCTGCGGATTGCTTGGCCTGCGCAACAGTTCGAGGCTCGCCGGTGTGACCATCTCCATTGTGATGCTTGTACAGAAAACAGGGTCGCACTGGCTGCTGGCGCTGCACCGTGTGGGCGAAGTGTTTCTGGGGATTCTGGTGGCTGTCGTCGTATCGACGCTGGTGTTTCCCGATCGCGCGCGGCTGCGTCTGCGCGATGGACTCGCCCAGGAATTTCTCGTTCTTGATGCGTTCTTTGAAGGCATTCTGCAGGGATTCCGTGGGGTGCCCGCGCAGAACCTGCCAGAGCTTCGCCAAGATTCACTCGCCATGTTGCGGGGTAACAATGCGCTGCTGGAAGAGATGCGCAATGAACCTTCGGGTGGTCCTGGTTGGCGGGAAGGATTGGGCATGCTGGCGCAGTTTGGCCGAACGATCTTCGATGCGCTGGTGGCGCTGGAGCTCGCCGTCAGAGAGAGCTATGAAGACCGCTATGCACAGCAGCTGGAACCAGAGCTGGGCCGACTGGTGACTGATATCGAATCGGGTTTTCAGTATGTTGCGAAATGCATTCACGGCTGGCGATTTCACGTTGCGCCACCCAACCTGAACCTCGAGCAGGACATCGCCGAGCTTGAAGAGCGGATGGCAAAAGTTCGCCACACGGGATTCAGCTTCTCGCAGGCAGAGATCCTGCGTGCGTACGCGGTTCAGCTTCACCTGAAGCAAATTGCCGTGCTGCTGCGGGCGTCACGAGTTGAGACCAGCCGCGCGATCGGTGAAGCCCAACCTAAAGAGAGTTAGCTGAGAAACTTGCGCAGCGCCGAAGCGCAATCCTCGATTTCCTTGACGGTGATGGCATATCCAAAACGGAGGTGGCCTTCGCCCTGCGCCCCGAAGACCGATCCGGGAATGGTGGCGATGTGCGCTTTTTCAAGCAGGATTTGCGCAGCCGTGCGGCTATTCTTGTGAATCTTCTCAACATTTGGAAATGCATAAAAGGCACCAGCGGGTGGTTCGCACTTGAGTCCGACCTCGTTCAACACTCCAACCAGTAAGTCCCTACGCTTCCGATACTCTTCGCGATGCGCGGCGATCTCAGAGGAAGGCGTTTTGAGCGCATGGATCATCGCCTGCTGCACAAAAGTAGTCACGCCATTTGTCGAGTAGAGGACGATCTTCCGCAGCGCTGTCATGAATGGCTCTTTAGCCACTGCATACCCTGCGCGCCAGCCGGTCATCGCATAGGTTTTTGAAAACGTGAAACAGGTAATCGTGCGCTCGGCCATTCCCGGCAGGGACGCAATGGATACATGGTCGCCCTCGTATACAAGATCTTCGTAAGCCTCATCGGCAATCACAATCAGGTCGCGGTCACGGGCAAACGAAGCCACCTCTTCCGCTTCTGCGCGCGTGAAGACAAGACCGCTGGGATTCTGCGGAGTGTTGTAGTAGATGGCTCGAGTTTTGGGAGTCGAGAACTGCTCCAGCGTCTTGCGGATTCCGTTGCGCCTTGCCGTAATGGTTGGGACAAGCAGAGGGCGGGCCTGTGCTCCAGTGACAAGGTCGCCAATCGGCGTCCAATAAGGCGAGAAGACCAGCGCGTCATCGCCCGGATCAAGCACGCTCTGGAAGGCTCCATATAAAGATTGTGAGCCGCCGACGGTCGCAATTACCTCATCGGTCGTCACGTCGATTTTGTTTTTTGCGGCAAGCTTCTCAACAAGAGCCTTGCGCAATGGCAAGACGCCCGACGACGGCGCATAGTGGGTGTAGTTCTCGACAAGGGCCTTGACCGCCGCGTACTTGATTTCTTCCGGCGTCTCGAAGTAGGGTTCGCCGCCATGCAGGGAGTGAACCTGCAGGCCTTCGGCACGCATTTCCATGACCTTGTTACGGATCTGCACGATATCGGAGAATCCGACCTCATCGAGTCTCTTTGCCAGGCGGATTCCACTTTGCTTCGTCATGGTCCAGGTTCTCCCTTGTTGACGCATTTTTTGGCACCAGGCTTTCAGAATATCCGATGCAAATGCCGGGCAAGATATGAGATTTCGATGGGCCTTTGAGCATCAAATAGCGAGCAGATTTGTGTAGACAGCCATGCCCACCACCGCATCTACGCGCATTGCATCGAGATCATCAATCTCCGACTGACTGCGGATTCCACCCGCCACGATGAGATGGTGAACCGTCAACCTGCGCAAGCGCGCTGCGGTATCGATGGGGAAACCCTGCATTAGTCCTTCGCCATCCACATGGGTGTAGAGATATCCGTGCACATACGGATCCAGTTGTGGAATCGCATCGTCCGGCGTCAGCGCGACCTGCGCTTTCCAGCCCTTTACCGCTATGCGGCCGCCCTTGGTGTCGACTCCTGCGATGAGGTGTTCTGAGCCCACAGCCAATGCAAGTGCCGACGCAAAATCGACGTTGACCGCGCCTTCCTCAGAGAACAGCGCGGATCCGATGATGACGCGCCTGGCGCCGGTATCGAGTACCTGCTGTGCCCGCTCGATGGAACGAACGCCTCCGCCAACCTGGCACGGAAGCCGCCGTGCGATCTGTGCGACTAACGCGTAGTTGTCGCCCTGGCGCATCGCCGCGTCGAGGTCGATCAACTGTACCAGTGGGAAGCGAGAGAATTTTTCGATCCAGTATTCGAAATCGTCAAAGGAGAGGCGCAGCTTTTTGCCTTGCACCAGCTGAACGATTCGGCCACCCATCAGGTCAATTGAGGGAATCAACATGGCAACCTCATGGGAATTCCGGCAGCGACGAGTTCTTGCTTGAGCGAGCGGGCGCTGGATACGCCGAAGTGAAAGATGCTTGCCGCGAGGGCCGCATCCGCTTTGCCTCTTCCGAAGACGTCGGCAAAGTGCGCCACTGTACCGGCGCCACCCGAAGCAATTACGGGAATGTTGACCGCTTCGCTGACGGCTGCGGTGAGTTCACAATCGAAACCGGCGCGCGTGCCGTCGGCGTCCATCGAGGTCAGCAGAATCTCTCCGGCACCGCGAGCCTCGGCCTCAAGCGCCCACTCGACAACGCGACGTCCGGCGAGCTTGCGTCCACCCTGCAGAAATACCTGCGCGTCGCGCACGGGGTCTTCGGCTTCGGGATCGCGCTTTGCATCGATCGCCACTACGACAGCCTGCGCTCCGAAGCTGAGGCCGATTCTGGTGATCAGCAAAGGATCGGCTAGCGCGGCCGAATTGATGCTGATCTTGTCGGCTCCGGCTTCGAACACCATCTCGGCTTCTTCCGCACTGCGGATGCCACCGCCCACCGTGAATGGGACAAATAACTCGCGTGCGGTGCGACGCACTGTTTCGAGCAGGGTTCGCCGTCCTTCGTGGGTGGCGGTGATATCGAGCAGGACGATTTCGTCGGCTCCTTCGCGGGCATGGCGAGCGGCCAGCGCAGCGGGATCACCGGCGTCGACGATGTCCACAAACTGGACGCCTTTCACCACTCGGCCAGCGTGGACATCGAGACAGGCGATGATGCGCTTGGTCAGCATGTCCACTCCAGAAAATTGCGCAGGATCTTCAATCCAGTCTCACCGGACTTCTCCGGATGAAACTGGACGCCCATGACGTTGTCCCGTTCTGCCGCGGCGGCGAAATTCTCAATGTAGTTTGCGACTGCAGCGGTGTCTGCCGTGATGGGAGCCTTGTACGAGTGGGTAAAGTAAACAAACTCACCGGGCGCGACTCCTGCCAAAAGGCGCGAGCCACCCTTGGTCTCCAGCGAATTCCAGCCTACATGGGGAACTTTCTGGTTGCATTCGGGGAAGCGTGTGCAGGATTCAGGGAAATGCGAGAGCCCAGCGTGGTCTGGTGCTTCTGTGGACCCAGCGTACAGCCACTGCATCCCCACGCATATGCCGAGGAATGGAACGCCGCGACTGATGGCCGCGCGAATGGCCGAGGTCATGCCCGTTGAATTCAGCCGATCGGTTGCCGCAAAATGCCCCACTCCCGGCAGCACGATCCGCTCAGCAGAACCGATGAGCGATACGTCCGAATCCGTCACCACCGTCTCCGCGCCCAGATGCCGCAGCGCCTTCAACACGGACGTGAGATTGCCAGCTTTGTAGTCGATGACTGTAACCCGCATCAGAGCAGCCCTTTGGTGCTGGGCAGCATTTCGCCCAGTTGCTTATCGCGCGAACAGGCGACGCGCAGGGCACGGGCAAATGCCTTGAAGATTGCTTCAATTTTGTGATGGTTCGACCGGCCGTACATTGTCTTCACGTGCACGTTGGCACGGGCGCCACGCGCGAAACCCTCGAAGAAGTCTGTAACCAACTCGGTCTGGAGGTCGCCTACGAGGCGTGTGCGAACCTTGGTGTCAACCGCGTAGGCTGCGCGCCCGCTTAAATCGACGGCAGATATGGCGAGTGTCTCGTCCATCGGCATGATGAAATAGCCGGCGCGCAGTATTCCGCGCTTGTCGCCGAGGGCGCGATCGAACGCTTCGCCGAGCGTGATGCCCACATCCTCTACGGTGTGATGCTGATCAACGTCGAGGTCACCCTTGCAGGAAAGTTCCAAGTCGAATGCGCCGTGACGCGTAAACAATTCCAGCATGTGATCGAAGAAGCGAATGCCCGTGGAGACTTTGTAGATGCCCTTGCCTTCGATTGTGAGTGCAATGGCGATGCGGGTTTCATGGGTGTCGCGTGCGACCGCTGACCTGCGAACCGTCTTATTTTTCGGCGTTTTGTCGTCAGCACTGGCTGTCATTGCTTCTCCTTTGCGGTCTTGAGCGTGTGCAGTGTGTTGTTGAGCACTACGACTGCCTCGCGCATCTGTTCGCGAGTACCAATGGTGATTCGGACGCAACCGTCACAGCCCGGATCGTTGGAGCGATCGCGGACCAGCACTCCTCCGGCTGACATCAGACGCACGAATTCAGCGTGCTGCAGACCAATGTAGACGAGGATGAAATTGGCTTGACTCGGCCAGCGGCGTATAGCAGCAGCATCGAGAGCCGCTTCGAAGTCCGCGCGTGCTGCCAAGACTTCCCCGACGTACCAATCGAGATAAGCAGTATCTTGCAGCGCCGGCGGCAAGCAGGCGAGCGCCAGAGAGTTGACGCTGTAAGGAGAAAGCACGCGTCGGATCCAGGAGATGAGCTGGACCGGACCTGCCAGAACCCCAAGCCGCAATCCGGCCAGCCCATAGGCCTTTGAGAACGTGCGCGCGATCATGACATTGGGTAGCGTATCGATAAGATCGATGACCGTCTCGCCGTGGAAGTGGAAGTAGGCTTCATCAACCAGGACCACCGCCTGCGGAGCGAGTTGAGCGAGTTCGATAATCTGCGCGCGCGTCGTGATGGAACCTGAAGGGCTGTTGGGATTCGCGATAGCAATGATCCTGGTGCGCGGGGTGATCGCGCTTGCCAGACCCTCGAAGGGAAACTGCATATCGTCAAGCGCCAGGACTGGAACTATTCGCGCGTCGGTCGCCGACGCATACACCTCATACATGGTGTAGGTGGGCACAGGCAGCAACAATTCGTCGCCGGCATCGAGGAAGGTTTCGAAAAGAACGTGTATCGCTTCATCGACGCCGTTGGTCAATACCACCTGTTCGGGCTGCACGCGGAGATGTTCTGCAACGACGCGCTCCACGGGGCCACGCTCGGGATAGCGGGTGAGATGGCCAGCGGAGATGCAACTCAAGACATCGCGGACTTTCGGGGAACACGCAATGGTGTTCTCGTTGAAGTCTAGTCGCATGGCGTCACGATTTCCGAGAGGCGGGTGATATTCCTTCATCGCCTGGACACGCGCGCGCGGAGCGGGGTGGACTTTCAAAGCGGATTTATCCACGGGCTCTCCTCGCGCTGCTTCGATTTGCGGTGCGGTTCGATGACCTTTTGCGAAAGCGCATTCGTATCGCTGCAGCATGCGCCGTTAGTCCTTCGGCCTCGGCCAACAACACTGCGTGCGGCCCAAGTTCGCCGATGGCTGCAGCATCGTACTGCTGCACTGTGATCAGTTTTACAAAGTCGTTTACACTGAGGCCGCCGCGAATGCGCGCCATTCCACCGGTCGGCAGCGTGTGATTGGGGCCAGAGATGTAGTCTCCCATGGGTTGGGCGGACCAGCCTCCAACAAATACTGAGCCGGCACTCGAAACCCATTCCAGATCTTCGATTGAATCGACGGTCAGGTGCTCTGGCGCAAGACGATTGGTAAGGGAACGCGCTTCTTCGAGAGTGGCGGCGACAATGGCCAGGCTGTTACGGTCGAGAGCAGTTCGGGCGATGGCGTTCTTGCGGCTTTGCGTTTTTGCTTCCCCGATGACCTGCTTCGCTAGATCGTGCCGCGTGGTGATGAAGATGGCGAGAGCCTCGGGATCGTGTTCGGCCTGCGCAACGAGGTCTGCGGCAATCTCAGCCGGGTCGCCGCGTTCGCTGGTCACAATGATCTCGGTGGGGCCAGCCAGCATGTCGATGGCGCAGTCAAAGGCGACGAGCCGTTTGGCGGCGGTGACATAGAGATTGCCGGGGCCGACGATCTTGTCAACGCGCGCGATCGTAGGCGTGCCGTGAGCGAGAGCGGCAATGGCGTGCGCTCCGCCGACGCGGTAGAGTTCTTTGATGCCGAGGAGGTGTGCGGCTGCCAGCGTCTCTGGCGCCGGTTTGGGAGACACCACGACGATGCGCTGCACGCCCGCTACCTGCGCGGGTATCGCGGTCATCAATAGCGTGGACGGAAGCGGATGACGGCCGCTCGGCACATAGCAACCAACCGCGTCAATCGGGCGCACGATCTGACCAACGGTGAGGCCTGCGGTGGACGACTTGCTCCATGATCTGGGTAACTGCATTTTTGCGAATGCGCGAATTTGCGCAGCCGCAGTCTTGAGAGCTACGCGGAGCGACGGATCAATCACATCCCATGCGTCGGCCATCTCCTGTGCGGAGATGCGAATGGTTGCCGTATCGCCAAGCCCGTCAAACTGCGCTGCGTAGCGATGCAATGCTCGATCACCGCTGCGACGGACGTTCGCGACGATTCGGCGGACGACCGGCAACACCCGCTCGAATGCCGCTCCGCCGCGTTTTTCCAACGTGGCCAGAACTTCTTCAGCCTTACGTGCTCCTCGACCTTGAGTTCGAATCAATTTCATGGTTCTCGTTCTGTCACTTTCTAGAGCACGACTTTGTTGAGCGGATACTCGACGATGCCAGTGGCGCGGGCAGTCTTGAGCTTTGGGATGACGTCACGGGCAATCCGCTCTTCCACAATCGTGTTGACGGCGACCCATTCGGAGTTGCTGAGTTGTGAGATCGTAGGGGAGTTGAGCGCCGGCAGCACTGCCAGTACAGCTTCAAGATCGGCACGTTTTACATTGAGCATCAACCCAACCTGAGACTGCGCGTCAATGGCACCGCGGAGCATCACGGCGAGCTGGTCGATTTTCTTGCGCTTCCATGTATCGGCAAGCGCTGCCTTGCCGGCGATCAGATGGGTTTCGCTTTCCATCACGGTATCGATGATTTTCAGATGGTTGGCCTTGAGCGAGCTGCCAGTCTCGGTTACTTCAACAATCGCATCGGCCAATGTGGGAGGCTTGACTTCGGTGGCGCCCCAACTGAATTCCACTTTTACGTTCACGCCCTTGTCGGCGAAATACTTCTTGGTCACTTCTACAAGCTCAGTGGCAATAATCTTGCCTTCTAGATCTTCTGCGCGCTGAAATCCGCTCGCTTCAGGAACGGCCAGCACCCAGCGCACCTTGCGGCGGCTTTGCTTGGCGTAGATCAGGGTGGTGACGCTGGTGACATCGAGACCGCTCTCAACTACCCAGTCGATTCCGGTGAGTCCTGCATCGAGTACGCCATGCTCGACATAGCGCGCCATCTCCTGCGCGCGAATCAGCATGCATTCGATCTCCGCATCGTCAATGGAGGGGAAATAGGAGCGACCATCGGCGTAGATGTTCCAGCCGGCGCGCTTGAACAGCGCGATCGTTGAATCTTGAAGACTGCCTTTCGGAAGGCCGAGACGAAGTTTGTTAGCCACGGGCCACCTCCGCGGAGAATCCCAACAGCTTGGTAAAGCAGCTGACAGTGCCTTCGTGGCAAACCAGCCCATCGCCTTCGACCACAACCTTGAACAGCAGCGCGTCGTTGTCGCAGTCAGTCGCAGCTGAGACGACGCGCAGCCGATTGCCGCTACTTTCGCCCTTCATCCACAGCTTCTGGCGCGTGCGGCTCCAGAAAGTGACGAATCCGGTTTCGATTGTTTTGGCGTAGCTTTCGGGGTTTAGAAAACCCAGCATCAATACCTCGCCGGTTTGTGAGTCCTGTACGATGCCGGCCACCAGGCCATCCATCTTCTCAAAGTCAATTGTTGGTTGTGTGCTCATTGTCTTCCTGAAACTGATTGGATTTTGCACCAAATGAAAAAGCCCACCGGCTCTTATGCCGGCGGGCTTTGGGTTCTTCTGATCTCTCTGGCCGTCTAGTTCAGGCCATGACAGTCCGCCGGCATGGTTGTCCCATGATGGTGGTGATGACCGTGATGGCGGCTGCTCTGCATCTATTTAGAAAGTAAGGCATACATGATGCTATGTCAACTGAAGCGGTCAAAACGCTGAAGGTCGTCAGGCGTTTTGGCCGCTCGAGATTGTTGCTGATGCGGGCTGATTGGCGGGATCACGCAACATTTCAAGGAGCTTTTGATAGAGCCGGTTGCGCACCTCAAAGCGCTCTGAAGCCCGGGTTACATAGCGAACCAGCACCTCGATTCCGGACGCCGAGGGGCGCAGATTCTCGACAGCGCTACCGCTGAAGCGGCTGAGACTGCTGCCGTGCGCGCCGCGCTTCCACTCCTGCTCGGCAAGGCTCGCGTTCTTTTCCGTCTCCGCCACCACGACCTTTTGAATCCGGTCAAGCAGTTCGTGCATATTCTCCGTGGCTGGAAGGCTGAGACTAATTTCGTCCCACATCCATTGGCCGCTCGTGGAGAAGTTGAAGTATTGCCCGCGGATAGCGAACCCATTCATAAAAGTGATCCTCCGTCCAGTCGGCAGCCCGCGGTCCGCAAGCGTCCCGGTCTCGAGCAGTGTGGTGCTGAACAGTTTGACATCGATCACTTCGCCGCCCACGCCGTTGATCTCGACCCAGTCGCCCACGTGGATGCCGTTTTTACCTATAAGTACGAACCAGCCGAGGAAAGCAATGATGAAGTCCTGCAATGCGATGGTGAGCGCTGCGGTGGTGAGTCCTAGAATTGTTGGCGTCTCGCGTGGAGTTCCGAAAATCACGAGCAATATGAGAATGACTCCGACAACCTGGATGGAGAGTTCCAGGATGCTGCGCAGCGTTTGCGAACGCCGCTGATCGAGCAATCGGGTCGACATGATTCGGCGGACGAGTGCATCGCACGCCACCATGCAGATGCCGATGAAAGCAATGAGAGCAAGCGACTGCAAAATGAGATGCAGCACAATGCGGTGCTGCAAGAGCACTTGTGCAGACCATTTGCTGTAGACGGTCGCAAGCTGCTGATCGGTCTGGATGCGATCGTCGGTAATGCTAAGGATCTGCCGTTGCGCCGTTCTGTCCTTGAGTCCTTGAAGTCTTTGATCGAGATCGTCTGTCTTGGCGGCCGCCGTGGCGTTGGCTCTGGCTTCAAGTGCATTGTGCTGCGCGGTGAGATTCGCGATGTCTGAGCGCGTCTGATTGAGCGCTTGCTGCAGCGAGGCGTATCGACTTCGCTGCCGAAACCATGCACTGACTCTTCCGGCCATGGTCAAGTAGCGCCGTGATGAGATAGCCGCAACCTGACCGCCTTCATGTACCTGCTTGTCATAGTCGCGCATCGTGGCTTCGTGGGCGTTCAACTCCGCCTGTATTTGCGAAGTCTGGTCTCCTGAGGCGCGATTCAGATCCTGCTGGGCGTCTGCAAGCTCATCCGTATCCAGGCCTAGTTGCGCCTTCGCTACCTCGAGATCACCTTCGTCGTATTCAGAAGGCTTGCCGTTTTTGGGCGGCGACTTCAACTGTTCCGTAATGGTCTGTACTTCGTCCCGATCCTGGGCAATCAACTGCTGAAGTTGCGCTACCCTCTTGGAGAGTTCGAGAGCATCGCCGGTGAGAATAAGGTGCTGCGAATCAATCGTGGCCTGGCGCAGCGCCGCAGCAAATGCCTGGTCCACCTCGTGGTCCGCAAGCCGTTCGGCCTCCTGTGCGTGCTCCTTTTCTTCCGCGCTCACGGCGAGAGGAGCGAGAGCCTGGGCGGTTTGCCAGGGACTCACATCGACAATGGTTTTCTTGCTCCCGGTCGCAAGGTTTGCATTGTTCTTGGGACTGAGAAACGAGAGATTCCCCATCGCATCGCGCGTGGTCCAGGTAAAGATAAGACAGACGGCCAGAAGAGCAAAGAGCACTAGGAGAATGACTAGACGCGTATTGCCGAGAACGCGACTGCGAAGCATCTGTTTGGTAGAGGAAGCAATCGGGGGTGTTGCCATGCCTCTATTTTTGCAGGAAACAGGGGGCTGAGTCTCGCTGTTTTCCGACTGATTCGAACCAAAGGTTTACGGCTTCTCCAGCAGGGCAGACAATGGACCAGTGAGAACAAATACCCTCTTGGCACTCCTGGCTATAGCCATGATTTCCGTTCTAATGACCGGACGCGTGGGGCTTGCGTGGAGGCTTGATGATCAGGCCACGCGGCCAGCATCGGGCGCACAAAGCGCACCAGCGCCGGACGCGCGGATCGATATCAACACCGCGAGCCTCGAAGAACTAATGAAGGCGCCGGGGATGACTCCAACCTGGGCGGCGCGCATCATTCGCTATCGGCCATATCGCGCCAAGAACGACCTTCTCGACAAGGGCATTGTGTCGAACCAGATCTACGACCGCATCAAGGATTACATCATTGCGCATCGCAACCGTTAGTCGGCGCTAGACAAGTCCCTCCGCAGTGCTTCCTTCGTGAGCATCACCGCGCCGCAGCAGGCGGCTGAGCAGCACGTAGAGCACAGGGATGAACACCAGATTCAGCACGGTGGAGAGCAGCATACCGCCAACGATCGTGGTTCCCACGGAACGGCGGCCGAGAGCACCCGCACCCGTAGCGAATACCAGCGGGAGAACGCCGAGGATGAACGCAAACGACGTCATCAGGATCGGCCGTAATCGCAACTCAGCGGCTTCGATCGCGGCTTCTGCAATGGACCGTCCTTTGCGCCGCAGTTGCTCTGCGAATTCGACGATCAGAATCGCATTTTTGGCGGACAGGCCAATCAGCATTACCAACCCGATCTGGCAGTAGACATCATTTGAAAGGCCGCGCAGAGCAACCAATCCCAAGGCACCTAAAACCGCCATGGGCACAGCCAGCAGGATGATAAAAGGCAGCGCGAAGCTCTCGTACTGCGCCGAGAGGGTGAGATACACAACCAAAATTCCCAGGCCGAAGATGAGCAACGCGCGTCCGCTCGACTCGATTTCATCCAGCGTCAAGCCTGTCCATTCGTAACGCATACCTGGCATGATGTTCTGTTTTGCCAGATCTTCCATTCCGGTGATGCCCTGCCCCGAACTGTATCCCGGCGCTGGCGAACCGTCGATCTCCACGGCGCGGAACAAGTTGTAATGACTAATGACTGGAGGACCCGAACTCTCAGAAACCGTAGCCAGGTTATCGAGTGGAATCATCTGCCCGGGATCGGACCGAACGTAGTAATTGTGCAAATCTTTCGCGGTCATGCGATAGGGCTGATCGGCCTGCGCATAGACGCGATAGGTTCGATTGTTGAAATCGAAATCGTTGACATACTGCGAACCCATGAAGACGCCCAGTGCGGTGGTGATCTGCGAAAGCGGAACGTTCATGGCCTTGGCTTTTTCGCGATCGATGGTCACGAGAACCTGCGGGTCGTTCGCAGAGAATGTCGTGATAAGGCCGGTGATATCTTTGCGCGCACGACCTGCGCCGACAATCTGGTGAGCCACGCGGTCTAGATCGGAGATCGTATTCACGCCAGTATCCTGCAGCATGAATTGGAAACCGCCGTAGCTGCCAACGCCTTGCACGGCTGGGGGCTGAATGACGGCCACCAATCCGCCGTTTGGCTGGAACATTAACGAACTGAGCTTGGGCGAGAGGTCGGCAACGATGTCTCCAGCGGAATGGCCTTTGCCGCGGCGATCTTTTGCGGGCTTTGTGCTGATGAACATCAGGCCGGCATTGGACGCGTTGCCTGAAAAACTGAAACCCATGATGGAGAAGGCACCGGCAATATCCTTGTTCGAATAGATGATGGCTTGGGCGCGATCAGCCAGAGCAGAGGTGTACGCCAGCGAAGACCCCGGGGGCGCCTGAACAATTCCGATGAGAAAGCTCTGGTCTTCCTGCGGTATGAACCCTGTGGGAACCTTGCCGTAAATCCAGACAGTGGCCCCGAGCCCCGCAAAGAAGAGCAGCAGCAGGACAAAGCGCAGCTGCAAAGCTACGTGGATGATCTTTGCATAAGTCGTGGACAGCCATGTTACGAAACGATCGGCACCATGAATGAAGGCGGCAAAGGCGCGCGAAAGTGGCCGAATGTGCAGAAAGTCGAGTTGCTGCGGCCGCGCCTCCTCTCCGCGCAGAAACATCGCCGAGAGTGCTGGTGAAAGCGTCAGCGCGTTGAATGCCGAGATTGCGATCGAGAACGCGATGGTCAGCGAGAACTGCCTGTACAGAATGCCCGTAGTTCCCGGAAAAAACGAAACCGGCACGAACACCGCGATCAAAACGAGCGAAGTGGCAATGACCGCGCTGGTGACTTCGCTCATGGCGCGCGACGTGGCTTCGTGCGGATTGGAGTGCTCCATGGCGATGTGGCGCTGCACGTTTTCAATCACTACGATGGCGTCGTCCACCACCAGTCCCGTTGCCAGGGTGATTCCGAAGAGCGTGAGCGAATTAATGGAAAAGTCGAAGATGCGAATGAAGGCAAACGTTCCGATAAGCGAAACCGGGATTGTTACTGCGGGAATGATGGTTGCTCGCCAGTCGAGCAGGAAGAGGAAGATGACGAGAATCACGATGCCGATGGCTTCGGCGAGCGTGACCAGCACTTCGCGGATCGACTCGCCAACCACGGTGGTCGAATCGAAGGCGACGGCATATTCAAGTCCGGGAGGAAAGCTCTTTGACAACTCCTTCAGGGCTGCCTTTGCCTTGCTGTCTACATCGAGCGCATTGGCGTTGGAGAGCTGGATGACACCGACACCCTGTGCCGAGAGGCCGTTGTACTCAAGAGAAGAACTGTAATCTTCCGCGCCAACCTCGGACCGGCCGACGTTCTTAAGCAAAATAAGCCCGTTCGGATTGCTCTTCAAGATGATGTTGTTGAACTGCTCAGGACTTGAAAGGCGGCCCACGACGCGGACTGGGATTTGAAATGCCTGCTTGTCGTTGGAAGGCTGTTGCCCTAATTGACCGGCAGGAATTTCGACGTTCTGCTCCTGCAGTGCGTTGATCACGTCGGTGGCAGTCAATCCGTTGGCTGCGAGCTTCAGCGGATCGATCCATACGCGCATGGCATACTTACGTTCGCCGAAGATGTTCACGTCGCCGACGCCGGGCACGCGCTTCAGGGCGTCCTTGACGTACACGTCGAGGTAATTCGAAATAAACTCGTGGGAGTACCGGCCGTCGCGCGTAAAGAATCCAGCGCCAAACACAAAGTTGGTATTGGCTTTGCTGATGGAGATGCCGGTCGCGTTGACGGCAGCCGGCAAACGTCCGGTAACGCTGGCGACGCGGTTTTGTACATCGACAGCCGCGATATCCAGGTTGTAGCCAGTTTGAAATGTCGCGGTGATCTGGCTGGTTCCGTTATTCGTGCTGGAGGAGCGGATGTAGCGCATGCCCTCCACGCCGTTGATTGATTCTTCCAGAGGGATGGTGACGGCTTTTTCTACAGTGTCAGCATTGGCGCCCACGTAATTGCAGACCACGTTGACTTGTGGCGGCGCGAGCGTGGGATACATCGCAATCGGCAGATTGGGAATGCAGATCGCTCCCGACAGAATAATCATCAGCGCGGTAACCGTCGCAAACACTGGTCGATGAATAAAGAAATCAACAAACAAGATGAGCCCTCTTTCGTTGTTCCCGGCGAGCGCACCATGGCGCTACGTCTACAAGCGGACGTTATGCACCGGGAAGAGGAGACACCGGCATTCCGTTTACGAGGAACTGGGTGCTCGATATCACCACCTGGTCGCCAGCTTTGAGACCGGAGGTGATGGAATAGGAATTCTCGACCGTGTCGCCGAGCGTCACAGGTGTTTCCGCAGCAGTGAACTGGCCGTTAGGTTGCTTCTGCAGGACATATACAAATGGCTGTCCTCCCTGCCGCGTCACCGCCAGGACTGGAACGACCACCATTGGCTTGGTGCTCCAGATGATGCGTGCCTTGATCAGCTGGGCATTGCGCATAATCTCCGGCGTTGGGTGCAAGGGGGCCTTTGCCAAGATGCCTTGCAGGGTGGGGTCAACCTGGGGAGACAGAAAATCAATCTTCGTCTTCTCGAGAAGCTTGCCGCTGGTGTCAGAGAGTTCCACGGCTAACCCAACCCGCGCCTCGCTTGAGCGCTCTGTCGGAATGTAGATGTATGCCTCCAGGTCCCCGGCTTGATCGACCGTGGTAAGCGCGGAGGCGGTGGTACCCATCGACGGAGAGACGTAGTCGCCCACATGCACCGGGATATCGCCTACCACGCCGTCAAAGGGCGCGCGTAATGTGAAGTACCCCAGTTGTTGTTCCTGCATGTCGCGTGTTCCACGGGAGGCCTCGTAGTCAGCCTTGGCGTTGTCGAAGGCCTGTTGAGCCTGGTCCATCGCGTCACGGCTGGTTACACCTGCGGCAAATAGCTTCTTTTGGCGATCGAGTTCGATTGTGTTGTAGTCCAGGAGCGCCTTCTTCTGTCGCTCGGTGGCTCCCTGCGCCGCAACCGTCGCCTGCTGCTGGCGGGGATCGATCTCCATGAGCGCCTGGCCAGCTTTGACGTGCTCGCCGCTGTGCACCAGGATTTTGGTGAGAATACCGTTTACCTGCGGCAGAATTGTTGCCGACCGTCTCGATTTGATGGTTGCCATGTATTCGCTGCTCTGCGCCACTGGCTGCAGAGATACAGCGACCGTCTTCACCGGCATGGCCTGCATGCCAGCCGCCGCTTGCGGAGCCTTCTGCGTTCCCTGTTGGCAGCCGACTACAACCAGACCCGAGAGCAATGCAATACCAAAAATAAGAATGCGTCTCAAAACTAAACCTCTTACTGGATTCCCCGCCCTCTATCGGGCCGATGGATGAACGAAATTCATGTTACAACCCGGGCGTAGCCGGACCTTGTGATTAGGAACAGAGTTCTCTGCCCTGTGTTGTTAGAAAACTGCCCGTTTGCCTTGGGTGGTAGATGCTTGAAATCAATCGATTGTCGCAAATTTTTGCAGCCAGAGCATTTACCTTGTTGCCACCCGGTCTGCCGGTGACGTCAGGCGCTCTCCCCCTGCAACCTGAATGGGTTGAAATCTGTCTGGTTGTCGAATGCGTCTGCGGACTCTCTGCGCTTGAGCCATCCCACCACGAGATAGGTTACCGGAGTGGCCATCACTTCGACCGCAACCTTGATCAGATAGGCAGAAACAATCATGCGCACGAGCATTCCGGGCGGTTGGGTGCCTGCGAAGGCGATGACGATCAGCACGGTTGTATCGACAGCCTGGCCGGTCAGCGTTGAGCCCACCGTCCGCGTCCATAGCCAGCGGCCACCGGTGAGCAACTTCAATTTCGCGAGGGTAAAGCTATTGGTGAATTCGCCGCACCAGTACGCCACCAGGCTCGCCAAAGCAAAGCGAGGCACAACGCTGAAAACATTGGCGAAAGCTTCCTGCCCGTGCCACTCCGGAGCGGGAGGGAGACTGACCGCTACCTGCCCCATGGCAATCAAGAGCGCCATCGCAAAGAATCCCAGCCAGATGGCGCGCCGCGACGATCCGTACCCATAGACCTCGGTGAAAACATCGCCGCAGATGTAGGTCAGCGGAAACAGAAACTCGGCGGCACTGGGGCGTAGCGGGCCGATGCGGCATATCTTTGGACCAACAAGGTTTGAAATCAGCAGTACCACCACGAATCCGATGGTCATCAGGTCGAGATAGCGATAGCGCCGGTTCACAGTTCGAGATTAAATGAGCGAGCCGAACACGCTGACTTCCCGCCTACCTTGCCTTCCCGGCATATGCTGAACCGCTGAGTTCATTCCTCACCGCGATTGGCCCTGCCGTTGGGCGGGGATTGATTTTCCGAGGGCTCAGGACGAAATGCGGCGGCGACTCCGTTGTATGGACGACAACTTTGAATCGCGGAGAGATTCTCATCGCTGAAGCACCCCAACCGCGAGTTCGGCCTCGGCGCCATGTGCAACCGTGCTGTTTCGGTTTCGCGAAGTGCAAGGCGGGGCGTCGCGTGTTTTGACAGGGTTGAGTGGGGTTGGTACCCTTCATAAGGGCGCTTTCCGGCCAATCTGGTCGCCTTTCTGCCCTTTTTCAGTAGCGTCCCCGTCGTCTAGCCCGGCCTAGGACACCGCCCTTTCACGGCGATAACACGGGTTCAAATCCCGTCGGGGACGCCAATAAAATCAATTAGATACAGACCGTCGAGTTCCGCAATGGTACATCTGTAGGGTAATTTTAGGGCAATGCCGTTGTGAATATGCCGGTCACTCCCAACCTAGACTCAGAGAACTTGCTTTTTCTCTGTGCCACAGCTCAGCACTAAGCCATAGGTTCCCTCCACAGAATGATGCGGTCATTAGCCTTCAGCATGGCGCGCAGATAACAGCTCCTCGCAGCCTGAATCCCTCATGACTTGTGGGAAGAGGAACAGGGACGCTGTTCCATGACGAGGAGCTAGAGAGTCAACAGCGCAGAGCACAAACAGCTAATCCGCTCGTGGTGCTTTCGCTCGTGGAGACGTAGAAGTAGCCATGCCCGATTTTTCAGCTTTTTTCGTTGCGCTCGGGACACGTGTGCGCAAACTGCGGAAGAAAAGAGGCTTGAGCCAAGAAGACATGATTCCTCTTGGATTCTCCGCAAGACATTGGCAACAAATCGAAGCTGGACGGCCTATCACCATGACCACCTTATTGAAGGTGTGCCATGCCCTTGAAGTTCCCTTGTCGGAGATGCTTGCTGGATTTGATCGTCTGTTACCGAAGAACGATAAGGACTCCGAATGAGTCGATTAGAGCTAGGAGGCATTGACCTCTCTCATTCGAGGCTAACGGAATTAGCGAAGCTGGCTGATCAAGCCAAACCTTTTTATGACTGGGTCACAGGCCAGTTTCAAAAGCTGCGCCAGAGCAAAAAAAACCTTACGGAATTGCTGTTGGAGAGCACGGAGGAAGAGATTCTGCAAGGCATCAGCCTTTGCTACGATTCGACAGACACGAACATTCCTCTCTTGACCGACGGCGTTGGAAGAAGCTATCAGCACTCAAAAGCTTGCTACTATTTTTTTGCTTGGATTATTCGGGATGCCCCGCAACAACGACTCGCACCGCTAATCACTCGCATTGTGAGTTCAACTCGTGTTGCATCCAAGAAGATGCAGCAAATAGTGTTAGCGAAACTGATCTTCCGCTATCGGGCAAACGTTGGGACATTCGAATGGGATGCCGTCCGAGAGATCATCATTGACCGACTCGAAGGATCACGTCGAAGTATCAAAGGACACGAAAAAGAAACCATCAGCCGCACGGCCCTCGTCGCAGCATTCCAAGCATATTTCAAAAAGCACGGCAACTATGGAAGGTTTTCATCAGTCGAGATTCCTGAGAGTCAAGTGAATATTGCACAGGAGACGTTTGACGTGAGCGCACGTCTACTCGACAATCAAGGAAAGTGCGTTGCTCGTGTTCTTATGCCAATCAAGACTCGCGAGACAGAGGGAGGCGGACACGCTCATCTGTTTACACGAGACTTAATGCAAGCCTTGAATGCCATTCGTGCAGAGGACGGCTTAGACTACCTTGTAACGGTCATCGTGGCGAGAAATTGGTCAGTGCGTGAAGCTGAGAGTATCAAGGCATACGTGGATCACGCTGTTCTCTTCGATTTGAGTCCGAATGAGTTTACGGAATTTGGCGAAGTTGCGCAGACTGGCCTCAACGAGTTTATTGAGACGTTGCTTTCTGGTGACTTGAAGCCCAAGAAGCTTGAATTGCCGAGCATAAACGGCCTTGAGGAGACATGAAATCAGTTGGCGAATGGCACGATAGGATCATAGTTGGAGATAGCAAGCGCCTTGCAACTGAGGTTCCGAGTGGCATCGTAAAGACCATCATTACGAGTCCGCCGTACTTCGGCCACCGAGACTATGCAGGTGTTAGCGAAATCGCCTGTGATGAGTTGGGCAAAGAATCCGATCATGTGCAGTATGTAAAGCGTTTGGTGCAGGTGTTTGCTGACTTAAAAGACGCTTTGGCCGCCGATGGAACGCTTTGGCTGAATCTTGGAGATACCTACCGTCAAGGCCAAATGCTGGGAATCCCGTGGCGAGTTGCCCTTGGGCTTCAGGATTCCGGTTGGCTTCTACGAAGCGAAATCATTTGGGAGAAGCCAAACGCTATGCCCTCGTCAGTAAAAGACAGGCCAACCACTTCACATGAGCATCTCTTCTTGCTGGCCAAGTCATCGGCCTATTTCTACGATGCAGATGCAATCCGGGAGCCACACGTCACCTTTTCTCCTAACTCCAAGATGAAGGGGGGCCGCGCTCACCTCGGGAAGCGAAATGGAACGCCGGAAGCTGGTAAAAACAAGGGCAACCAAAACCTTCACGACGGACGTTGGGATCAATACTTCCATCCTCTCGGAAGGAACAAGAGAACGGTCTGGAGTATACCTCTCGGAAAATTCCGAGGTGCGCATTTCGCCGTCTTTCCTGAGCAACTCGTTGAGAACTGCATTCTCGCGGGATCGTCTCCGAACGATGTTGTCTTGGACCCCTTCATGGGATCAGGCACAACCGCGATTGTTGCGCAGCGTCTCAATCGCAGGTATCTCGGTTTCGAGTTGGTCCCTGAATACGCCGCCCTAGCAGAAAGCAGACTTAGGCATTTGCAGTCCGCTCCCCTGTTCCAACCGAAGCGACCCGAAAAACCAGAAAGCATTTCAGTGGCACCTGATCAGTCGGCAGAGACGGCTCCATCGAATCTTCTGTTCTGAGACGCGCCGCCACCTCGCAAGAAAGATTCATGAAGAAAAAACAACCTCAATGCGCCATTTGCAATAATTCCCTACCTGCCCCTTTGTGCCAGTACGTTCACGCGATTTGCGTGGACTGTCGATCTCGTGCGGTGACAAGCAGTGGCCAGAAGCCAAGCCATAAGTCTTCCAAGTCTGACGAGTCTGTACCAGTTTATGTTGACGGCAGGAAGTGCTGGCGGCATTGGCGCTTTGCTACTTTTGTGGTCATGTTAGATGTGTACGACAGCGATTCACGTGGCCAGTTTTACGTGCGAGTGGAACTAGCGTCACAGGGTTTCATTTGAGAGTTTGCTTACACTTTCCTTTGCTGATGTGTCTGCCTTCAGATATTGGTAGAGGGTTTCCCGCGAAATTCCAAACTCCCTCGCTAGAGCAGCCTTGGAGATGTTTCCAGCCGATGCACGATTGTTCAGCTCCCGCACTTTGGCTGCACTTAGCTTGAATTTTCCACCTTTGTATTTGCCTTCAGCCTTCGCAAGCGCAATTCCTTCCCGCTGCCTTTCCAGAATTAGCTCCCGCTCAAATTCAGCAACCGCCCCCATGATGTTCAGCATCAGCTTGGCCGTGCTGTTCGGCTCCCCGGTGAACTCCAGATGCTCTTTCAGGAATCGGACGACTATTCCACGGTCGGTTAATTCATCTACAAGGTTGCGTAGATCGCGCAGATTCCGCGCCAGACGGTCCATGCTGTAAACCACGACGGTATCTCCCTTGCGGACGTGGCGACGCAGCCTGTCTAGCTCAGGACGCTCAAGGGACTTCCCGCTGATGTGATCCTCATACACATCATCCAAGTGCTCGTCCTTCATTTGCTCCCGCTGTCTCCCGGTGTTCTGCTCCAGAGTGGAAACTCTGACGTATCCAATTACCTGACCGCTCATTTGGAAGCCCCCAAGTGTCAGATTGAAGTCTAAGACGTTTCCGCGAAACTGTCAAGTAGTCAATTTTATAATGTATATTTGACAGTTTTGCAGACTTTGCCTGACGCTCTGTCAGGCTATGCCCTGTTTAGACAGTCGCTTACAGGCTTATCCAGTTCCGGGAAGGTCGGAATGCGATCATTTGAACGACTCAGCGGCCCGGACTAGTGGACAAAACAGGCCCCAAATCCGCCCATCGGTAACGCTCTTAAAAACTCCAAAAATGGTCAACAGGAACGCTGGTAACTATCTTTTCTTTCATACATTTACTTGACTTTTTGGTGCGGAAATCGTACACTGTATTTGTAGTTAGAAAGGGAGGGTTCGTGGGCATATCTGAACGGCCGAAATTCAATCCAGTGAATTGATATAGCTGAATTACAAGTTCTGTTCCCTCCAGCAATGCCCCTACCCCCCGAACTAAATACACCTGACGAGAAATCGTATAGCTGGCCCTCGAATCCAGCGAAGTCAATCGCTCCTGTCTGGGCTGATCTCCCTGATCAGCCCACGACGGTCCAAGCGATCTGACAGGCACAAGGAGCGATATATGACACATTCACTGGACGCTTCACGTCCAAACGACACAATCACTCTCTTAAAAAGAGCCGCACGAATGTTTGAAGCGACGCCCTCCGATACCGGGGTTGGCGTTGCGATGCTCGACGAGCGGGAGCAGTGATCGTGCTGCTATCCACACACACCCTACTTCAAGGCAAGCTGCCTGACCCTGACGAGCGCAAGGCACTGATGAGCAGGACGAAATACGGCTGGACCACTATCGACATGTCATGGCCTGAAACGTTCGAGTGGATAACCGTCGGCGGATATGCCACGAGTTCGGCTCTGACAAGCGACTATCGCAATTCATCAGAGTTCAAAAGCCGTCAATTGTTCATGGTCGATATTGACAGCGGAATGACGATCTCTGAACTGTTCGATGATGCTTTCTATGATGCATTTGGTGCTGGATTTTATGTGACTCCATCGCACACTGACGACGATCCGCGATTCCGAATCATGTTTCGAAGTGAGCAACCAGTAGAAAAGCATGATGAGTGCTGCCAGGTCATGCGCAGCTTGCTGCACATCTATGACACGGCAGATAAACAGTGCAAGGACGCCTCGCGATTGTATTTCGGTACTGTGGATTGCCGGATCAAAGAGAGCAGAGACAACATTCTGACGAATGATGTAATTCAGTTGCTCATTGACGCAGACAAAGAACGCGAAGCAGAACTGTCATTGGTTGTTGACTTGCCGAACTGGAAGCGAACGTTGTCCGGCACAGGCAATATGCAAACGTTTGATGGGCTTCGATGCATTAGGGACCATTTGAAGCAAATGACGACCGGGCAGAGAAATGAGCATTTCTGCAAAATATGGGGGATTATCGAGCACTGCACTTTTACGCAAGAACAAGCAAATCTAATTATTGAGCTACACAGGATGGTTGACCCTGACAAAACAAGACAGCGGCAACTGCAAATTAAATTTACAGGGAGATAAAGCGATGAACACTACATTGGAGACGATTGATGAAGCATTTGAAGTTGCACTGGCGGATGTGAAGCAGGAGGAGTTCGACAAACTGAAGGCTTCGATTGCGATTGCGAAGGGGGACGGCACATTCTCGACGCGATACAGAAAGCGATGGAAGGACCATGTGCGAGAGTTCATTGAAACGCCTATTGCGGATGATGTGCTTCGATGGGCAAAGCAGGAATGGAACCTCTCGGATGCGGAGTTACAGCCGGTATACAACAAACTTGATGTCATCACGAAACTCGGCAAGTATCCAGAAGATGCAGACGACTTTGTAAGGCTGTATGTGTGCGCCGAAAGAATCACCGTTCGCCTTGACTCGATTCAGAATCCCGGCCGAAAAGATGGAGCTTGCTCGATGAGCGACTTGATCAATGATCTTTATGCATTCGTACACGACTACTCTCTGAGATACGCCGAAAGACGGATTGAGGTCGCAGCAGAGAAATGGCACAGGGACGAGGTAATCGACTGCCTGAAAGAGATTCTGGCTTCTCTGACATCAGCAGAGGCACAGGACCCAAATTCGGAAATGCACAAAGCAGCAACCGAGCAATGGGCAAAGTTCATTGGCATAATCGATAAAAACCCCGCGACACGAGAGCAGACATTGGCGGTTTTCAAGCATTGGGTTTGGAACATCAAACGAGTCATGAACCCGATGAAGCTCATATCCACGAAAGACCCGATGATGATTGTTCTCACTGGCAGAACAGGAAACGGTAAATCGACGGCAGTCGAGACTTTCCTTTCACCATTGCAACGAGGTGGATACACAAAGACTGAATTTGACAAGCTCGTAGACCCGAACTATTACATGCAGTGCGCAACAATTCCAGTCGCCTTTCTGGATGAGATGGCGAAGCTGGAGAAGGTTGACAAGGAGCGTCTGAAAGGATTCATCACTGATGACTATTCCTCGGCTCGAAAGATGTACACGCAACAGGTGGATAAAAAGAGAAAGATTATTCAGTTGATTGGCGCTTCGAACTGGTCAATGGAAATCATCAATACCGACACAACCTCCGCACGTCGATTTTACGAAGTAGAGACGCCGAACGACATGAAACAGGCTCACCCTGATTGGATGTACAGCATCGACTGGCTTCTGCTGTGGCAGTCTGTTGATGCCAGTGGAGCAGACCCGATGACCAAAAGCATCAGTGAGGCAGTCTCAATGCGCCAGCACAATGAGCAGCGTAAGAAGAACTACGTTGAAGACTGGATTTGGGCAAATAGGGTGAAGAACACGTACACAGGGCAGGAGGCATACGATCTCTGGCTGAAATGGGCTGAGACGAACGACAGGTATTGGTTCACTCACGCAAGCAGTGTTGATTTTGGTCGAAAGCTGAAGGCAATCGATGGAGTAAGAAACAGCAGGAACGGAAAGGGAATTAAATACGTGATTGATGTGGACTTCTCTGTTGTCGATGACGGGACACTGATCTGACGGATGTAGGGTTGTGAGGCAGAATGCAAGAACCATACATGCCTTGAAAGGCCCGTGAATATTGCTGATTTGAAAGAAATGTAGGGGATGTAGGGATGTAGGGTGTCCAAGCAAAACTTTTTCAAAGGGAAAATGAATTTCTTTTTATATATTTTTTATAAATTACTATACATACCCTACGTTTCTTGTGTTTTTAGATGAAATCGTCAATAAGTACCGGGCTTTGCGGCATGTAGGGTTACCCTACATGAACCATACATACCCTACATGATTTCACCATCTCGGATCACGGAGAAATGAATTTCATAATTCCGCAATTCATCCGAATGTTGCGCCGCACCAGCAGAAATTCCGAGAAATTCAAATAAGAAATAGGATTTATCGAAGAATCTCGGGCCGAGATATTCGACGATTTGTCAATCGAGCTGGTGTGAATTGTCTGAAAATCGATTTCGGTAAATACAGCAGGAGACAATCATCATGAGAATATGGGAAGTCATTGGACCGAACGCTTTGAAGACTCAAGAAGTGCAAATCGACCACGAAGAAGAGAGTTTGAAGAACAAACGCGCTGACCTTGGAATAAGGAAGGCGCAAGCGGCAATGGCAAAGGCACAGAAGCGCAAAAGCGAAGCTGCTCAAAAGGTATAGACAGCAAACAATGCTGCACATCGGTCCAAGGACAGTCAGGGACGCTCAGATTCTTTGCGCAGCCGCTTCCCCAATTCGACCCAATATGAGTCTTCTTGATAACGAGCACTAGGATGCTCTGCGAAAGCAAAAGTCGTCGGGCCTCGCTTTTCTACGAGGTGGCGAACAAAAGGAACACCAGCGATTTTCGGCCAATGCTCTTTCTCGCCAAAGCCATACATAATCACAATTTTGGGTTTGAACTCTTGTCGGTGAATTTTGGTGTGAATTGTTCCGATTCTCTCTTTGAGATATTTCTCTTTGATCGGCTCATACGTTGCCCCAGTCTTAGCATTTTTGGCGGACAGACCTGAAAGCTCTATGACGCACGTTTCTGCGTCGTTCATTCCCCAATAATCACGCTGATAATCGCGGAGGCTCCCGCGCAGTGTCTCTTCGTCTGAAAGCTCTTCTGTTGAGAAATCATTACGGAACGCCTTCAAGAGCAAAATCAACCGTCTCCAAGTCGGCTGAAGCGCGGGACTCTCACGATGCCATTTAAATTCACGAATTTCTTTATGAAATTCCTCGCAGTCGCAAAGCCCGTCTTTCTCCAGCTTCAGGAATGCCTTTCCGCGAATTTCATTATTATCACCGCCCTGCTCAGGGCCGATGAACCAGTAGGGCGCGTCCCACCTTCCATAGCCGTAGAATCCACGTGCCATCGCTTCGATTTCAGCAATCACTTGTCGGCCTCCGATTTCATGTCGATTGCTCTTTCAGGAATGACTCGGCTCATCTGATAGCTTCCCTACGTTAAGGTCCCGGCGCAAGCAAAAGCGCCCTTAGCGTTTGGCTTTTGTCTTCTTTGTTCGTTTCGTTGCTGCTACTTGTTTCTTCTTTTCTGCTGCGTAAGCAGCATTGAAATCCCTTCCAGCTTTCAGTGCTTTCTTAGTTGGCCCCTGTGGTTTGGCGAAATGGATGTATGGCAGGTTTAGTTGTTTCGGATGCGCCTTTGGCTTGAAGTAATTATCCAGTGAGAAGTGGAAACTGCCATTGATGTCCTGTTGGGAGAACGTCAACCCTAGACCAGAATTATTGAAGGAGACAATCTTCCACTCCAAGTTCTCGCCAACGATCACGTCCTCATCTCTTTGGCCGGCAATATAAATTACTTGGAAAGTTGAGCCATTTCTCAGGCACGAAGCAATCTTCTTCATGTTCTGTTCGATAGTCCGAACAGAACCATCGACGATCTCATAGTTGAAATGCGACAGGCCCTCCTCATCGGCTAACTCAACACTTCTTACCGCGAGTCCAATGCTTTTACATAGCTTCTCAAATGCTTCGCTGTCCTTTACTCCAAAGCGACTGCTTCGCAAAATGCTGTCTTTGATGATTCCGACTTTGTCGTCTAGCCTCGTAAAAACGAGGTCTGCATCCGTGTCATCAGTTGTCCTAAAGTTTGCTTTCGGTTCGTTCTTAGTCTTCGCCATTTGGGTGTCTTCTCGCTCTCATATTGATTTGGGTGTCCCATCTGATTCGCAGTCATATCACTCGAAGCGCCGCACTGCATTCAAGCCTGAACGATCGAACGCACGTTAAAAGCCAAACCCCGGCGCCTTCTGTCTTACCATCATCTGTCTGTATCCCTGCGAGAAATGCGCATAATGTCGTTCTGTGATTCGTGTGTCCTTGTGTCCGAGATGTTCCGCCAAGACCGCGATGGGCAGACCTGCCATTACAGCATGGCTTGCGTAAGTGTGTCTGAGTATATGAAACGTACACTCTTCGATTTTCGCAGCTTCACATGCCGCGTTCATTGGCCTGAATTGCTCCGATGTCTTCCACGGCTTTGAGTTGCTACGAACGAACACATGTTCTTTGGCGTCTCGTCCTGCGATTACTTGCCTAAACAATTCGACCCCCTCATTATTCAAATCAACATAGCGAGAGTCACCATTTTTGCTTTCCGCAACGTAGATTTGTTGTCCACCTAAATCGACGTTTTCAACCCGGAGCGCGGTCAATTCACCATATCTCGCACCAGTCAGTAACGCCCCTTTGACTAGCAATGCAAAGTCCGGCTCACAGTGGCTTATGAGAGACTTCACCTCATCATCCGTGAGGAATCTAATTTTTGGTACGTCAACCTTACGAAACGGCTTCGCATCTTTCCAAGCAAGATCAGTTCCGATGCGACCTTCTGATTTTGCGAAATTCAAAGCAGCCTTGAGCACAGTGAGAATCCGGTTCGCCGTGGCTTGACGCTTGCGCATGGCGTCTACATCACCTTCGTCAAATCCCCGGTACGCTTGCTTCTTCCCCCGCTTCGTCCTGAGCCGTGGGGGTTTCTCTGCAAGACTGTCGCGCCATGCCTTCACTGTTCCGATTCTCAGCTTGGACACATCGATGTGTCCGAGGGCTGGGATAATGTGCGCATTGATTATTGCCTTCGTGCGGTTCTGTGGCTTGCGCTTCACTTTGAAACGGTCGTTCACATAATCCGCCATTGCTTCTGCTACCGTATACGGACCGCTGGCAATCTCGCCGTTTTCCTCTTGCACCATCCGAGAAACCCATGTCCGTGCGCGTTCTTGTGCTTGGTCGAATGACAGGACGCGAATACCATCAGCATCCTCGTGATCGTCAGCGACGCCTAAAGATGCCTTCCTCCTGCCTGTTCCGACGGCGAAGTGCCGAGCGATCCATGTTCCGCCGTTCGTGCCTTTTCTGTAGCCGATTGCAAGCCCCCTAGAGATGGCACACCAATACGGCTCCGCCCCTGGTCTTGTGGTGGGCTTCAGTTTCACTCGCGCGGAGCGTGAATTGATTCGAGAGTCTTGACGTGTTCGTGGCATCAGGAAACCGTAGGGCAATTATAGGGCAATACCACACAGGAATTTAATGCTATTTGTGAACGAAAGCAAGGAGGAGTTTTTTTAGACTACTGTTTTCAAAGTGTTTATAGTTATTGGCCAGCGTCCCCGTCGTCTAGCCCGGCCTAGGACACCGCCCTTTCACGGCGATAACACGGGTTCAAATCCCGTCGGGGACGCCAAATAAGATCAATAACCTCTCCACGTCCCTGGAATTCTCGTCACGTGCCTGCCGTGTCTTCTGTTTGCGCTGATTTTTAGTCCGCGCGAAAAGCGAGGTTGTCGAAGAGCAGGCCTTCGCCGTTTTGAAATTCGAAGGACACTCTAGAACTGCGGTCGGGCCAATTGGTTCTGAGTCGCCGAAGTTCGCCGGACTTTACGGTATATGTCACTTCGCGCATCTCGGGGCAGCGAATGGTTACGGTGGCATCTTGAGGTCCGCCGTTATACACATCCAAACCAACGAAGTAACGCGGCCAGTAGAACTGGAACTCCGCATGGTGCTCACTGGGATCGGCGAGAGCAAGGTTGAACGTGCCAAATTTGCCTTGCGGGACATGCATGGCCCACTGATTCTCTCCCCACTCGATGACGCCCGCAGGGTACTCTCCCTTGATCACAGTTCCTGTGGGAAGATGCGGATCATCGAAGGTCACCATCCGCGCCGACGGCGATCCATCCTCACCCTGGATGTCGATGCTGCGGGCGTCTACGTGGCGAATGCGTAGTACGCGCGTCTTCTCATCGAAGGTGAAACCGGCCTGGTTAAGATCAGTGTGTCGCGCCATCGGCTTTCCGTCGGCGTTGATGAACTGCGGGACAAAGTCGATGCGCAGAACGTCATCACTTTCAAGATCGAAGGTTGAGTAAGTCACCGAGCCTTTGCCGTAGTGGATTCCAGTCACGACAGAACTCGAGCCGAGCAGATGCGATTCCTCTGCCGGCGCCCATTCCGGCACGGCCCAGAAAGCATCCATCATGCGGCGCGGGCCGTCAGCGAACTCATCGGTGAACCACCATTGCGCGGCAAACGGACTGTGCGCCGCCGAAGAGAGGCCCTGAAAGTAAGTGACCCAGTTATACGAGCGATAAGCTTCGTCGCGGTAAGCGACGTCCCCGGTTTTCGCATAGTAAAGAGCCTCAACCGCGGCAAGACGCGATGTATGGCTGTCGCAGCATTGACCTGGATCGTTGCAGCAATATTCTTTGCCATTGCCCTGTTCCGTTGTAATGGTCGCGCCGTGTACCACATACTTGGGCCATTTCGGAGTCGTCTTCACCCATTCGATCAACTTTCTTGCATGCTCGCGCCAGTCAGGGTCCCTTTCGGGATGCAGCAGGACATAGCGAGCGAATTCCAACGGAATCACCTGGTTCATGTTCCCCATGCTGGGGACGGTGTCTTCGAAGTATCCGACCCAGACATTGTGTGCGAGGGGATACGTCTTGAACCATTCCCACACGGCCGAACGCACGCGCTGATAGTCGGACACGTTGCCTTGCTTGATGCGAATGAGTTCATCGAAGAGCATCATGGGCTCAACCACGTTGGCCGAGTAGGGTCCCATGGGCCCACCGGGCGCCTTGCCGTCACGCGCGTAGCAGCGCACTGGCCACGGAGAATGTTCCGCGTCTCCGGGCGTCCAATTCTTCACGAGGGCCTCTGCGCACCGGATGGCAGCGCGCAGATACTTCGTATTCCCGGTCAATTCATAGAGCCTGAGGTACGCGTAGCCGTCTTCACCCACGACGTGCGGCTCGATGTAGTCTTCGCCCAGATTGCTCCATCCGCTGTATCGTTCCGCTCCGGGATTCGCCGAGGCATAAGGCACCTGCGACCACGCGTACCCTTCGGGCGTAAGTCCGTGTTCCAACTCGTAGTCAACGAATGACTGAAGAAAAGTCAGCGTTTGCGTGTTTGCCGTGTAGGGGTACAAGCGCTCAATGAATCCTTCCATCATTGCGCGCAGGTAGCCGGTGGAATTAGCCCAGTGCGGATCAGGTTGCAGCTCAAAAGTGGTGCGATCGAAATCGAAACAGCAGTAGTAATAAGGGAGGCGCTGACGATTGTACTGATCCCACACAATCGTCCATTGGCTCAGGACGTAAGACGAATAGGAGTAGCCAATATTGTCTGGCATTGGCCAGGGCAACAGTTTGCCCTTTGCATCGAGTTGCACGGGGCGTCCAGCGATGGTGGGAATGTCAAGAATGGATATGGGAGCGAATGGCTTGTCCTGTCCTTCGACCATAACCATCATTGAAAACAAAATTGCGCAGACCGCCAGATTGCGAATCTTGCCTTGCATTGTTTTTCACCTTCTCCTAAGCCACCGTGAGCAAGCGATCACAGGTTAATTTCTGAAGCGCCACACTGGCTACTTTTTGATGTTTCTTGAAGCGCTAACCATAGATCACATCGAGGATTGATGAGTGTTTAGCGTGTTAAAGTTCACTGAATGAAGGTTCGCTTCCTGATTGCGTTTCTTTGGATCGCGGTGACGCTTCGAGCGGGTCCTCAGATGTCTCCCACAGCTAATAACCTCGAGTCGAAAGCAATCGTCAGCACATCTTCTAACGCGAAACCCACCAATGCAAAATCAGCGACAAGCTCTTCGGCGTCTCGCGCCAAATCACCCATCCATTTTCGCGATATCGCCAGGCAAGTTGGGCTTACCACCATGCCTCGAACGACGACAGAGAGGCGTTATATCGTCGACACCATGAGCGGCGGTGGTGTCGCGCTCTTTGATTGCAATAACGACGGCAAACTCGACATTGCGGTTGTCAATGACTCGTCGATCGACCAATACCTTAAAGGTGGCGATCTGATGGTCACGCTCTATCAGCAGGACAGCAACTCCGCAACGACCCATTTCACAGATGTCACGAAATCTTCGGGCCTGCTTACGAAACGGTGGGCAACAGGTCTTGCAGTTGCCGACTTCGACAATGATGGATTGCCAGACCTCTACGTGACCGGATACGGACACAATGTGCTCTATCGCAATATGGGCGGCTGCAAATTTCAAGACGTTACGGAGAAGGCCGGTTTAGCGGTGGGAGGATTCAGCGCGGGCGCCGCCTGGGCCGACTATGATCGTGACGGTTACGTTGACCTTTTTGTCGCTCGATATGTTTCGACCGATATTCGTCATTTGCCGCCGCCAACTTCTTTCGCCTACAAGGGCGTGCTGGTCCAATTGCCAGATGTGATGGAGGGAGAAACCGACTTTCTCTTCAGAAACCGCGGCGACGGGACCTTCGAAGATGTATCCGCGAAGGCGGGAGTGAATGATCCTCAGAAACTTCACGGGATGGGTGTCGCGTGGGGCGATTACGACGGTGATGGGTGGCCTGATCTTTTTGTAACTAACGACGACGGATATAACTTCCTCTATCACAACCTTGGAAACGGAACCTTTGAGGATGTTGGAATTCTGTCGGGGACCGCAGCGGGAGACAACGGCCAGATCTATGGCAACATGGCCGTCGATTATGGCGATTTCGATCACGACGGCAAGCTTGATCTCTTTGTTACCCGATACGGCCGTCAGCCTGCCAGCCTTTACCGGAACCAGGGTGGAGCTCCGTTTTTTGATATCGCTCCGAAGACGGGGATCGCAGCTAAAACATTCGCACCTGTGAAGTGGGGAACAAGCTTTGGCGACTTTGACAACGATGGATGGCCCGATATCTTGATGGCTTCAGGGAATTTTTCATCGTTGTTGGACAATGTGCCGGAGGAACCACGATTCGCGGAGCCAATTCAACTATTTCGCAATCAGGGCGACCGAACCTTCGGTGAAATTGCAGATGCCTCCGGCCTGAATGACGGGCCCATGGAATCGCGACGCGGCACTGCTGTTGGAGATATCAATAATGATGGCAACCTCGACGTTGTTGTCTTCAATGTTGGGCGGCCGCCGTCCCTGTTTCTCAACGACGGTCGTAACGAAAACCACCGAGTGCTTATCCGGCTTGTAGGCGTGAAGAGCAACCGGTCCGCGATCGGGGCGCGCGTCATTGTAACGAGTCCGTCGATGACGCAAGTGGATGAAGTCCGCGCGGGAAGTAGTTACCTGTCTACAAGCGATTCGCGCTTACACTTCGGCCTGGGCAACGATGCCGTGATGAAGAAGGTTGAGGTGCGGTGGCCAAGCGGGCAGGTTCAGGAATTTCACGATGTGAAAGCAGACGCCATTTACGAAGTCAAAGAAGGTGAAGCCATACGAAAGATCTCCTCGCTTCCTTCGCCTCCCAACCGTACACCATAATCGTCGACGCCCGGAGTTCGATAGTATCTGGATGTTAATCTGCGAGTTCTCTGGAAACTCCTGAACTGGCGTGCCCGGCGCAGCTAATCTGGTCTTACTGGATGGCCTCGCTGCTTGGAGATGGGATGTACGAATCTCGATGGACAGTCAACGCGGGTAGAGTTCTCCTTCTCGTCGGGATGGTAACGAACCTCGCGGCAAACCTCCTCTTTGCGCGTGGTCAGCAACCAGCGTCGAGCTCCCGCACAGAAGCTATCTTGGTGCTGGATACAGAAACGTTCGCGCCACATCGCTTCATTGCCGTGCATGGTCGGCGCTCTCTCATCCAGGGATATGTATCGGAGGGGATGGAGGTTTGGGCCTATCCATTCCAGATTCTGAGCGGCTATAGCGTCGCGTTTCGCCCGCAGGGATCGACTGCCGCAATCAATGGTAAGGATCTTCTTAGCCGAGTCACATACAAGCCAGAGTCGGTGACGTGCACCTATCTTGGTCCGGACTTCATCGTTCGCGAGACGTTATTTGTTCCCCTGGATCACCCGGGAGCAATCCTGAGCTACTCCGTTGAGGGCGCGAAGTCGATCGACATTGAAGTACGTGCCATTCCAGTAATGAACCTGATGTGGCCTGCCGGCGTCGGTGGACAGTCCTACGCCTGGAATTCATCGCTGTCTGCGTTTGTTTTGTCTGAGCCAGAGAACCGATATTCAGCGACAGTCGGCTCACCGGACATCGTAGCGCACGACAATCCAAGCAACAGCGCAATTCATGATGCGAGCCAGGCAGGAATTGGGTTAACTTTGCGCCCAGGTCATTCCGGGATTGCAAGGCTATTCATTACTCTCAACTCGCCGCATGCCGATTCGGGATCGCTTTTCAATCAACTCATTCGCGATCGGGAATCACTTGAAGCAGAGGCAGCAACTCATTTTCGCGAGGTCACTGAAAGGGATCTGCGCATCGAGACGCCGGATAGCGAAGCGAATAAGGCAATTGCCTGGGCAGAAATTGCGATCGATCAGGCATGGGTATGCAATCTGGACCTTGGATGTGGATACGTCGCTGGATACGGAGCTACGCGGGGTACGCGCCGGCCGCAGTACGAGTGGTTCTTTGCCGGAGATGGAATGGTGGCTGCACAGGGAGCCATGAGCGCCGGCGATCTTGCGCAGGCTCGCGCCGAGTTGGAGTTCATTCTTCGTTATCAAGACCGCAAAACAGGGATGATCTGGCACGAGCTTTCGCAAAGTGCACACTTCATTGATTGGGGCGGAAAGTATCCCTACATGTTTGTCCATGTTGATGTCACGTTCCAGTTTCTCGGCACATTGGCTAGCTATGTGGATGCTTCTGGAGATTCAGGGTTCGCAAATCAGCATTGGGATGAAATTGAAGCGGCATATCGATATTGCCGTTCGGTGATTGATCCCGCGACGGCGCTTCCACGCATCCCTGCTGACAAAGAGGGAGGCAATGAACAGGATCGGATGTCGGATGATCTCGGGCTCTCCACCAGTTGGGTCACAGCCAGCACGGCATTTGCTCATCTGGCGACGATCACCGGTCACAATTCTCTTGCGGCCGAAGCCTCGAAAGCTAGTGGCCGCGCTCGAAATTCCATCGGCAGCCGCTATTGGAGTTCCGAAACGTCCTTCTGGATCAGTGGCCACGATTTGTCAGGAAAGGATATGGCGGAACAGCGCAGTGGCCCGGGAGAAGCTCTGAGCTTACATCTCTTCGGCCCTGAACAGACCAGCGTTGTCCTGGATCAACTGGCGTCAAATTCGTTTCAGACCGATTGGGGCACGCGTGGCATTGGCGCTGGCTCTGCGGGCTTCGATCCCGATTCCTACGCGAAAGGGAGTGTGTGGCCAGTAGGCACAGCTGCACTGGCCGAAACATTCTGGTCAGAGCATCGCCCGGTTTCCGGACTGAGTCTGTGGATGACTCTCCTTCCGCTCGGCTCGCTTGATTCTCCTGGTCATATGCCGGAGGTACTGGCCGGAAACTTTTATCGCCCGCAAATCGAGTCTGTGCCGGAGCAGACCTGGTCTTCCGCGGGATTTCTCGATGCCACGGTTCACGGATTGCTCGGCTTGCAAGTGGACTCCATCAATAACCATCTTTCGTTTGCTCCGCGCCTGCCGGCAAATTGGGCCAATGTCTCTTTGAGAAACATAGGTGTGTCCCACAACTCGATTGCGATTGAGTTGCATCGCAAGGCTAACGGACTCAAATTGACGATTGAGAACCCTGGTGCGCCGTTCAAATTCGACTTCACTCCCGACATCCCTCTCGGCGCGACGATCGGGCAGGCGGTTTTCAACCATCGACCAATTGCCGTTAGGGTGGAGAACTTTCCGCAGCAGACTGAGGCCAGGATTGCTCTCGATGCACCTCACGGACAGAGCGAGATCGAAGTTGAATGGCGAGGAGGTGTTTCGATCGTTCCCGAGCGGCCACGCCCACTTCTCGGAGATCCAGATACCGGCATTCGTCTCGTGAGCTTTCAGTTGCAACGAAATATTCTTACTCTGATTGCGGACGTGCCTTCAGATCGAAATTCTCACGTGGGTCTTCAAACGGGATGGACCATCGCAAGCGTACAGGGTGTCGTGGCACAAACCCTGGAAGACAGCGCGATAGATTTGACCTTCGCCGCATCGCCTGCCGGATCAGGTCCTTATCGAAGGGCGCGTGCAACCGTCGAGTTCAAGCCGTGATTCGGGAGTTTCTTATGCACGTCGTTGAGGATGAGAAAGAATTTGTGCGGCTTCCCAGTGTTGCCGGGCGAGTCCTCTTATGTGTGGTTGCGGTGAGCGGTTCGTGTCTTTCGTGCAACGCATACGCACAGTCACCAGATCCTGTCGCCACGTTGAGGACTTCAGACGCGCAAATTGAAGTGAGCGCAACCCGCAGCGCTCCAATTCTGACGAGTCTTAAGCGAACCGGTAGACCCGCTTTGCGCAATGAGCAGAAAGAGACGCTCCCTGCGAACGTATTTATCAATGGCGCTCCAGTTCCTGTAAGGTGGCAGCTAAAACCCAAACTTGGGATCGTCAGCGCGCGGCATCTGGAATTTGTTTACGAATGTGCAGAGGTGGGGCTGCGTCTGCGTTGGCAGTGGGATGCTCGCGCTGGGTTTGGCCCCTTTGAACATCGCATCATCGTTGAGAATCGTGGCACAAAGGAGATCTGGCTGCCCTTGATCGACAGCCTCGACGTCAGTTGGCAATACTCGCCGGACGCCAATTTGTGGAATTTCTATGTAGAGAAGGGCGCAGACACCCCATCGAATCAGGGCACCCATGAAGAATCAGTCGAAGACGGCTATCGTTGGATCGGCCGATCGTCGACCTATGCGCATCCGGTCTCCGGAGAAGGGCGCGAGATCATTCCCGCGTTCTTTATATATTCCCGCAACGAAGCTCGAGCAGGATGGTATGCCGGCATCGAATTCAGTGGACGCACCCGAATTACTCTGAACCGAGTCGGAAACAAGATTGAGAGTCGCCTGGGATTAAATGATGAGTTAGGACCGTTTCAGACGAGAGTTCAACCCGGCGAAAGTTTTGAGACACCGACAGTCTTTCTCGGCGCGTTCATAGGTGGTCCGGATGACGCCGGGAATCAACTGCGTCCCTGGGTGCGAACTGTTCTTGGAAATCCGCTTACATGGAAAGACCCGCAGTATCCACTGATGGTAAATAACAGTTGGGGAAGCGGAATGCAGGTCGACGAGCCTCTCGCGCTACGCATGATTGCGGACTCGCGTGAACTGGGCCTGGAGATGTTTCATCTTGATGCCGGATGGTTTCGCGGAGTGGGTGATTGGTATCCTGACCCGAAAAAATTTCCCCACGGACTAGCCGCCATCGCGGATGAAGCCCACCGGCAGGGCTTGCGGTTTGGAATCTGGGTTGATTGGAGCCAGGCTGGTGTGGATAACACGCCGGGCGCCTTGAACGTTCGCGACACCAAGGTGCGTGACTGGCTGATCGATGATGTGAGCGCAGACTGGAAGCCAGAGGAATTCAAGGGACAGACCATTGACCTGGGCGTTCCCGCAGCGCATAGCTATGCGGCTGCGGAAGTAAAGCGAATTGTGGAGAGCTATCACCTCGACATGTTGGAGCACGATGGCTACCTGGTCGCAGAAGGCTGCACCAGAAAAGATCATCCGCACACTCCACCCAATATGAGCACCCTCAAGATCGATCACGATTCGGGCTTCGAATTCGCATTGGGCTCAAATTCCACCGACGTGAGCTATCACTCGGTTCGAGCGTATTACGACATCTACGAACGCTTGCGCCGCGAGCATCCGGGACTTTTGTTCGAGATTTGCAATGACGGCGGTCGCATGGTGGACTTTGGATCGGCGGCACATGGGGACTACTTCTCCATCACTGACACCTATGATCCCCTTTCCAATCGACGCGCTTTCTACGACACGAGCCACGTCCTGCCACCGGCCATGCTGGAAAGTTACGTAGAAAAATGGACCACGCCCCGCCTGGAGAATTTTCTCTACATGCTGCGCAGCGGAATGATGGGTTGGATGAGCATCATGCTCGATACGACTGCCTGGTCGCCCCAGCAGCACGCAGCAGCCCGGCACGCCTTCATGATTTACAAAGAGAAGTTGCGGCCGCTGATACGCGATGCTCGTCTCTACCATATTTCGGAAAGACCCGATGGAGTGCACTGGGATGGAATGGAGTATTGGGACCCGGCCCGTCGCAGAGGTGTGGCGTTTGTCTTTCGAGGATCGATTCCAAACGAAACGGAGCATCGGTTTGTGCTGGCCGGTCTGGAACCGGGCAAGCGTTACCGAGTTCATTTTGAGGATGGAACCATGCCGGATCGTGACGTTACGGGTCAGGAATTGATGAGCGTCGGAATATTGGTTAGTCTGCCGCAACCCTTGAGTTCAGAGTTGGCATTTTTGGAAGAAACGCACTCTCAGCAAATTCAGAAGTGAACCGTACTGTTTCCTCAGCAGTGTTCGTCGAGTTTCCGTCAGAGTACGCCACCACCGTTCAAGCAAGCAAGATGCAACAAATTGACAGCAGAATCTGCAACCAAAATGGGGATCGCGCGCAGATATTGCTCGACTTAGCCCCGTCGTCATATTAATATCGGCCTGTTCCCCCTTCGGATAACACGTCTCCCCATCGGTATACACACATTGGAAAGCTCCTTGACTTCGCGACTGATCGTTCGCCCGCGCACTCCTTTTCTGGTTTGTCTGGCTCTGGCATTTGTCTCCGTCACCTGCGCGAAGGGAGCTGTCTCGACCGCGCCGACCTCCTCTTCTGCTCCGCAAAAGACAGAGGTTGGAATGCCGGTGCTCGAATCGCATTCACATGATGAGTTCAATGCCTATGGGCAGGTGTGGACGATCGTTCAGGATCGCCGGGGGCTCATGTACTTCGGCGTGTCCGGCGGAGACGTGCTGGAGTACGACGGGGTCTCCTGGCGAAAGATTGACACCGCCATGGAGATCGTACGGTCTCTAGCTATCGATGACTCCGGCAAGATCTGGTTGGGCGGCAATGGAGGATTTGGCTACCTAGATCCGGACGCCTCGGGAACCCTGCACTACGTCTCGTTGTTCGACAAAGTCCCGGAGAAAGACCGCAATTTTACCGATGTATGGCAGACGGTAGTTACGCCACAAGGAATATTTTTTCGTACTTTCGAGATGCTCTTCCGCTGGGATGGCCACGGCATGCATGCATGGCGGCCTTCTGACGGAACGAGGTTTCAAGCTCTCTCTTTTGTGCGTGGGCACCTCTACACCGCGCAGAATGGAATCGGCCTTCAGGAAATTGTTGGCGACGATCTGAAGAACCTTCCGGGCGGCGAAGCTTATCGGGATGCGAACAAGCTGTTTTTGAATGCGTATGACGACGGCCACATGCTTGTGTCTGCACGCGATGGCATGCTCTCGCTTTACGACGGGCAAAAATCGACTCCGTTCGTCACCCAGGCGGACGACTATCTGAAGAAGTACAAGGTCTACACTTCGACATTCTTGAAAGATGGAAGCATCTGCATTACTACTCTGACCGGTGGTGTCGTCGTTCTGCGTCATGACGGCAGCCTTCGGCAGATCATCGACGTCGCGGATGGCCTGCTTGACCCCGACGCTCTAAGCGCATTCGAGGATCGGGACGGCGCGCTTTGGATTGGCACTACCGAAGGCATCTCCCGGGTCGAGATCGCTTCTCCCATCTCCTTCTTCGCCCGCACCGGCCAATTGGATGCAGTCCGGTTTCAGGGTTCTGTGTATGTCGCCAATGGCGGAGGCTCGGTTCCGGTTCAAAAGCTGGTATTTGATCCGCACACCAATCGCCCCTCTCTAGCCTCAATTGGAGGTGCAACGCAGGGCTTCAATCTTCTTGTATTCAAGGACCCTTCGGGAACTGCACATGATCAGCTTCTAGCTTCGACGAGCGAAGGAGTTATGAAAGTAGTGGGTAACCAACTCGTCCCCGCGTTGCCCTCTCTTCATTCGTTGAATGAGCAGACATACACATTGCGGCAATCGGAAAAGACGCCGGAACGTGTCTTCATTGGCCACGGCGACGACGTTGGTTCAATGCGCTGGGATGGTCATCAGTGGATCGACGAAGGGAGACTGCCGAACACCGTTTTCGAAGCTCGAACCTTGGCTGAAGAGGCGAGCGGAATTCTGTGGGTTGGGGGAGCAAAAGGCAAGCTGCTTCGCGTTACCGTTGCACCCTCGGGATTGCGGGATTCAAAGGCCGAGGTTATGTCCGGCGCAGAAGGAGTTCCCAACGGGGTAACAAGTGTCAGCGTTGTTCTCGGCAACGTTTACGCACTCATCGATCGCGTTAAGAATATCTATCGCTGGGATTCTCCAAGTCATAAATTTATTGTGGACAACCAGCTGCTGCTGCCCATCGACGCTCGCGACGCCAGCCCGCTCCTCTTTAAGCTCGAGGACGGAAGTATCTGGACAGAAACTACTTCTGCAGAGGGTCGACGGATCGCCCGCATTTTCCAAAATGCCGATGGAAGTGTGCATCTGGATGAGAATACCTACCGTCCCCTCACGCGATTCAAACTATTTCCAGCATTCGTTGATCCGGACGGCAGTGTATGGGGTGCAGGAGAGGAATTAGTTCGCTTCAATCCTCGTCTCCAGACAGCAATGGTCGATCAACCTGCGCCCCTTGTTCGGCAGGTGAACGCGGGATCGAACGTCGTGTACGGCGGCACAACCGTACCGGGTGCGGCAGAGCTTCGACTGCCTCCCGGCAGCGATGCGGTGCGCTTCCAGTATGCTTCGACGAGCTTTAGAGACGCGGGCGTAATCACTTATCAATATCTGCTGGAGGGCGCCGACCGTGATTGGTCGGTTTGGGAAAAGGAAAAAGAAGCGAACTACAGCGGGCTGGGTCCCGGGAATTATCGCTTCCGTGTTCGCTCAAAAGACGCTGACGGCCGGATCAGCCCTGAGGGTACGTTTGCTTTTAGCATTCAGCCACCTTGGTATCGCACTACCGTTGCCAATGTCATTTATTTCCTCCTGTTCATAATCCTCGCCATTGCGGGCTGGCGCCTGATCAGCGTATACGAGCGCAGAAAATCTCTTCGCAAGACTGAGGCCCTTGAGGCCCAGGCGAAAGCTCTCGAGGCGACGGTCAATGAACGCACTCAGGAGATTCGCGCCCAGGCCGCCGAGATTGCTGCGCAAAAAGATAGCATCGAACTACTCAGCGAAATCGGCAAGGAAATCACGGCCTCGCTCGATCTCAATGTCATTCTATTCAAGCTATATGAGCGGGTAAACCAGATCGTCGATGCAAGTATCTTTGGTGTCGGTCTCTATCGACCGGAACAAAAACTCATTGAATACACGCTGGCCATTGAGAATGGAAAGCGCTACGCCCCTTACACGCGTTCCGCTGAAGATAAGAGCCAATTTGCCGTATGGTGCATCGACCACCGCCAACCAATCCTGATCAACGATGTAGAGGCGGAGTACTCAAAGTACATTCCCACATACGAGCACGGGAGCAGGGAACTCGAAGATGGCAGCATCGCTCAACCACCGGCATCGATGATCTACCTGCCGCTGATTGCACAGGAGCGCATCCTCGGCGTCCTGAGCGTGCAGAGTTTCAAGAAGCATGCCTACACCGAGCAGCATCTCAGCCTGCTTGAAAATCTGGCAGCCTACACAACCATTGCCCTGGACAATGCGAACGCCTACCTCCTGATCAATCAGCGTGAGCGCGAGGTCCGCGAACGCGCGGCAGAGCTAGTCACGATCAACCACATTACCCAGGCCCTCGCGACTCAACTGGACGAGGACCGGCTGATCCAGCTTGTCGGCGAACAAGTACGTGGACTCTTCAACGCGCCCATTGCCTATGTGTCGCTGCTCGACCGCAAGACAATGACGTTGCTCTTCCCTTACAGCTTTGGCGAAGATGCTGCTCAGCCGCGACCTTACGGCACCGGAATCACGTCGCAGATTATTCGCACCGGCCAGCCTCTCCTGATCAACGAGGATATGGATCGTAATCGCGCCAAGCTTGGTATCGAACAGATTGGACGGCACAGCGCTTCCTATCTTGGCGTGCCGATTCCGTCGGGCGGCCAGACCATCGGCGTCATCAGCGTTCAATCGACCGACGAGGAAGGCAGTTTTACAGAAGCCGATCAACGGCTTCTGTCGACAATCGCTTCCGCGGTGGGAGTGTCGATCCACAACGCCAAGCTTTTTGAAGAAGCGAGCCAGGCAAGGGCGGTGGCGGAAGAGGCCGATGCGGCTAAGAGTTCCTTCCTTTCTACGGTCAGCCATGAGCTGCGCACGCCGCTGACTTCAGTGCTCGGATTCGCGAAGATCATTCGCCGTCGACTCGAGGAGCGGTTGTTCCCACTCATTCCTTCTGACGGGCTCAAGGTCGAACAAACCAAACGCCAGGTGATCGAGAATCTTGATGTTGTGGTAAGCGAAGGCGAGCGCCTTACCAAGCTGATTGATGATGTGCTCGATTTGGCGAAGATCGAAGCCGGCAAGTTCACCTGGAACATGGCAAACGTCTCAATTTCGGATGTCCTGGAGCGCGCGACCGCGGCCACCTCTTCACTATTCGAAGCTAAGAAACTGCGACTCGTTCGCGAAATCGAACCTGAGCTGCCCAGTTGCACGGGGGATCAGGATCGGCTCATCCAAGTTGTAATCAATCTCATTTCGAATGCCGTGAAATTCACCGATGCAGGTTCGGTGACTTGTTCTGCGCACCGACACGGAGACGAATTGATTGTGAGTGTCAAGGATTCCGGCATTGGCATCGCTGCAGGCGACCAGCCTAAAGTCTTCGAAAAATTCAAGCAAGTGGGCGACACGCTGACGGACAAGCCAAAAGGCACTGGACTAGGTCTGCCAATTTGCAAAGAGATCGTGGAATATCACGGAGGTCGCATCTGGGTTGAAAGTGAGCCCGGCCATGGCAGCACGTTCTCATTCTCATTGCCGATCCTTACCACTGCTGCGGCAATTGATGCGATCCCACGGCGGCGCTCTGTGGATATCGAATCTCTCGTCCGCCAACTACGCGATCGGGTCGCTACCCATCAGCCGCACGATAAATCAGTTTTGGTTGTCGACGATGATCCGAACATCCGCTCATTGCTGCAGCAGGAACTTACTGAAGCCGGGTACACCGTGCGACTTGCCGAAGACGGCCGTAAGGCCTTGGCGCTCATTCGCGAAGAAACGCCTGGCCTTGTCATTCTCGACGTCATGATGCCGGAGATGAATGGATTTGATGTGGCGGCTGTATTGAAGAACGATCCCATCACCATGGACATTCCCATCATCATTCTCTCCATTGTCGAAGATAAGGAGAGGGGCTTCAGGCTTGGCGTTGATCGTTATCTCACCAAGCCCATCGATACTGCCTCGCTTTTCCATGAAGTGGACGCTTTGCTTGACCAGGGGAAGTCAAAAAAGAAGGTGATGGTAGTGGATGAAGACACCTCGACCATTCGCACGATCACCGATGTTCTTGAGGCTCGTGGATACCAGGTAGTAGAAAGCAATGGATCTGAACTAGTCTCGCGCGCGGTTCTGGCGAAACCCGACATCATTATTTTGAACTCCCTCTTGTCCAGTGACGAAGCAGTACGCGCATTGCGCTTCGAGAAAGGCATGGAGAACGTACTCTTCCTTATCTATCAATGAACACTATGAAAATTCTTATCGTTGACGACGAACCTCACTTGCGCACGCTGATCCAGCAGTCCCTGGAAGAGCTCGAGTTCGAAGGCGTTGATTTGTTCACGGCAAGCAACGGCGATGAGGCGCTTGAGACGATTCGCGTGGAGCAGCCGAATCTTGTTTTTCTTGACGTGATGATGCCCAAGAAGAACGGATTCGATGTTTGCAATGCCGTCAAAAATGAATTGGGGATGAGCCACATTCACATCATCCTGTTAACCGCGAAAGGCCAGGAGTTTGATCGGCAGCGGGGTAACGAGGTGGGAGCCGATCGCTACATGACCAAGCCGTTCGATCCGGATGCTCTGGTCGCCGAAGCCCGCACCATTTTAGGTTTGCCGTCACCGGGATTGTGAAGCCTATGCCGAGCGTGACTCTGAAGGCATTGCTCAACCCCAGATCGGGCAGTTTTCCGGCGTTCCGAACGCTATGGGAGACGATGGGGGACGGCACATGCATATTTGATACTGCCGGAAAAGTCTACTTTGGTGAGCAGACGGCTGCAGCTGATGAGCACAAAACTCCGATCGAAGTCGGAGATACGAACATTGGATTTGTCACAGGCCCATCGGCCGCTGCCAATGCGTTGGCTCAAATGCTCGCGCACTTGGCGGCTCGCGAATCCGAAGGTCGCTCCCTTGCCTCGGAGGTTCTTCATCTCTATCGTGAAGTCCACCTGATCGAGCAACTGTCAGAGCAGCTTGCCGCGCTGTTGAATCTGTCGTCTGTCAGTCAGTCTGCTCTTGCGCAGGCGCAACGACTCATCCACGCCACGAGCGGCTGCATTCTAGTCACGGAGAAGGCGGACGGCCCGCTTTATCTTGCTGCGTCATTCGGTCCAACAGGCGCTGACGGAATCGAAAATCCGGGACCACTGGGAATCAATTCGCTATTCGCTGCTTCGGTGCTTGAAAGAGGTATCGCGGAAATTGTGAATGATTGCGCCTCTGACACGCGCGCGCTCGGCTCTGAGCGAGAGTTGAAGGCTCTGATTTGCGCTCCCTTGCGCTCCGGGCAGAGATCAGTCGGCATCATCGCGCTTGCGACCTCATCTTCTTCGTCTTACTCCACGGCGGATTTGAAACTTCTGAATACCATTGCACTCCAGACTGGAGCTGCGATCGCCAACGCACTTCTATGCGCTGAGATGGTCGACGCCGCCCGGGCACGCGCAGCTTTTGCGGCCGAATTGCAGGCGGCAAGCACTGTGCAGCAACTGCTGCTGCAGAGTGCGTCGAGCCCCACGCCCGGCTTTCAAGTTGACTCTGTCTACTTGCCCGCGAGCGAAGTCGGCGGCGACTTCTTCTTTGTATCCCCGGCTCAAGATGGGTCTCTTACAGCCATTGTCGGAGACGTTTCAGGAAAGGGCTTGACCGCTGCCATGCGCGTCGCCATGATTCTCGGCGTACTGCGGAGGGAAACTTCGCACGATCCAGGCGATATTCTTTTCAGCCTCAACAACGCACTGATTGCGCAGGGCCAGCTCGGCTTTACGACTGCTTGCTGTGTCAGCATCTCGTTGTCAGCGGAATACACGATTGCCAACGCCGGTCACATCGCTCCGTACTTGCTCGGACACGAGCTCGAAACCGAGCCTTCGCTGCCCCTGGGAATCGAGTCGCATCAGACCTACAAGCTCGTGCATGGACGACTGGCACCAGGAGAGCGCCTCGTCTTGTTCTCTGACGGTGTACCGGAAGCGCGTTCCAAATCTGGGGAGCTTTATGGTTTCGAGCGCCTCGCCGGCCTTACGCTCATGCCCGCACAGGAGATCGCGGGTACCGCGCAGCAATTCGGTCAGGAAGACGACATTACTGTGTTGACGCTGGGACTCGCGGCTGATTGAGCAGGCACGCAAAGAATCCGCGGTCTGCCATTCCCGGACGAAAAATCTGGAAAAATACCGAATCTTCAAGTTCACGCATCCAAATTATTCATGAATTCTCAGGCGCTCGACAGCAAGCCCGGCTTGAGCATCCTTGAACTTCTGCGGCCCCACCGGCGCGAGTTATTGCTCGGCTTGCTCGCTATAGCCGGCGAAAGCATCGCGGGCCTTCTCGAACCATGGCCGCTCAAGATCGTTCTGGACGACCTGCTTCAAGGAAAGAACCAGCACGGCTGGTTACATAAGGCCATTGTTGCGACCGCAGGTTCAGCGCCCCGCAACATCCTCCTCTTCGCATGCATCGCAGTTCTTGTTATCGCGGTTACTGACGCGCTGTGCACCTACGCCGAAAAATACCTCACCACCAATGTAGGACAATGGATTGCGCATGATCTGCGACGGACGATTTACACCCATGTGCAGCGGCTCTCGCTTGCCTACCACGACACAAAGCCTACGGGCGATCTTATTAGCCGAGTAACCGTGGACATTGATGCGATCCAGACTTTCATTGTCTCAGGGCTTCTCGGAATCCTGGTCGATTCCCTCACGCTGATCGGCATGATCATTGTTATGTTCTGTGTGAACTGGCAATTCACGTTGATAGCGCTGGCGGTCGTTCCTCCGCTTTTTTTTATCGTCAACACCTATACACGCAAGGTAAAAAAGGCCTCCCGCGAGGTCCGCAAAAAAGAAGGGCGGATGGTCTCTCTTGTTTCGGAGGTCGTGTCTTCCATCCGCGTTGTCAAAGCGTTTTCGCGCGAGGATTACGAAATTCGCAGGTTCGAGGGTGAGAGCCTCGAGGCAGTCGAGGCTGCTCTTGCTGCCCGTTCTCTCAAGGCACGGCTCGTTCCCATCGTGAATATCGTTACTGCGATCGGCACCTGCGCGGTGCTTTGGTTCGGCGCGCAACTCGCGATGTCGGGGCGGCTAGCGCCAGGATCGATGGTGGTATTCATTTTCTATCTCGGCAAAATGTACAAGCCCATGCAGGACATCTCCAAGACCATCGATGCCTACTCAAAAGCCGCAACGGGTTTTGAGCGCATACAGGAAATCCTCCGCAGTGACGACGAGGTCCACGATCAGCCCAACGCTCGTAAGGCTCCCGCCTTCAAAGGTCAGGTCGATTTCGAACACGTTGAATTTTCCTACAAGGAAAGCGAGTCGGTTCTGACCGATGTCAACATGCATGTTGATTCCGGTGCAATGGTGGCGCTAGTCGGACCCACGGGCGCCGGCAAAACCACCATCATCAATCTCATCGCGCGTTTCTATGACCCCACCGCCGGCGTCGTCAAGATTGATGGAACCGATATTCGCGAATTTACACAAAAATCCCTGCGCAGCCAGATCAGCTTCGTTCTCCAAGATACCGTTCTCTTCAGCGGAACAATATGGGACAACATCGCGTACGGCTGTCCTGACGCAACGCAATCGCAGATCGTCAAAGCTGCCGAAACCGCGAATGCGATGGAGTTCATTGAAAAACTCCCGCAGAAATTCGATACACCCGTCGGCGAACGAGGCGTCACACTCTCTGGCGGCCAACGTCAGCGCGTCGCTATCGCCCGAGCCATTATTCGCAAGACGCCAATCCTCATCCTCGACGAACCGACGTCAGGTCTTGATGCCGCCTCGGAACAGCTTGTCGTCGAGGCTCTCGATCGATTGATGGAAGGCAAAACTTCCATTGTCATAGCCCATCGGCTCTCCACCGTTCGCCGTGCCAGTCGCATCTTTGTCATCGAGAATGGCGCCATTGCGGAGTCGGGGACCCACGACGAACTTCTGCAACGCGAAGATGGGATCTACAGGAAGCTTCACGACATTCAGGCCAGCCTCGATGAAGCGCCGGCAACGGTTTCTGCGTGATTGTCGCTCACAGGGCGTTGAGTTCCTGAATGCGCGCCCCTACGACTTCGACATATCTGTCAATCTCGTCAGCCGGAAAATGACCCGCGCGAAAAGCGTCCACCAGTTGTTGATGGCTCAGTTGTTTCAGCAGCGAACCAATCCAACGCGCATCGGTGACCGGAATGCCTCTGCCGATCCATTCGAGGTCGCGCCGCATCTGGTAGTGTTTTGCATTCACGGCCAGCAATGGCGCCGGTGCTGCGGGAGTTCCGAAGTCGACCACACGATCATTTTGATGAGTAATGAATTTCGATTTCTTGAACGTATTCACATCTCCCTTGGAACGATCCTTTGTCCAGCTCAGGCCGTTCGTTCCGAAGGTCGCGCCAATATCGCTCGCAAGAAAGATGTCGCGATCCGCTGATTTATCGGAATACACCGCATTATTCACATCCTTCAGATCCCAGTTGTTCATTACGGCCATCATCACACGCAGCCCGTTGAATTCTCTGGTGCCGAGGAATGGATTCTCTCTCCATCGCCATATCCCGATCTTCTTCTGTTGATCAGGCTTCTTCTCGAATCGCGCTTCTTCAATTTGCTCGCCATTAGCCAGCTTCCTTCCACGTTCCAGGCGCAGGCCTTCCACACGGGCTGAGGTAATCACATAATCGTCGTTCACAAAGTAGCCAACTGCCCACAATAGCCGCGATGCAACAACCTCCGGACGCGCCTCATCCCCCAGTTTCACCCGCCATTTGGTGCCGTTTGCATCGCGGGCATCGAATTTAGGATTGGTGCCTTGCATGTTTTCTGACTCAAACTTGAAGGGTGCAACTGGCTGCCCCTCTTTGCCGCCTCGCCCGTTGTACAGATCCAAAGCATCGATCGCTCCGGGATCGTGCCACAGCAAAGGATTGTGCAGCTTTGCTGCGTCAACGGGGTTGTCATTGTCCCGTTTAGGATTGCCCGCAGTTTTTGTTGTTGATTGCTCGGCAGGCTGGCTGTGTGCCGTCGGTGGGAGCAGTGATAGGGTGAGGATCGTGATTCCAATCCAGACACCGTGGTTGCACTTCATTCTTTCTCCTCTTGCTGCAACTACGCTGCACACTTAGAAGCAACTGAACGGCCTTTGGGGTGCTCAGCAGCATCGGAACATCCTCCCGGGGGCAAATTGCATCTCCAGTAATAAGAATCTGTTGCAGCATCCCAGGAGAGACCGCGTGAAGCTGCTCCTTCAGCCGGATAACGGAATTAAACCCATCCTCGACGCTCTGCGAAAAGCCAAAAAGATTATCCGAATTCTCATCTTTCGCTTTGATCGTGTCGAAATTGAAAAAGCGCTCGTCGCCGCCGTCAACCGCGGCGTCACCGTTCAGGCGCTGATCGCGCATACCAACCAAGGCGAAGAGAAGAACCTTCGCCGCCTCGAGATGCGGCTTCTGGCCGAAGGCGTTACTGTTACTCGCACTGCTGACGATCTTGTCCGCTATCACGGCAAAATGTTCATCATCGATGACAAGATGCTCTACTTGCTCGGATTCAACTTCACTCACATGGACATCGATCTCAGCCGTTCGCTGGGCATCGTCACCTCAAAGAAAAGCGTCGTTAAAGAGGCTATTCGTCTCTTCGAGAGCGACTCCAAGCGGCGGCCCTATAAGAATGTAAAAGGCGATCTTGTCGTTAGTCCGGTGAACGCGCGCAAGCAGCTTACCAACTTCATTGCCGGCACCAAAAAGAAGTTGCTGATCTACGAGATGAAGATCAGCGACCGCGACTTCCTCAAACTGTTGCAGAAGAAAATTTCAAGTGGCGCAGAAGTACGTGTTCTCTCTCGCGCCTCTGCCAAGGGTGGCAATATCTCGGTGCGCCGCCTTCCTTCGCGATTGCACCTCCGCGCCATTCTCCGCGATGGCAACTCCGCCTTCCTTGGCAGCCAGAGCCTGCGCAAGCTGGAGCTCGAGGCGCGACGCGAGATCGGGCTAATCTTCCGCGACAAGAAAACCGTCAAGGAGATGGAAGCGATCTTTGAGAAGGACTGGAAACGTTCCGAACCTGTCATTGAGGACACAAAACTCGCTTCAGCAATCGTTGTACCCGCAAAAAAGGTAGCGAAGGAAGTTGCACGGCAAATCAGCATTAAGCCCGTTCTTGAGCAGGTTCTTGACAAGGTTATCGACACCAAGGATTCAACACCGTTCGAGCCCGAAGAAGTCGCGCAGACTGTGCGGGAGGCCTTTCACGACGAGGTGCAGGGAGCCGTTCAGGATGCGCTTAAAAATATCGTCGCGTCCTCTGCGACCGACGATACCGGGAAAACAGCTGAAAAAGACAAGTAGGCACGCAGGAGACTACCAATGTTTAGACGCGTTCGCTTCGGTCTTCAAATCTCCATCGCCCTGGCGATACTCGCGACCATGCACATAGAGACTGTTCCTGCGCAAACCTCGTCAATCTCTTCTTCCGATCAAAAGATCCTCTCGGATTTCAGCAAACAGGCCAGGGACTACATCAGCAAAGAGCACTCTCTCGCCGCTGACAAGATGAAGCCGACATCGGACGTAGCCAAGCTGGAGCAGGAACGCAAGCAACTTCGCGATGCCGTGCAGCAGTCGCGCGCAAATGCGAAGCAAGGGGATCTATTTACGCCAGAAGCAGCGAAGGTATTTCGCAAACTGCTCGCCAATGTCTTGAACGGTCCTGGTAGCGCGAAGATAAAATCCAGCCTGAATCACGCTGAGCCCGGTGCTCCTGCTGCCTTCCGCGTCAACGACGAATTCCCTAACCGAAACGGTCAGCCGATTCAAACCGTTCCGCCAACCGTTTTGAAGGTCCTTCCTACCCTGCCGAAAGGGATGGACTATTGCATCGCTGGAACTACATTGGCGCTGCGAGACTCGAGCGCCAACATGGTCGTCGATTTCTTACCGAATGCGCTTCCTCAATGAAAAGGTTCACACTCCGATGCGTTACACACAACTTTTGTTTCTGCCTCTTCTTCTTGCCTTTTACCCGGGATTGCCCGGCGACGAGACGCCTCCAGCTCAACCTGAAGCCAAGCCCGATATTCGTCTGCCTTTAAAAGACGGCTCAGTGCGCTGGGCGGTGATAGGCGACAACGGCACGGGTGAGCGCCCTGAACTCGAAGTTGCCAACCAGATGCAGCGCTACTGGTCAGTGGTCAAATTTGATTTCGTTACCATGGATGGCGACAACATCTACGGCGGTCACTCTCCTCGCGACTTCCAGGTGAAGTTCGAAGAGCCGTACAAGATACTGCTCGATGAGAACGTGAAATTCTACGCATCTCTGGGAAATCACGATGACCCGCAGCTCGAAATTAATTACAAGCCCTACAGCATGGGCGGCAATCGCTACTACACCTTCCAGAAAAAGAATGTTCAGTTCTTCGTGCTCGACAGCAACTACATGACTCCTCAGCAGCTCTCATGGCTTGAAGACAAGCTGAAGAGCTCCAACGCCAAATGGAAGATAGCCTACTTCCATCACCCGTTATTCACGTGTGCAAAGTTCCATGGTCCCGATATCGACCTTCGCAACCAACTCATGCCGCTATTTACCAAATACGGCGTCAACGCTGTGTGGAGTGGCCACGAGCACGTGTATGAGCATTTGAAACCGCAACAGGGCATCTACTTCTTCCTTGAAGGTGAGTCAGGAGAGCTTAGATACCACAACATTCGAAGCTCGTGCGATCTTGACTTGGTCAAGCTCGACACCGACCGTAGTTTCATGCTGGTCGAAGTCGACGGCGATCAGATGTATTTCCAAACCATCGCTCGCTCCGGGCAGACCATTGACTCGGGCCAGCTAACCCTGCAGACCGCAAATCAAAAGTGACAACGAGGACTAAAAGCCAACAGGATGCTCTTAAAGCTTCTCAAGCGAATGGACTAGCTCGCCTGGGTGGGCTGCGTGCCCAGCATTCTTAGATATTCCTGCGTGAGGATGGCGCGGAGCCGCGGGGCTACCGCGGAGTCACATTCAAGCTCAAGCGAGCGGCAGCGGTCAATGGCGGCGCGCAAATCCCGAAGGAAAGCAATGCACGCAGGACACGCTTCAATATGTTCGCGCATTTGTTCGCATGTGACGGGATCAGTTCGACGGTCCATGTACTCGGAGAGATTCGAAAACAAATCGCGACACTCGGCGGGACGCCTTTCGCTTTTGACTGCGGCCCTCTTGGACTTTTTTTCAATTGTCTTAGTGTCCTCAGTTGAAGTTGATGCGCGATCCAGCATCTTGCTCATCTCTTTGCGGACCCATAAACGGGCGCGATGCAGGCGGACCCTAACCGTTCCGGGTTGCAAGGCGAGAACCTGGGCAACCTGTTCCGTGGTCAACTCTTCCATATCGTAGAGAACGAGAACGATGCGCAATTGGGCTGGAATCTTCAAGATTGCCTGATGCAACAGATGGTGTTGCTCGGCGTGAAGCAGGTTGTCTTCAGGTCCTTCTGCTGCATCTTGCAACAAGCGTCCCAGCTCCGCGTCATCCGGCATCAATTCATCGAGCGAAGCTGTCTGTCGAGGAGCATGAGCCGGCTTGCGACGCATGCGCCAGCAGCGGTTTCTCGTCACGGTATAGAGCCAGACTGCGAGAGCTTGTGGATCTTGAATTTTTGCAAGGTGCGGAAGCGAGCGGGATAGCACCTCCTGCATGGTGTCTTCGGCATCTTCAGGATGTCCGCAGACTTTCATACTGAAGGAATAGACCGTGTTCTGGAGCAGACCTATAGCTTCTTCGACGGATTCAGGGGTATTGCGACGCAGCAAATCCGTCGCCTGGATTAATTCGGGGCGCATATGCTGAGGCTTTCCGGAACACGATCAGTATATCTTTCCGTCATCGAATACTGGACTCGATCATGGCAATGCAGATTGGGCAAATCTTCTTTAGCCACTGATTTGACTCACGCGTGTGGGGCGCCGAACTGGAAGCGAGCCACGCACGCAGCAGTGCAAGCGCAAGGCCCAGATCGGCACCGGGGCGATTTGCCTCCAGTCGAAACATCTGACGATAGACTTCATCCTTGAGACGGTCGCTGTGATTGCCCCCAGGTTCTGACGTCGGCGCCGGCGTGCGCGTAGTCATCGGTCGACTCATCTCTATCAGCCCTTCAGTCCTATGGAGCGCAGCATATTCATTGCGGGGCACCAATTCGTGAATGCCGACTGCAACAGGTTGAGCCCTACAAATACCGTCAACCAAAGCCAATAGAGAGAAAAGAAATGCGCAAGCACAAGCGAGAGTAAAACCATAACACCTGCCATGAGGCGCACACCGCGTTCAACGTTCATGATGTGAATGCTCCTTTTTCAATTTCTGAATTAGATACCGACTTCGATTGATGACCAGAGTTCAGCATGTAATAGAGAACTGGAATGGTCGGCCACGAAAGAAAGGTCGAAGCGACCGCTCCCGCAATCAACGACAAAGCAAGACCTTGAAAAATTGGGTCGGTGAGTATGACGCTGGCACCGACGACAACGGCGGCCGCAGTAAGCAGCATGGGACGAAATCGGGTAGCTCCCGCATCGATGACGGCTTCGGCCAGCGGCATTCCTTCACGGATTCTGAGTTCAATGAAGTCAACGAGAATGATTGAATTACGCACGATGATGCCGGCACCGGCGATGAATCCGATCATCGAAGTAGCGGTGAAGAATGCGCCCAGCATCGCGTGGGCTGGCATGATTCCGACGAGAGTGAGAGGAATCGGCGCCATGATGATGAGCGGAACGAGGAAGGAACGGAACCAGCCTACGACCAGTACGTAAATAAGAATGAGCACTGCGGCAAACGCGAGACCCATATCGCGAAACACCTCGATTGTGATATGCCATTCGCCATCCCACTTCATTGAGTAATGATCCGTGGAATCAGGCATCGCGGAGTTATACCGCGCGAGCATGTATCCGGCCGGAAGAATGAGGCGATCAAGATCTTTGTTCATCTTGCCAATCGCGTAGACCGGACTCTCCTCCTGACCGGCCACGTCGCCGGTTACGTACACCACGCGGCGCAGGTTCTTGTGATAGATGCTGGGCTCAATGGTTTTGCGTTCGACTACGACCAGCTCACGTAAAGAGATCATGCCGCCATCGGCTCCGGGCAAACGAATGTTTTCGAGGGCTTGCTCAGACGAACGTTCTGCGCGGTCAAGTTCGACGATTGCAGGTATCGGTTCGCGGGAGAGTTGATCATGGAGCAGACCGACCTGTGCTCCGGAGATGGCAAGCGCCAATGCGTGCGCAACGTCGGAAACCGCAATGCCGTGCTGGGCGGCTTTGCTCTCGTTCACATGCATCACCAATCTTGGCTGAGCGTCTTCGACATACCAGTCTGTGTCGACGACTCCCGGCGTGTGCTGGAAGATCGCCTTGATCTGCTGCGCAACTTGAGTTTGTCCTGCAAGGTCAGGACCGTAGACTTCCGCGACCAAAGTTTGTACTACTGGCGGCCCAGGAGGAACTTCGCTCACCTGAATGCGCGCGCCGTAAGCATTTCCGATTTCGTCGAGCAGAGGCCGAAGTTTTTTAGCGATGGCATGGCTTTGTAGGCTGCGCTGGTTTGCGGGCAGCAAGTTGACCTGGATATCGGCCTGGTTGGGCTGACGGCGCATGTAGTAGTGGCGCACCAGTCCGTTGAAGTTGTAAGGGCCCGACGTTCCTGTATACGTCTGGTAGTTCAGAACCTCGGGCTGCTGGCCGAGTTTGTCACCCAAAACTTGGGCTACTCTCGCAGTCTGCTCCAGCGGCGTCCCGTCAGGCATGTTGATGACCACCTGTAGTTCGCTCTTGTTGTCGAATGGCAACATCTTTACGCGCACCAAACCCAGCGGCACAAGGGCGACCGAAATCAGAAAAAGCAATAGCACTCCAGCGAAGAACAGAGCACGATTATGCGTGGAGTGGATCAACGGCGTCATGATGCGGCGATATAGACGTGTGCGCCAATTCTCAGTGTCCGGTTCCAACAGTTTGGCACCTTCGAGATGCTTTCCGAGCAAGCGGAGAGCGGCCCACGGCGAAACTACAAAGGCGACAAGCAGAGAAAAGAGCATTGCGGCCGAGGCACCCACAGGAATGGGACGCATATACGGCCCCATCAGGCCACGAACAAAGGCCATGGGAAGAACAGCGGCAATTACGGCAAACGTCGCGAGAATTGTGGGATTGCCAACTTCAGCTACGGCTTCAACTGCAATCTGGCTCAGCGGGCGACCGTGATTTTCAGGCAGTCGGAAGTGACGCACCATGTTCTCGACCACCACGATTGCGTCGTCCACAAGAATGCCGATGCTGAAGATCAAGGCAAACAAGGTGACCCGATTGATGGTGTAACCCAACAAATAAAACACCGACATGGTGAGCGCGAGCGTGACCGGAATCGCGAGCAGCACCACTCCAGACTCGCGCCATCCTAAAAACAAGGCAACCAGAAAAGTGACCGATAGAGTCGCCAGCAGCAAGTGCTCTAGCAACTCATCTGATTTGTTTTTGGCTGTCTCTCCATAATTGCGCGTAGTGGTCACGGTCACATCGGCAGGGATGATGACGCCCTGCATTTCATGAACGCGCTTGAGAACAGCATTTGAGATTTCAGTTGCGTTGGTGCCTTTGCGCTTGGCCACGGTTACGGTGACTGCGGGATATTGGCGCGCCCCCTGAACTCCCGTTGCGGCAGCATTCGTAGTGCCGAAAACCACATAATCCGAAGGTTCCGCCGCGCCATCAACGATCTTTTCCGCAACATCGCGAAGATAAACCGGATGCCCACGAACGACACCGACAACTACACTTTCGAGATCTGCCTGGCTTGAAAAAAGGTTCCCGGCCTCGACGCGAACCTCCTGATTATTTTCGGCAAATCTTCCTGCCTGCACGGTGGCGTTGGCGCCCTGCAAACGGCTGACGATGGCCATCGCGGACAATCCGTACGCATTCAGTTTTCCGGTGCTGAGAACAACCCGCATGGTGCGCGGAAGACCGCCGATGATCACCGTCTCTGACACATCGGAAATCTGCGCGATATTGTGCTGGATCTCTGCCGCGAAACTGCGAAGTTGATACCCGTTATAGTGCGCGCCCCAAAGCGTGAGGGCAAGAATAGGAACATCATCAATCGAACGGGCCTTGATGATCGGCTGGGAAACGCCGGGAGTCATGCGGTCGAAGTTGGAATAGAGCTTGCTGTAAACCTTGATCAGCGCATCTTCCTGCGGAGTACCGACCAGGAACCGCACGATGACCAAGCTCTGCCCGGGGCTCGACGTTGAGTAAACATACTCGACACCACTGATCTGATGGACGAGATTTTCGATGGGTAGAGTGACGCGTTCTTCAACCTCTGTCGGTGAGGCGCCCGGCATGGCGGTGGTGATGTCGAGCATTGGTACGAGAATCTGCGGTTCTTCTTCGCGGGGGATGATGACAACCGAAAAAATTCCGACAGCCAGCGACGCAGCGACGAACAGCGGCGTCAGTTTGGAATTGAGAAAGCTGTGTGCCAGTCGCCCGGCGATTCCAAGGTCCTGCTTCATGGTTGAACCTCGACGCGTTTGCCGGCAAGGTCGCGATCTTCGGGACCATCGACAAGCTTTTCTCCAGAAGAGAGCCCTGAGAGAACTTCAACGAAATCAGCTTGCTCTGCACCCAGCGTGAGGGTTCTAAGTTGTGCGATTCCCTGGCTGTCCAGAACGTATCCACAAATGAGTGAACCGCGATTCACAATGGCTGTTCGGGGGACAACAATCGCCTGCCGAACGCCGTTGTTAAACGACGCAGTTGCATACATGCCCGCGCGTAGGTGGTTTGAGGGCGGCAGATCAATCTTGATCAGAAAGCTGTGACTAGCCGGATCGGCGGCGGGCATAATCTCCGCAACCGTACCGTCGATCGTTGAGGAGTCAGCACTATTGCCTGCGACCTGGACTTTCATCCCCTTGCGAATGGCAGCGATCAGGGACTCGTCCACTGTGACCTGAAGCTGCACAACTCCGGCCTGATCGATCTGCAGCAGGGACACCCCGGGTGCGGCCATTGTCCCTGGATCGGCCATGCGTGCGGTCACCACTCCGGCGAATGGCGCAACGATTCGCGTGTAGCCCAGCATCGTGTGCGCGCCGGCCACCTGGGCCCTCGCAGCATCCGATTGCGCTCGCACAGCTTCGAGTCTTGCGGTTGCAGCTTCTGCGCGGCGCGTTACTTCATCCATCTCCTGCGGGCTTACGCTCTTCTGCACTTCAAGCTGGCGATAGCGTTCCAGCGTGCTGGCAGCGAGCTTGGCGTCGGTTTCAGCCGCGGTGATTTGGCTCCTGGCGGCCTGCTCGCCTGCCTGCGCCTGATCCGCGGACGCACGCATCGACGCGTCATCGAGTATGACCAGAGATTGCCCGGCGCGCACCTCGTCCCCTTCGCGTACCAGAACCTGCTGGATGCGGCCCATGATCTGCGCGGATATGATTGCGGTTTCCCGAGCATGGATGGTGCCGGTCGATTGGATCATCTGGGGCACCTGCCGCTGTTGACTCTCGACAACACGTGCGTTCACGGTCTGTACAGGTGATACAGGCGTAGAGTTCGCTCCATCGCAGCCGGCCAGCAGCATTGCGGAGAAAACCATCAGGAAACCCGATACAAGATTCTTCATTGCAATTCCTCCGCAGCATCGGGCGTCAGTGTCCCTGTCGCGTATAGAAGTTCGGCATATGCCATGGTGTTTCCATAGACCGCATGCCAGTAATTGGATTGGCTCTGCCGCTCCGCATCCTCTGCTCGCAGCAGATCGGTAATCGTGGCAAGCCCGGCGCCGTAGCGATTCCTGACGATGCGCAGACTTTCTGTCGCTTGATCCACCGCGACCTGCGCAGTCTCAAGGGACAGGGCCGCGGTCTGGCGATGGATATGTGCCTGGTTCACTTCAAGGCGCACATGCAATTGGGAAGCTGCGAACTGCGCCTCAATTCGTTGTTGAGCGGCAGTTTCTCTTGCAACCTGAGCGCGCTTGCCTAAAGGCAAAATGTCGATGCTGATCTGCACCCCCGCTACCCAGTTGCTGCCTCCTGACGCACCCAGCGAACCGCGGTCCTCTTCCCAATTTCCGTAGGTGCTTATGCGCGGACCGAATTCCGATCGTGCCGCTCCCACCGCGGATGCCTGTGCTGACCGCGCTAGGGCGAGGGCGGAAATATCCGGGCGCGACTTGGATGCTGTTTCGATTTCCTGTTCCAACGGAAGCTGCGGGAATGTGTGCGGTTCGATCGGTTTTAGATCTGAAGCTTGCAGATCCGCTACACCCATCGCTTCTCGCAGTTGGGCCCACGCCAGTTCCAGATCACCCTGTGCCGCAATCAACTCTTGTTTGCGGGCGGCTCCATTCACCTGTGCCGACATGCGATCGGACTCGACCGCAAGGCCAGCCTTTACGTGGTCGTCGACTGAAGTCAGCAGCGCCGCCGCCGTCTCCTGCTCGTGCTCGGCTACGTCGACCTCTCGCTGAGCGAAGAGCACCGATTGGTATGCCGTCACGACGCGGAAGACAATCTGCTGATCGACTGCCTTGCCCGACAATTGAGCACTCTGCTTCAAGCTGTCGGCACGACGAATCTCTCTCTGTGTCTTAAATGAATCGAAGGCCACCCACGAACCGGACAGCCGCGTCGAGAAATCGCCAAGCGGATCTGGATGATTTAGAGCATCGATCGCAAAGTCTGCTTGCGTGAACTGCCTTTGCCTCAGCCGCGAGCCGAAAACATACACGGGATCGTTTCCGCGGGAGATGTCTTCAATAAAGCTCAGTTGCGGCAGCAGCGCGGTGCGAGACAGAACAGCCCCCGCGTCGGCTTCCCGATTGCCAGCTCGTGCGATTGCAGCGTCAGGGCTTTTGCCCAAGGCTGTTTCAATGGCGTCTCGGAGCTTGAGTGCACCTTGCCCCGTAGCGGCGATGCCGTCTACGAGCGTTAGAAGGACAAGGCCCAGAAACCGAGCGCGGACAAAATTGGGTCTACTTAACTTTCCTGCTTTATCCATTTAAAGGATTAAAGCCACGAGTATGCAGATTCGTTACAGATTCGCCCGAGAAACAGCAAAACAGGTTGCCTACAGCACCGGAATAGATCAGCCGGTGTTACAGATGAACACCCTAAGAAGTTGAAGGCAGACAACCTAAGCGGCAGAGCATGTCTCAAACTTTGAGATAGCTGCCCCCATGCTTCCGCGGTCGGACGAATTCCGACAAATTAGAGATGTAAATAAGGAGGAAACAATGTTTTTAGGGATAGGAATTGTGTTGGTTCTACTGTGGCTGGGTGGATTCGTAATGTTCCATACGGCGGGTTTTCTCATCCATATCTTATTGGTGTTGGCGTTAGTCTCCTTTGTGTTTCACTTTCTGCGCGGCAGAACTTCGACAGTTTAGAAGCCTGCATGCAAACTGAGTGAAAGACGCGGAGGATTCCCATCTACTTGAAGTGTTCGCCTCGCATTCCTAGTGTGTGCGAGGCGAATCTGCGTTTCTGGATGCTTAGGCTTGGCTGTACGCCTTGGAATTGATCCGGTTTGCCGCTACTCGACGCATATCAGTATAGAAGCGCACTCTAAGCTCAAATCCATCCCATTCGCTACACCCTCCAGCTTTCCCGGATTGCGACAAGACTCGCTCGGGAAAAGAAGCGCAATCTCTTGCCTAAGTCCTCTTTCAGGAGGAAGATATTTCGTGCGCCACTTCCCCTGGTGGGCGCCGGCACGGGAGGTCCTGTGGCAAGCTCGGCCCATTCGACTCCGCCAATTGCGGAGATCGATGTTCTATGGATTACCGCAGGGCTCGGATGCGATGGTGACACTATCGCCATGACGGCTGCGACGCAGCCTAGCATTGAGGACGTCATCCGGGGTGGTATTCCATGGATACCCAAGGTCAACTTCCACAACCCATTCCTCTCTTTTGAAAATGGGGATGAGTTTCTGCGTCGATTTCACCTGGCTGCCGATGGCGGCGTCGATCCCTTCATCCTTGTTGTTGAAGGTTCCATCCCCAACGAAAACAATAAGCAAGAGGGCTATTGGGCATCGCTCGGCACTGACGCTGCAACCGGCCAGCCCATAACCACCTGTGCGTGGATCGACCGCCTCGCGCCGCATGCCTGGGCGGTAATTGCGGTGGGAACCTGTGCGACTTATGGCGGCATCCATGCGATGGAGGGCAATCCCACCGGCTGCATGGGCCTGCCCGACTATCTCGGGTGGCAATGGCAGTCAAAAGCGAAAATCCCGATCGTCTGCGTTCCCGGATGTCCCGTGCAGCCTGACAACTTCATGGAGACGCTTCTCTACCTGTTGTACATGGCTGCTGGACGGTCGCCGATGATCCCTCTCGACAGCGCGCTTAGACCCACCTGGCTTTTCGGTAGCACAGTGCACGAGGGGTGCGATCGCGGCGGATATTACGAACAGGCTCAGTTTGCCGAGGAGTACGGGTCACCGCTTTGCATCGTAAAACTGGGTTGTTGGGGACCAGTCGTGCAATGCAATGTAGGCAAGCGCGGGTGGATGGGCGGGATTGGCGGCTGTCCCAATGTTGGCGGAATCTGTATTGGCTGCACCATGCCTGGCTTCCCAGACAAATTTATGCCGTTCATGAATCAACCACCCGGTTCACTCCTATCATCGGCCGCCGTCGAAACCTATGGGCGCGCTATCCATGCTTTACGCAAATTTACCCAGGCATCTCTGAACAAAGTTCCAAGCTGGCGTCAACGGCAATCTGTCCCCGGCAAGTCCGACTGACATCCAACCTGAAGATTTGTAAGCAAGCCTTACACCGGAGTGATGAATGGCATTGCTGGCGCAAACCGAATGGGAAGACCGGCCCTCTCAACGCGAGGCCGAGTGGGGTAGTGTTCCCGTGATACCGGATCTGGGCGCAGCTGAGGCTCTTCTACTCGAACTGGCGAGCGTATTCGCTGCGCCGGGCAATGCGGCGGTCAACGATCTATCGCCATCCGATCAGTCCGACGCGTCGAATCTCGAAGCCAAATACCGCGCGCTTCTTGAACAGATCCCAGCCGTGGTTTTCATGGCGTACCTCGATCGTGGCGTGAGCGAGGCATTCGTCAGTCCTGAGATTGAGGCAGCACTCGGTTATTCGCGCGAAGAGTGGCTTGAAGATCCGGTGCGATGGTACGCACGCATCCATCCCGACGACAAGCAACGCTGGAGCCTTGAGGCTGCCGGAATGTTTCTCTCCGGCAAGCCGCTGCGCTCCTCTTATCGTGTCATGGCGCGCGACGGTCGCGTTGTATGGTTCCACTGCGATGCGCGTATGGTGCGCCGTCCTGACGGTTCACCGTGGTTCATTCATGGCGTGGCGATCGATATCACGGATTTGAAAGACACTGAACGCGCCCTGCAACAGGAACGCAACACTGTGTCCGCAATTCTCGATACGGTCGGTGCGCTCGTGACTGTCCTCGACCTCGATGGACGCATCGTGCGCTTCAATCGAGCATGCGAGCTAACCACCGCATATGCACTGGACGAGGTACGCGGCAGGCGCCTGTGGGAGTTCTTCCAACAAGAAGAAGAGGCGGAACGCGCAAGGTCCGTGCTTCTGCAATTAAGCGGGGACCTGCTTCCCCAGGATTTTCAGAGTCACTGGGTGACGCGACACAATACGAATCGTCTGATCGCCTGGTCTTGCTCGATGTTGCCTGGCAGCGATGATGGGATACCTCGGTACATCATCGCCACCGGTATCGATATCACCGAACGCGAACAACTGGAGAGAGCGCTGTTGGAGATCAGTGCGCGCGAGCAGCGGCGCATCGGTCAGGATCTGCATGATGGACTAGGCCAACATCTAACAGGCATCGCGTTCATGGCCAAAGCCCATGAAGCAAAGCTCGCCGAGAAACAGCTTCCGGACACAGCCGACGCCGCGAAGATCGTAAAGCTGGTGAACGAAGCGATCCATAAAACGCGCGAGCTGGCGCGTGGCCTTCTTCCGGTTGTCTCGGATTCACAGGGACTGATGTCGGCACTCCAACTCCGGGCGGGCGAAGTGGAAGATCTGTTCGGAATCTCCTGCGGCTTTGAGTGTGCGACCGACGTGCTCATTCACGATGATGCCATGGCCACGCATCTGTATCACATTGCGCAGGAGGCGGTGAACAACGCCATCAAGCACGGACACGTCTCTGGCATCATAATCAGCCTGACCGCGGAAGGCGGATGGGGCAAACTGATCATCCGCGATGACGGCACAGGCATCGCAGAAGATCGAGCGTCGACCCCCGGAATGGGCCTGCACATCATGAGCTACAGGGCGGGCATGATCGGCGGAAGGTTGGAGATTCGCCCAAATCTGCCTCACGGCACCTGTGTCATCTGCATGTTCCCCATCGAAGCCGCGCAGGGAAAGGGAAAAGCCAATGACGACAAATTCTGTCCTTGACCGATCGCAGTACGGCAAGAAGACTGTGCTGGTTGTTGACGATCACCCGCTCATGCGGCAGGGCCTGGCGCTGCTGATCAATCAGCAGCACGACATGCAGGTATGCGGCGAAGCTGAGGAGGCTCAGGCGGCAATGCATGCCATAGCGCAGTTGCGCCCTGACATCATGATCCTCGACATCTCCCTAAATGGGCCTGATGGGCTCGATATCCTCAAGAATATCCGCGCCACCAATCCTGATCTGCCTGTTCTCGTTCTCTCCATGCACGATGAAGCAATATACGCCGAGCGTGCTCTCCGCGCCCGAGCCAACGGCTACATCATGAAGCAGGAGGCCACCGAGAAAGTGCTTGTGGCCGTGCGCCGCATTCTCAACGGAGAGGTCTACCTCAGCGAGCGCATGTCCAACAAGATGCTGCAGCAGTATATCGGCGGCGCTCCCTCCATGATCCAGTCCCGCATCGCGTCTCTCTCCGATCGCGAACTGGAAGTCTTTCGGTTGATCGGCGAGGGCCGCGGCACTCGGGAGATCGCCGAGGAACTCCACTTGAGTATCAAAACAGTGGAAACCTACCAGGCTCACATCAAAGAGAAGCTCGCCCTGCGTAGCGGACGAGAGCTGATTCAGCATGCAATTCAATGGAAGATCGGCGAATAATTTCGTATTCGATGAACTCTTCAAGAAGCGAACTTTATCAGGAGGATTTGCGACGACATGTTTTCCGATCATAAGTATTTGCACCTTCCAAAGGGCATTGCTCCAACGTCTTCACTGGGAGCTACCGAAATCGGGTTTTCCCTTATCCAGCCAGTGCGAAAAGTATGAAGTTAGAATAGGGCCGGTCCCGCTTGCGACTATTTCCCGCTGTCTGGTGGGATAGCCAGTGTTCGATGAAGGCATCTTCCCCTCGTCTTTTGAGATAACCCCGCGCCGGTATTGACTAGGCGAAATCGAGAGACAGAATTGCTGGATTTGAACAGTTAACAAAGGTCGGCTCCAAGCTAAGTTCTCTGCAGCGGCGATGCGTAAGCGAGATCGTTCCCGTCTTCCGGGTTTCACTCGCGTGTGTCGCCGCTGACCTTTTTCTTGCAAGTTGTGCGAGCCAACTCACACTTGGTTCGCCCAGTTCTTAGGCAGCGTGAAAGAAGCAGGCCAGCCAGAATCCGTAAAGGAGATCCCAGATCATGACCGCACAAGCTGTACCCTATGGTCGAGTCACCCAGAAAAAACCCGCTGTGGCTGAACTGCACATATTGTGGATCACCGCCGGTCTGGGTTGCGACGGAGATTCCGTCTCCATCACGGCGGCCACGCAACCAAGCATCGAAGATGTTTTACTCGGCGCAATTCCAGGATTACCGAAAGTTCACCTGCATAATCCCGTGCTCGCCTACGAGTGCGGCGATGACTTCATGAAGTTCTGGTATGAAGCAGAGGCCGGCAGGCTTGATCCATTCGTCCTGGTTGTTGAAGGTTCCATCCCCAACGAGAAGATCAAGAAGGAAGGTTACTGGGCAGGGCTGGGGACCGATCCGCACACCGGACAGCCGATCACCACCAACGAATGGATCGATCGCCTCACGCCCAAAGCACTGGCCGTTATCGCCTGTGGCACATGCGCCACATACGGCGGCATTCATGCCATGGAAGGCAATCCGACCGGCTGCATGGGACTGGCTGACTACCTTGGTTGGGGCTGGAAATCGAAAGCGGGCCTACCCATCGTGAATGTTCCTGGGTGCCCCGTTCAGCCGGATAACTTCATGGAAACAGTGCTTTACCTGCTGTATCAAGTTGCGGGCCTCGCGCCCATGATTCCTCTCGATGAGCAGTTGCGGCCGACGTGGCTGTTCGGCAAGACCGTACACGATGGCTGCGATCGCGCAGCGTATTACGAGCAGGGTGACTTTGCCACCAGCTATGGCTCGCCCAAGTGCATCGTCAAGCTCGGCTGCTGGGGACCTGTCGTAAATTGCAATGTACCGAAGCGGGGCTGGATGGCCGGTATCGGCGGCTGTCCTAACGTTGGAGGAATCTGCATTGGCTGCACCATGCCTGGATTCCCCGACAAGTTCATGCCGTTCATGGATGAGCCTCCCGGAGCGAAACTGTCCACTTCGTCGATAGGTCCCTACGGCAAGGCGATGCGTGCTCTGCGCAGCATTACGAATTCGACTGTCAACAAAGAGCCCAAGTGGCGGCATCCGCGCGCCGAACTCACTACGGGCTACAAGTCCAGTTCCTACTAACCCGGCAAAGAAGGAGAAATCAAGATGGGCACGATTACCGCTACTCATTCGGAGCAAGAGGCTGGAAAGAGCCAGTTAGTAGAAATGAATTGGGATCCGATTACGCGGATCGTCGGCAGCCTCGGCATCTTCACAAAAATCGATTTCGGCAAACGCAAAGTCGCAGAGTGCCACAGCACCTCCTCTATCTTCCGTGGATACAGCATCTTCATGAAAGGCAAGGATCCGCGCGACGCCCATTTCATCACCAGTCGCATCTGCGGCATCTGCGGCGACAATCACGCCACTTGCGCGACCTATGCGCAGAACATGGCCTTCGGTGTCCGCCCCCCCGCCATGGCTGAGTGGATCGTCAACCTTGGTGAAGCCGCCGAATACATGTTTGACCACAACATCTTCCAGGACAATCTGGTCGGCGTCGACTTCTGCGAAAAGATGGTGAAAGAAACCAACCCCGGCGTGTGGGAGAAGGCAGCCAAGACTGCGTCACCGCATGCCGAGCTGCATGGTTTCAAAACTATCGGCGACATTATGACGGCGCTCAATCCCTTCACCGGCGCATTCTATATCGAAGCCTTGCAAGTCAGCCGCATGACGCGTGAGATGTTCTGCCTGATGGAAGGACGTCACGTCCATCCTTCGACTCTGTATCCGGGTGGAGTCGGCACAGTTCCCACCGTCCAGCTTTTCACTGACTACATCGTTCGCTTGATGAAGTATGTCGAGTTCATGAAGAAGGTCGTGCCGCTCCACGACGATCTCTTCAACTTCATCTACGAAGCCATGCCCGGCTACGAAGAAGTAGGACGCCGTCGCATCCTCCTCGGCTGCTGGGGGTCGTTTAACAATCCCGACGTCTGCGACTATACCTACAAGAATATGTCGGAGTGGGGTAGCGCTATGTACGTCACACCAGGCGTCGTTGTAGACGGCCAACTCGTGACCCACGACCTCGTTGATATCAATCTCAACATCCGCATCCTGCTCGGCAGCTCTTATTACGATGACTGGCAAAACTCACAGACCTTCGTGGCCAAGGATCCTCTCGGGAACCCTGTCGATCAGCGCCATCCGTGGAATCAGAGCACTTTCCCGAAGCCACAGAAGCGCGACTTCAAAGATAAATACACCTGGGTCATGTCTCCCCGGTGGTACGACAAGCGAACGGGTGACTACCTTGCGCTCGACACGGGCGGCGGCCCCATCGCACGGTTCTGGGCAACGGCGCTTGCAGGCATCGTTGACATCGGCTACATCAAGGCCACCGGCCACAGCGTCAAAATCTACTTGCCGAAGACCGTCTCTCTCCCAGAAACCGAATTTGAATGGCACATACCCAAGTGGAGCAATGCCATCGAACGCGATCGCGCCCGCACTTATTTCCAGGCCTACGCAGCGGCGGCAGCACTCTACTTCGCCGAACAGGCGCTGGCAGAGTTGCACGCCGGCCGCACCCGTACATGGAACGACTTCAAGGTCCCTGAAGAAGCTATCGGCTGCGGATTCCACGAGGCAGTGCGCGGTGTTCTTTCGCATCACGTCGTGATAAAGGACCACAAGATCGCCAACTATCACCCTTATCCTCCTACGCCTTGGAATGCCAACCCACGCGATTGCTATGGCACTCCCGGTCCGTATGAGGATGCGGTACAGAATACGCCAATCTTCGAGGAGAATGGTCCGGACAAATTCAAGGGCATCGATATCATGCGCGCAGTGCGCAGCTTTGATCCTTGCCTCCCATGCGGTGTGCACATGTATCTTGGCAACGGCAAAGTATTGGAGACCCACCATTCCCCGATGTTCGGTGTGGGGTCTGACGTTCATCGTTGAAATCGTTGGCCGAGTCAAAGTCAGAAGGGAGCCGGGGCCATTCATTTGTGGCAGTAATGCCAGTGAATGCCCGGCCTCTCACTTCTGATCAATTGCTCAAAGGAGGCGTGTGGCGAACGGCACCGAATTTCAGGAACAGGTTCGACAGCTCGGACAGTTGATCACGCAGTTCGATCAGATGCCCGACAACCCTCAGAAGATTGCTTGCAAACAACTCGTGCAACTTCTCATGGACGTGCATGGTGTGGGGCTCGACAGAATGATGGAGATTATCTTTGAAAACGAGGCCGCAGGCCCCGCAATCGTCGACAGGCTGGCGCAGGATAGCGTCACCAACAGTCTGCTACTCCTCTATTCGCTGCATCCGGATGATTTAGAGACGCGCCTCGACAAAGCAATCGAGCGCCTACGACCTCGGTTGCGAAAACTTTCATACAGCATCGATCTCATCCGCGTGTGTGAAGGAGCAGTGGAACTCAGTGTGACATCGACGTCAAGCGGACACAGTTGCGGCTCCACATCAAAAGATGTGCGCGCCATCGTGGAAGAGGGAATTTACGAGCTCGCTCCGGATGTGACCTCTCTGGATATTCGCGGACTGGAAGAGCCTGTGAATTCAGGATTCGTCGCTCTCGAAAGTCTCATGGGACACAGTCTTCTAACGGCTAATCAAAATTCTCACTCACTCCGAACGGATGGCGCCGATTGAGAACAACGCTAAAGAAAGGGTCCTGCTATGCCTGAAGAATCCATGCTCGGCTTTGAGCAGGCCTTTGGCGTTCTGCGCCAGTTCACCCGTTCGCGCAGTGCGGCTTCGCGAGCCGTTGAACATTGCGAGCTCTGCAGCGCCGGATTGCATCATGATCATCCCCACCTGGTTGAACTCGCCAATCGCCAGATCCTCTGCGCCTGTGATGCATGTGCCTTGCTCTTTGATGGACTTGAAAAATCAAAATTCAAGCGCGTATCCCGCACGCCCCAGTATCTCGCCAGCTTCGAAATGACCGACGGCCAGTGGGAAAGCCTGATGATTCCTATCAACATGGCCTTCTTGTTCCGGTCCAGTATTGAAAACAGAACCGTTGCGCTGTATCCAAGCCCCGCCGGCTCGGTTGAATCGCTTCTGCCACTTGATGCGTGGGAAGAAATCGCTGCTAATAACCCAGTCCTGCGTCTGCTCAAGCCGGACATTGAAGCTCTGCTCGTAAATCGTGTCGGTCACGCGCATGGACTGAGAGATGCCGAGTATTACATCGCGCCGATCGATGAGTGCTACAAGCTCGTCGGCCTGATTCGCACGAATTGGAAAGGCCTCTCCGGCGGAACCGAAGTGTGGACCGAGGTAGCCCGCTTCTTTGCGGAACTTCGATCTAAATCCGAAGTGATGCGCGGAGGTGTGAATGCCTGATCTCACATTCAAAATTGACAACGCCAGCGTCGTTCCGTTCGCCGCGGTTCCGATGCTTGCGTTCAAGTTGCAGATCACGAACTCCGTGCCAGATGAAGCGATTCACACCATCGCTCTGCGTTGTCAGATTCAAATCGAAGTGACGCGTCGCCGCTACACGCCCGGCGAGCAGGAACAGATGCTCGACCTCTTCGGACAACCCGATCGCTGGAGTCAGACTTTGCGCAGTCTGCTGTGGACGCACGTCAATTGGGTGGTTCCGACGTTTGCCGGAACTGAAACCGTAGTCGATATGCAGGTTCCCTGCTCTTTCGATTTCAACGTTGCCGCTACCAAATATTTCGCGGGTCTTACGGATGGCGAAATCCCCTTGTTGTTCCTCTTCAGCGGAACCATCTTTTACGCGCCTCCCGACAGTTCCCTGCAGGTCGCGCCAATCTCGTGGGAGCAAGAAGCGCGTTACAAACTCCCAGTGAAGCTCTGGCGCGAAATGATGGACGCCTACTACCCCAACAGCGTTTGGATCAATCTGCACAAGGATGTCTTCGAGCGGCTATATCGCTACAAGATGCAGCACAGCCTGCTCAGTTGGGAGCAAGCACTCGAACAGATCCTTGCCCGCCTCCGCACCGAAGAAGAGATTGAGGTGAACTCGTGAATCTGGAAGGGGTCGAGAAGATTGCCGAAGCCGTACTCTATGAGGGGTACATGCTCTATCCCTACCGGCCATCCTCGGTCAAAAACCAGCAGAGATGGAACTTCGGTGTGCTCTATCCGCCGTCGTGGTGCAATCAGGCGAGTTCCGATCGAAGCAGCATGCAGACTGAATGTCTGCTGAAGACGGATTCGTCGACGCGACTCACGGTCAAGATTCGCTTCTTGCAGATCGTGCAGCGCTCGGTTGCACAGGTTATTTCGCTCACTGCTGATCCGTTCGACACGCCGTTGCCGGAACTCAAGTCGGTTGACCGGCTTGAAATTCGTGACCACGTTTACCAACCCTGGCAGGAAGCCGTAGAGCGCGAGCTTTGCTATGACGATCTCGACCCGGCTGACTTCGCAACGATGCCGCCCTTACTGTTCTCGTTTCCCGGCGGGAAGAGCGTTGAATATCTGCGCGATGAGCAGGGCACAACCGTGGGCGCTCTTGTTCGCTCATGGAAAGCCCTTAACGGATCGGTAGAAATTCGTTCACTCGGCAGTCACGATGAAGTAGTCAAGATCAGCGTGCAAGTTGAGAATCTCACGATCTGTGATTCCGAGCCGGCCTCCGTCTTCGACGCCCGGGAGGCGATCCTGCTCCATTCGATGGTCTCGGCGCACACCATTCTCGGCACCGAGAACGGCGAATTCCTCTCCATGCTCGAACCGCCCGTTGGATTCGAAGATCAGGTGGCACAATGTCAGAACCTCGGGACGTGGCCCGTGCTTGCCACCGATAATGCGGACGCGATGTTGTCGTCGCCCATCATTCTTTACGACCATCCGCAGATCGCGCCGGAAAGCATCGGCAATCTCTTCGACTCCACTGAGATTGACGAAATTCTTTCCCTGCGCATTCTTACCCTCACTGACGACGAGAAACGCGAGATGCGCCAGTCCGACGATCGCACCCGCCGCATACTTGAGCGCACTGAGCAAATGCCCGAAGAGCAATTTGCAAAGTTGCACGGCATCCTGCGTGGCCTTAGCCCCATCAAGGAGAATATCCAGTGAACGAATGGGAATGGAATCTCCTCGAAGACAAAACCGCCACCGTGGATCACGTAGAAATCGAAGGTGTACCGGTAAGGGTCGGCGACCGCGTCAGGCTACGTCCCAAAGAAGGCGGCGACATTCTCGATATCGCATTGCGCGGTCAGATCGCGATCATCGAAAGCATTGAAGAAGACTACGAAGGCGCGCAGCATATCTGCGTAGTCATCGAGGATGATCCAGGCCGCGATTTGGGAATGATGCGGCAGCCAGGTCATCGCTTCTTCTTTACTCCCGCCGAAATAGAAACTCTTCGCGCGGCTCCCAACAGTCCTGGAGAAGATGCCACAACCGCGAAAGCCGTCAGGCCCACAATTCTCGTTGCCGGCATCGGCAACATCTTTCTCGGGGACGACGCGTTCGGCGTTGAAGTCGTACGCCGCCTGATGAGTCGTAACCTGCCTGCGCAGGTGCGTGTGGCAGACTTCGGCATTCGCGGCCTCGATCTCGCCTACGCCCTACAGGACAATTACGAAACCACCATCCTGATCGATGCATTTCCACATGGGCAGAGTCCAGGGACTGTTTCTGTAGTTGAGCCCGATCAGGAGGAGATCACTGCCGCGCCATCCGCTCTCGTCGAAGCGCACAGCATGCACCCACTGAATGTGCTGCGCATGGCCGCCGCAATGAATGGCACGCTCAATCGAGTGCTCCTGGTCGGCTGCGAACCGGAATCGCTAGGCGGCGACGAAGGCTTCATGGGACTCAGCAAACCGGTCGAGGCCGCAGTTGAAGAAGCAGCGAGCACGACAGAAGCACTCATCAGGAGACTTCTAGGTGGAGAATCCGCTTGAGGAATCGTAAGACGGAAAAGGAGAGCTCAAATGTCATTGGATCTGATGGAATCAACCGCAAACGGAACTGGAAACGAGAAGGACACTCTTTACATGCTGGGCGGCGTTGCTCTCATGGTCTTCGGAGCGGGATTGATTCTTTCTAATCCCACGATTCGTCGTTACATGTCGCAATTCGGCGTCGGGAATCTGGCGACAGCCGTGATCCCGGATGTAGAGCGTTACTTCAAACTTCGTGCCATGTAACTGAATCCGTGATCGAGTAAATGGAAACAGCCAAGGCCACTCTTCTTCATTACGTTGTCGATGCCAGGTCCAGCCGTTTTACGGTGCAGGCCTTTGCGGCTGGCATGTTGTCTGCTATGGGTCACAACCCCAAAATCGGCATTCGCACCTTCGCGGGCACAGTCGACTTCAGCGCCGAATCGGCGCAGGCTAGCGGTTTTCGATTATCCGTGAAGTCCAACTCGCTGGGAGTTCTGGATGACGTCAGCGACAAGGATCGCAGGGATATCGAAAAGATGATGAACGAGCAGGTCCTGGAGCCAACCAAATACCCCGACATCGTCTATGACGCCCCATCGGTCTCGATCACGCACATCGAAAGCGCACTCTTCTCCGCTGCACTCACCGGAACTCTCAGTTTTCATGGAGTGACCCGCAACCAGGCTATCTCGGCGCGAATCGCCGTATTTGATGAGATGTTGCGCGCCTCCGGCGAATTCACACTGAATCAATCCGACTACGGCATCAAACCGATCTCCGTCGCCGGCGGCGCTTTGAAAGTGAAAGACGAACTGAAATTTTCGTTCGAGATGGTGGTCCGCAGACAGAATTGATGCCGACAATCGGCAACCACCGACAGAGCTTCGCGATTGATGCGAAACGGACGCCAGTATGTTTCACCGAGTCTACGGCACATCCGCACCGCACTCTCTTTGTCCTGGCTAGGAAGCTCGCTCCAGGTTGTCGGATCCCGGCTCAGTCAACGGAAGCCCCTTCAAGAACTGCGCCAACTTGGTCAAATCCATCCGTGAAGGCTCCTGTGACTCACCAGCATTCTCTTCGGCAGGCTGCAGAAACGAAAATCCGACACCGTCCACACCGATTCTAGCCACCGTCGAAAACACGGTTAAAGTCTGTCCCTGCGCATATTCATCGACACGCTCAAGAGTCACGGGAAATCCGGTACCGGTAATCCAACGCTCTTCAGTAACCATGTAGAAGCCGGCAACGCTGATGTCGCCGATCTTGTACAGTTTCGACGACCGCAGTGTCCCAAGATAGGCCACAACGGGCGGCATGGTGTGTCGGTTTGCTACGCGCTGATCTGGAACCAGCCAACGCATCAGGCGCTTCATCAGGGGATCTTTTTGGCGTGGAGCCGTCATGCTTTTCTCCAACGTGGGGTTCGAGGAGTGAATCACCTTAATCTCGGCCAAACGGGGAGTCGAATTCGGCTGCTCGTTTGCACGGCTAAGTTGTACGTACATAGTCGCAGATTCCTTTCAGGCACACCAGTAGCAAACAGCGAGACAAGTCTCTGGAATATTCAACCTAACATTGGGTCAAAATCCCTCGATATACCCAATAGGTTGAATTGCCTCCCCCGGATGGGGGACTACTCTGCAGGATCGTGATCGCACACGATTGAGATTATTGAAGCTGCCGGGAGGCTTTTACGTATCAGATAAATCGGGCGAGAGCGAATTTGTCCGTAGTTTGCGATGGCTGAACGTCATGGCTATGCGGATCCAGGGTTTCGGGCATCACAAACTGGGCAGCGACGCCGTCTGATCCGCGCCGTACGATCCTCGACAGAACCGTAATGGATTGCTTTCGCTCGCCTTTAGCGCAAGGCTTCTGCAGGGTCATCTGGATCATCGTATCCGGCATCCAGCGATCTTCGGTGAGCAGATAAAAGCCGGTCATACTGATATCTGCGATGTCATGCGGCTTGGGTGCTCCACCGGTATAGTAATGAGCCACCATCCCCGGCACATACCGCCTGTGAGCCCTCCGCCGGTCGCTGTGCGCCGGGGCCGTCGGGTTTAGCCAGCGCTTGAAGCGCTCTGCAAACGTGCGAGCTGCTGCGGGTGCTTGTCCATTCAACTTGACATGCCGCGCGGGTGCCTTTGCGGTTTCATTGTGCGCGCCGGTATCCGTTTCCGGCAGTGACAGCTCGCCATGGCTTCGATGAAGCGAATCATTCCCAATCATGAGGTCCGTTGCTGCAACCCGCGCCGGTTCCATGAACTCGGCTGATGCCTTTTGGACCGGCTCCGGCTCCGCCCTGTCGACGCTTTTGGTGGATTCAGGGGCGGCTTGTCCGATCCCCAGCTTCCGTTGAACGGCATCCACTGCGTCCGCAGCCAGAGCGTCTGCTGTCGACGCAGTCTGGGTATCCTGGATTGGTTCGATATAAGGCTGCACAGGTACTTCGGCCGCACTCTTGTTCGACGTGGCCGAGGCTGCAACCCTGTTTACGGGCTTACGCTTCTCATCGGCCGACAGAAAGTTATCAGGGATGAGAGGTCTTCTAGACACAGCTTCCGTGGTTTTTTCGGGACGGGATTTCGCAGCCTCCACCAATGGCTTGCGTGGAAGACGTTCCAAGTCTGCGGAAGAACGCGAAAAGGGCTGTACCGAACGTTGCACGTCGGCTTCAGCTGGAGATGCGGGAGCAGCAGAGACAGGCGAGTCGGTTGCGGAAGAAGCCGGGCTTGCTTTCGAAATTCTGCCGCTTGGCGGGTTTCCCGCTGTCTTTGAGAGTTCCGTTGAGGCACCGCCTGGTACAGTCCGGGCTGTATCCTTGGCTGGTTCCGTCATAGGGGAGACAGGAAGGACCGCGGTCGGCATGCTCGCACGCCACAATCCGTACTGGGCAACCGTAGACGTTGACGCCTGCGCTGGCTGTGGGAGAGAGACTCGCACGGGGGTCGAAATCGACGGGGGTTCGACTGGCAGAGAACCCGTTTTGGAGAATTCGGGTTCCACTTTGAAGGATTCGGGTGCTGCATTAAGCGGTGCCGCGTGCTGTGTCTCTGCCTTAACCGATTCTGCATTTGCTTGCGGCGATGGAAGCGGCCGTAAGTCTGGCTCCGCCTTCACATCCATCTCGGCGGGCTTGATTTGAGTGTCGATTTCGACTTGCTCAACTTGCGCTATCGAAGAAGCGGAAGATGCAGATTCGCTCTTTACATCCGGTAATACCACTGCAGCCTGTGATATGGCAGGCAATGCCGGCACAACATCCTGCGATGCTACTGCCGCATTCGGTTCTGTAATGGGAGTGTCTACGACCGGGTGCGCGATCGCAGATTTCAGCAGCTGTCGTAATGGCTCGGAACGCTCCTTCCACGTTGAAGCCAGCGTAGGAGCATCCATCCAGTTTGAAAATAGATCCTCGACATCTCCATGAAGTACTTCTCCATGCCCCCCAACGATGGTCGGCGGCTCGACAGTCCGAGGTCTCTCAAGAATGACTTCCGTGATCGAGATAACCGGCGGATCGACCTGAGGTTTCCCGTTGCTGGCCTTACCAGCTGAACGGACATTCGTTCTCTCTTCCGCAACAGCAACCTTTGCAATTGGCTTGGTCCCAATCGCGGCCATGACATCTTTCGACACCTCTGCCGCGTCTTTGCTAACACCTGCTCTGTCGATCTTTTCCGGTTGGGGTGCAGGTGTGGCAACATCGGCGTGGAGATCGGCTGCCTTCATTGCCGACGTGGATACCTGCTCGTTCGCCAACGAAAGACCAGGAGAAGGCACGGTCATCGTCGATTGCGATAATTCTTCGGCTACGGCGACCGCTGCACTGGCCCTCACCGACGGGGCCTGCCTGAGGGCTGACCCGACGTTCAGTGCCGGCTCCGATCGCGGAGGTACGGATTGACCCGGATGTGCTCCTGCAAAAGGGGATGCGGGGACAGGCAAAGATGATCGCAACACCGAGATCTGCCTTTCCATCTCCTCTGCGGGGCAGATTAGGAGATGGTCGCCAAGCTCAGTTTGCGTGGATTGCAACGACTGCGTGGGGAGGATCAGCGCGCTCGTGACCTCCCGACGGTAGGGCGGAAATTCGGCTCCGGGAACGAATTCGATCAGACCAACTACGCGAAGCTCATCATCCAGATAGAAAAGGTCAAAAGGAAAAAGCCGCGGTACAGATGGGATCGCATGTAACGGGGATAGCCAAAGTCCTGATTTCGAATCGACCGCAAGACCGCCGACGAGCACTTTCAAGATCGTTAGTGGCTGATTTTCGCCGTCTGCGACAGTCACCTTCGAACTGAGAAAAGCTCCTCTTGCAACGTTATAGACGCAAAAAACTCTGGTATCCATAGGTCCACGGTTTCAGGGATAACGGGGGGTGAAGTCGCCTGAGGTAGCCCTGTTCTCGATTCTGGCCCCCTGATCCGAAACCAGCCGTAGCCATGGATTTTCTCAATTCTGAGTGAGAAATACAATCGGTTACCCGAAAGTAACGACCGCCATTACTCCGCTGAGGAGCAGATTCGGGAACGCGCAATGCTAAATAATTGATTTTAAATAGGAAAAATCGGCAGATAACAAATGCGCAACCTCCGCTGCTGTGCCTCATTCACGGTGCACCCAAGGTTCGGGCGCGTAAGAAAAATGAAAACGTCAGCTCGATACGTCTGGGGTCGTATCGGGCTGACGTTTGGGGGGATCGCGAGGTGGACTACTAAAGGACTGTAAGTCGCGTGACAACCGTGCAATAAGGCAGGTGGGTGGTCCGCTTAACGAGTTTGCCGTCATCCGCAGCTTCCGGCAGGCCGACTTCGGGCTTGAGGACTTCAATGAGCTTTTCCACCCGGTTCTTCTGGGCGCACAACTGTTCAAACGATCTCAGGATCTTGCGAAGTTCCGTAGAAGCCTCGTCGTAGGCGAATCGGTAAACGTCTTTATGAACGTTCTCTCTCATAGAAGTTCTCCACGAATGAGAGTCTAGCCACTTATCTCCAAAGCGACATCGCACGATCGTGGTAACAAAAGTACAACTTCCATCATGTCCGTCTGCCCATACGGCCTATTCGAGGTGACGTAAATCACAAATGAATGAGCAACATGAAGATTGTTACCGCGAGAATTCGCGATATCACCGAACATGTCCGACGATTTCTCGCGCTTCTACCAGTTTACGAATTCACCGCGCCGGATTCTCCTCCAGCAATCCGCGATCCTGAAGCCATCCGATCCCTCGATGGGCAACGTGTTAGCCAGCGCATAGCAGAGGTTGGCCAGGCCAAACACCGGGTACCAGGGCCCGAAAGCAACCAGCAGCAGGTTTACGAAAGGTCCAGCCATCGCAATCAAAAGATTCTGATGGACAGTTCCCTGCTCCCGAACCGTGAACAGACCCTTGTTCCACCTCAAGCCAACGTGTTTGACCCGAACATCAAGCGATTTGGCAACCACCAGATGGCCGCATTCGTGCAAGACCATTGCGATGAGACCGAGCATGATTCCGGAAAAGAATGGCTGTAAAAATCGAATGGAATGATGCAACATTGACGCCCCCCACTGCCTGGCAGACCCTCTTCAGCACGATTGTCACCGCCAAGAAAGTTAAGACGGGCAATTTTTCAGGGCATGTGGGTCGCTTCGATTCCAGTTGGGGAATTTATGGCTCTAGTCTCGAAATGGAAATCAAGTAAAGAAGCCCCGGCAGGCATTGGCTGACGGGGCTTCGCGATGCGCTAATCGAAATATAGATCTTTCTCAAAATATAGATCTATCGTCATTCGGCTTTTGCTTATGCAGCAATAAGGAGTTTTTACTTACGAATTCGTGGTCGAATGCTTGTCAGTCTTGATTTCGATCTCGTTGACGACCTGCTGGACATTGGGGATCTTTTTGGCGAGGTCTTCGGCTTCCTTCTTCTGCTTGGCCGTCTTTACCGATCCCTTAATCACCAGGGTGCCGTTTTTGGCAGAACCGCTGATGCTTTGATCGTTGAGATTGGCGTGAGCCTTGATCATCGCCTTGAAGTTGTCTTCAATTGCGCTGTCGAGGTTAGAAGCCACCGAGCCTGCTTCACTTGCTCCCGGAGGCCGTACACCGATCTCGTCGGCAACTGTATAGTCCGGAGCCGCCTGCTTGGCGATGTTTTCAGCCTGGTTCTTTAGATCCTGGGAATCCAAGTTTCCCTTGAGCGTCATGACGCCTTTGTCTCGATCCTGCGAGACGCTGACCGCGCTCAGGTTGTTATTTTTAAGTGAATCGCTGACTGCTGACTTTTCGTCGGGGTGGGCCGGCTTATTGCAGCCTGCAACAACCATCGCGCCGGCCAGAATGGCGGCCGTGCTGAGCAGGAATGTGTGGCGGTTTGCTGTAAGTTTCATATATTCCTCTCCTGGTGCAACGCAGATCTCTTACAAGCAAGTCAGATGTGAAGCGTATAAACGCGGGTTGTACCCAGGCGATTGATTCCTCCGCTTCGAATGATGGCAGGTCACGCCTCTTCAACCACTTGCGAAGGTCGCTGAAGACAGAGTTTCGGACCAAATCTGCAGCCCATTCTGCGTTCTCTCCGGGCATCTTTTTCGAGCCTTTTAAAGGGCCCTTCAGACCCAAAATCTGGCCGCAATCGCCGTCGCTGATGGGTGACTGCGGTCACAGTCCGAACGCGGTGGGTGAGAGCAACATATTCCGGGCTTTGGGGGATGTCTTCTGAAACCCGAAGTTGAAGCAGGCCTTGAAGTTGTTAGGTAAAACGGCCCGGAGACGAAACATTGTGAACTGGCAGGAGGAATACCGGGGACGACGCATGAGCGCCGCACAGGCACTCAAATTTGTGCGCTCCGGTGATCGCGTCTGGATCCAGCCGAGTTGCGGCACACCAAAGCCACTGATCGATGCATTGGTAGCGCGATCGGCGGAGCTCTTCGATGTCGAACTCGTTCACATGAAGACTCTCGGCGAAGCTACGTATACAAGACCCGAATACGAAGGCCACTTTCGCCATCGCGGATTGTTCCTTGGCGACAACGTGCGCGAGGCCGTAGCTGCAGGCCGCGCCGATTACACACCAATATTCCTTAGCGAGATCGAAGGGTTGTTTGAAAGCGGAGCCTTGCCACTCGATGTAGTACTGATGCAGGTGTCTCCGCCGGATGCGCATGGATTCGTAAGCCTGAGCACGACTGTCGACTGCACGATGACTGCGGCTCGCTGCGCCAAAACGGTCATTGCCGAGGTGAATGATCGCGCGCCTCGGACTCATGGAGACACGTCAATTCACGTCAGCCAGATCTCCGCTTTTGTCGAGACCTCGCGGCAGCTCCTCGAATTGCCCACCGAGCCATTCAGCGAGATGCAGATGAAGGTGGGTCGCAACGTCGCCACGCTCATTCCCGACGGCGCAACACTTCAGCCCGGAATAGGCGGCATCTCCGAAGCGGTGCTGCATTGCCTCCAGGACAAACACGATCTCGGCATTCATACCGAAATGTGCCCGGACGGTGTAGTCGATCTGATGGAAGCAGGCATCATCAACGGAGCACGAAAGTCGCTGCATCGCGGCAAGGCAGTAGCGGCATTCGTTCTCGGTACCCAGAAGCTCTTTGACTACATCCACGAGAATCCCAGCTTTGAGTTCCGTTCCATCTCCTACACCAACGATCCATTCGTGGTCGCGCAGAACGATCGCATGGTCGCCATCAACTCCGCGTTGCAGATCGATCTGACTGGCCAGGTTTGCGCTGACTCACTCGGCACCAAGCCCTACAGCGGATTTGGCGGCCAACTTGATTTCATTCGCGGGGCGGCACGGTCGCGCGGGGGTGTTCCGATCATCGCTTTGCTGTCCACAGCGTGCCGCAGCGCGATATCCCGCATCGTTCCGGTTTTAGAACCCGGTGCGGGCGTGGTGACGTCACGTGCGGACGTGCACTACGTTGTGACCGAACATGGAGTCGCTTATCTGCACGGCAAAACCCTGCGGGAACGCTCCGAAGCGCTTATTGCGATTGCTGATCCCCGTTTCCAGCAGGAACTACAGGATTTCGCGGTGCGCGCGCATTACCTGAAGAGCCAGACAGCCGCGTACGCGTGAGGCAGCCATCACTATGAGGAGCGAATCATGACATCCCCAGAAAAGACCGGAACAGGCAAGCGAGATCGGGGCCTGCTGCGCGTAGACGGAAACGAATGCAAGGGATGCGGACTATGCATCGAGGCGTGCCCTCCCAAGGCAATCCATCTGAGCGAACAGCTCAATCATTACGGATATCGCACCGCGACTTATAACGGCTCCGGCTGCACGGGCTGCGGAATTTGCTTCCTGGCGTGCCCCGAACCCGGAGCGATTACCGTTCTGCGTCTGCGCCACGGTGTCGCCGTGCAGCAACAGGAGGTCCTGGCATGCGCAAGCAATTGATGAAGGGCAATGAAGCGATTGTGCGAAGCGCGATACTCGCCGGTTGCCGCGGTTTCTATGGTTATCCAATTACTCCCGCCAGCGAAATTACGGAGGCTGCCGCGCTCTACATGCCGCAGGTGGGCGGCGTATTTCTACAAGCGGAGAGCGAAGTAGCGGCCATCAATATGCTCTACGGCGCATCTTCGGCAGGCGTTCGCTGCATGACGGCATCGAGCGGTCCTGGCATCAGCCTGATGCAGGAAGGCATCAGCTACATGGCTGGCGCGGAACTGCCTTGCGTCATCGCCGATATCACGCGCGGTGGCCCGGGGCTTGGCAACATCGCTTCAGAGCAGGGCGACTATCACCAGGTGGTGAAGGGCGGCGGCAACGGAAACTATCGCACCATCGTGCTCGCGCCTTACTCCGCACAGGAGATGGCCGACCTTACCGCACTCGCGTTCGAACTTGCCGACCGCTATCGCAATCCGGTGGTAATTCTTGCAGACGGTTTTGTAGGCCAGATGATGGAGCCCGTTGAGTTCGCGGAAAAAGCGATAGCCCCGCAACTGCCTGACTGGGCCGTGGCCGGAACTTCTGAGTCACGCGCCAACATGATCACGTCTCTGCATATGGGCGCCGACGACCTTGAGTCGCACATGCACGCACTTGAAGCGAAATATCGCCAGGCCGAACTGCGCGAGACGAGAGCCGAACACTGGTTCACCGACGACGCTGACTTTGTCCTTGTTGGTTACGGCATTGTGGGACGCATCTTGAAGGCCGTAACCGCGGAAGCTCGGGCGATGGGCATTAAGGTCGGATTACTGCGGCCCATCACTCTCTACCCATTCCCTACTGCGGATTTCCAGCGGTTGGCCAAGCGAGCGCATTCCTTCGTTGTCGTGGAGATGAGCAACGGGCAGATGGTCGAAGACGTTCGGCTCGCGTTGAACGGCGCACGCCCCGTGGAATTCCTAAGTCGCGTCGGCGGTAATGTGCCGTCGCACGAAGACATTCTCAAGTTTGTTTTGGCTGTCGCCGAGAAGGAGCAGATGGCCCATGTCTAGTGCCATGGAATCCGATTACGAAGTAGTGCATTCGAAGGCGAAAGTCTTCTACGAAACCTACGCGCGCAAAGAAGAGTTGCAACACCAGACGCACTATTGCCCCGGTTGCGGACACGGCATTGTGCACAAGATGCTAGCCAAAGCAATAGATGAACTCGGCATACAGAATCAAACCGTGCTGATCAGCCCGGTTGGTTGTTCCGTATTCGCATACAACTACTTCGATGTCGGCAATATCCAGGCGGCGCATGGACGTGCGCCTGCGGTTGCTACGGCGGCAAAGCGCAGCCACCCGCACAGTATCGTCATCAGTTACCAAGGCGACGGAGATCTTTCGGCGATAGGCGCTGCGGAGATTCTGCACGCGGCCAATCGCGGCGAAAACATCACTGTCCTATTTGTTAACAACGCCATCTACAGCATGACGGGTGGACAGGCTGCGCCGACAACTCTACTTGGCCAGAAGAGCACGACCACGCCTTTTGGTCGCAACGCCGCTAACGAAGGCTACCCGCTCCGCATGAGCGAACTCCTGGCGACGCTCGATGCTCCTGTCTACATCGAGCGCGTGGGCCTCGGCGACAACAAGCAGATCGCGCAGGCCGGACGCGCCGTGAAGCGCGCCGTCGAGAACCAGGTGCGCGGACTCGGATTCTCGATGATTGAAGTTCTTTCGCCTTGCCCCACGATCTGGAAGATGTCTGCCGTCGAGGCGCAGCATTGGGTCCGTGACGTCATGGAAAAGACGTATCCTCTTGGAGTTGTCTGCGATCGGACCAAGGATCGCGAGCCGCGCGTTGCAACGAATCACGCGCCAAGTCTCGAAGAGATCCCCGCCATCCTTGGAATCGAGCACGAGGATCTGCCGCACATTCCAATAACGAGTAATGAAGCGAGTCATGTAGATCTTCACGTTCGCGTTGCAGGGTTTGGTGGGCAAGGCGTCCTCCTGCTCGGCGAAGTGCTGGCCGAGGCTGGACTCGATGCTGGACTCGAAGTCTCGTGGTTGCCATCGTACGGACCGGAGATGCGCTCGGGAACTTCAAACTGCCACGTGCGCGTTTCAAACGAACCCATCGATTCTCCTCTGGTCACGGTGCCCAATTTCCTGATCGCCATGAACGAGCCATCGCTGCGCAAGTTTGACTTGAGTGTGCAGACAGGCGGATGGGTGATCTACAACGGCGACGTTTTTCCGGATGATTGCGAACGCGAAGATGTGAACGTTCTGGCTCTGAACTTCACGCAAGCTGCCAATGAACTGGGTGATCCCCGCGCGGCAAACATGGTGATGCTTGGCGCGCTGCTTGAGATTTCAGGTGCGCTGCCTCAGCCCAGTATCGATGAGGCACTCCATCGCCTGGTCAAATCCGAGCGCTGGTATCAGCTTGATGAACGGGCCCTGGCGCGAGGGCGCGAACTGTATCGCGAAACGCACAAACACCCCATCGACCAAGACCTGTTCCCGGGGACCCCGAAAGAGGTTGCGGTATGAAAGCCACTGCCGATCCAAATCTGATCGTGTACTTCGATGGCAAATATATGCCTCTGCGCGATGCGCAGGTCAACATCCTTACGCACGCACTGCACTACGGCACCGGGGTCTTTGAAGGTATTCGCGCGCACTGGGTTCCCACTGACGACGATCTGTTTATCCTGCGCGCCCACGAGCATTACGAGCGCTGGAAAAAGAACTGCGGCATTCTGCGCATTCAGGTTCCAGCTACGGTGCCGGAACTCTGCGCGATTACGGTCGAGCTGATGCGCCGCAATGCGTTCCACACCAATGTTTATGTTCGACCCCTGGCTTACAAGTCCGCCGAACGCGTGGGTGTCAGCACCGATGACCAGGATGCCTTTGCAATCGTTGCACTTCCCTTTGGCGAATATTTGCATAGCGACAAAGGCCTGCACGCCGGAGTAAGCTCCTGGCGTCGGATCGAGGACAATGCGATTCCGGCGCGCGCCAAGATCTGCGGCGCCTATGTGAACAGCGCGTTGGCCAGTGACGATGCACGCCTGGCCGGTTTCGACGAAGCCATCTTTCTAAACGAAAATGGACACGTCGCTGAAGGCGCCACCTGCAACATCTTCATGGTGCGCGACGGAAAGCTCATTACGCCCTCTGTGACCGAGAACGCTCTCGAGGGCATCACGCGAAACTGCATCATGGAACTGGCGTTTCGCGAAATGGGACTGCGGGTCATTGAAAGACCGATCGACCGCAGCGAACTTTACGTATGTGACGAACTGTTCTTCACGGGAACGGCCGTCGGCGTCGCACCCATTGTGCGCGTTGACCACCGCGAAGTGAAGACCGGAACAATCGGAGCGGTTACGCACTCAATACAAAAGCTGTATTTCGATGCGACCCGCGGACACCTGCAGGCTTACTGGAACTGGCTCACGCCGGTCTATCAGTCGCGGATGAAACACGAGCAGGAACTGGTTTCCATTGTTGATTAATCGTTGACGGAGCAAGCTCTCTCGCTGCACCCGCATGGTAGACGGTGGGGGCAATGCAAACCGGAGAGGAAATACCCCGAAGGCCGGACACTGGAGTTGACGTAGCCATCTGCGAGCGTCGACCTCGCGCGCGGTCAGAAAGAGCACCTTCTCTGGTCTTGCCAGAAGGAGGAAACAACGATGCTCGCAACAAAACTCGTAGACAATGCCTATGACGTGGCGCTGGAGAATTTTGATTCCGCGGCGGACGCCCTCGGCCTCGACAACGATACGCGGGAGATGATCAAGTTTCCCGAGCGCGTGCTTACCGTAACTGTCCCTGTCCGCATGGACGACGGACACATCCACCGCTTTGAGGCCTATCGCGTACAGCACTCCACTGCCCGCGGTCCCGCCAAAGGCGGCATTCGCTTCCATCCGCAGGTCACTCTGGATGAAGTGAAAGCTTTGGCCACGTGGATGACCTGGAAGTGCGCGGTCGTGAATATTCCGTTTGGCGGCGGTAAGGGTGGCATAACCTGCGATCCCAAACACATGTCGCAGGGCGAACTTGAGCGGATGACGCGCCGCTACACCAGCGCGATTCTACCCTTGATAGGTCCCGATCAGGACATTCCTGCACCAGATGTTTACACCAACTCACAAACCATGGCCTGGATCATGGACACCTACAGCATGACCAAGGGCTACACGATCCCCGGCGTCGTTACCGGCAAGCCGATCAGCCTTGGCGGATCGCTTGGCCGCAATGAAGCCACAGGCCGCGGCTGCTTCTACACCATCCAGTGCGCATGCGAGCACCTCGACATCCCGCTGAAAGGCGCTACGGTTGCGGTGCAGGGATTCGGCAATGCCGGATCGATTGCGGCGCAACTGCTGCATGAAGCTGGCGCACGGATCATCGCGGTCAGCGATTCGACTGGTTGCATCTACAACCGCGATGGGCTCGACATTCCGGAACTGATGCACATGAAAGAAATCACTGGGCATGTGTACGGATTCCCAGGCAGCGAGCCGATCGAACCCGCTGCGTTGTTGGCCTTAAAGTGCGACATTCTCGTTCCTGCCGCACTTGAGAACGCTGTCACCGGCGAGAATGCAAATACCATAGGGGCGCGCATCATCGCTGAAGCTGCCAATGGCCCACTTACTCCGGCAGCCGACAGGATTCTCGAGGCGAAAGGTGCGTTTGTTATCCCCGACATTCTTTGCAATGCCGGTGGTGTCACGGTGTCCTACTTCGAATGGGTGCAGGACGAGCAGCACCTCTTCTGGGAGGCACAGGACGTTTACAACCGCCTCGAGAAGGTGATGAAGACATCCTTCAAAGACGTGCTGAAGATTCACATTGATCGCAACGTGTCGATGCGGATCGCAGCGAATATGCTGGGCATCGGCCGCGTCGCTGAAGCCATTCACCTGCGTGGCATCTATCCATAGGATGCAATAGGACTGAAGGCTGATTTGCTTGAACATTTTGCGGGCGGCATTGAAAGATGCCGCCCTTCGTATCTTCAAGAGCAACCTTCTTAGGGGAGAAGGTTCACTAGCCAAACTCTTTCAAATCGGTTACGGGCGTTCGTAACTGAAATTTTGGCCTGGACTGCCGATGAGTCTTTCAGTGTCACCGCGAAAGAGCTCATACGATGCGGCTATCTGGCGTTTTATTTCTTTTCCTTCTTGCACCTTTGCTGATGGCGAAGACTCCTGGCCCGGCCAAATCTGATCTGGAGAGCGCTTTCGTTCTAAAGCCGCCAGCAGCGCAAACGGCGAGGCCTCGCATCGACCGGCTTACCTGGACGTTCCTGGCCGCCGATGGTGGCGCCCGCATGCTGGATGCCTATTCCACCACAAGGATGTTGAAGAACAATTGCAGTTCGGGTCAGAAGATGGTTGGCGTATCCACGTGCAACTATGAGCAGAATTTGCCCGCGTTCATCGCGAACAGTACAGGCAGCATTTATGCGTTTGACGGCGCAATGTGGCTTTCGGAACTCGGTGCAACGCGATTCCTCATCCGACACCATCATCGCCGCATCGCGCGTTTTATTTCCATTTTGGACTTCGCATCGACGACGTCGTTTGCCGTGAACAACCTGACCCTGTCCGTGGGTGAAAGTGCAGATGCAACCGCCGTGGCAAGTCAGTCACATTTCAGAATTCAAAAATCGATGAAACCTTAGCTCAGCGACAAGTTGAGTTCGATACCGCAAGCGATTTCGCGCCGATAGTCTCGGCAACTTTCGCGAGCCGACGGTAGGAATTCAGACGAGCTTCGTGATCCCAGGCATCGGTCACAACGATTACTTCGTCGGCGCCCGTATCGGCGACAAGCTTTTCGAGCCCCGCCTTCACCGTGGATTCGGAACCTACGATCGCTGCCCCCAGTCTGCTCTCTACAGCAGCGTGCTCCCATTCCGTCCACAAACCATCCATCGAATCAACCGGAGGCAGCAACTCTACCGGTTGATTGCGAATGAGGCGCAGAAAACGTTGCTGTGGAGTGGTGAAGAGTCTTCGTGCCTCGGCGTCGGTTTCAGCTACGATGATTTGAACGCCAATCATCAGCCAAGGCTGTTGCAACGTCTCACTAGGGTGGAAGAGGTTTCGATACAGACGTGCTGAATGCAGCAGCATCTCCGGGGCAAAATGCGCGGCGAATGCGAATGGCAAGCCCAGCGATGCTGCAAGGCGCGCGCTGAAGTCGCTCGATCCAAGAAGCGTGATGGGAACATGGCTACCCTGACCCGGAATTGCCTTCACGGCTTGGCCGGAAACTCCGGGCCCAAGATACGTCCGTAATTCCGCAAGCAACCCGGGAAAATCGTCGCCGCTTTGGGCCAGATCGCGACGGAGCGCACGCATAGTGTGGAAGTCGCCGCCGGGTGCCCGGCCCAGACCCAGATCGATTCTTCCGGGATAGAGGGCTTCCAGCGTTCCAAACTGCTCCGCCACGACCAAGGGCGCGTGGTTCGGCAGCATGATGCCACCGCTGCCGACGCGAATGGTCTTTGTTGCGCCGGCGACGTGGCCGATGAGCACCGATGTTGCGGAACAAGCCAGCCCCTCGATGGAGTGATGCTCGGCGAGCCAGAAACGGCGATAGCCGAAGCTCTCCACGTGCTGCGCAAGATCGACGGAGCGGGCGATAGCGCCGCCGGCCAATTCTGCCGGATGCATCCCTACAAGATCGAGTACTGAAATAGGAAAACTCATTCTTAGTGTTAGATGAACGTCCCGCTATTGCGATTCAAGGTCACCCGGATGACGGGATATCAGGCTCGCTTTGACGGTCATTTACGTTAAGAATTGTTAAGGCAGGCACATAGACCTTGCGGTGTGCGAGACTTGGAAGCCGTAGGGGTAATTCGTGTTGCCATTAGCCTTAAACGTGAGCCAAATGGAAAGCTTAGAAAAGCCGCGGCAACTCTCGCTCCTGCTGGTGGACGACGACGTGGAGTTGTGCGGAATGATGCGCGAATTCTTTGCGCAGGAGGGCCATCACCTGGACTGCGCCTACAACGGCCGCGAAGGGCTGACCGCAGCGCTGAACGGCACCTACGATCTGATCATTCTCGACGTAATGCTGCCGGTTGTGGATGGGTTCGAGTTGCTGCAGCGGCTGCGACGGCGCAAAGATATGCCCATCATCATGCTCACGGCGCGAGTGCAGCAGCAAGACAGGATTCGGGGACTTGACGCGGGTGCGGATGATTATCTTCCCAAGCCTTTTGATCCGGATGAACTGCTCGCTCGGGTGCGCGCTGTACTGCGGAGGTCTGAGTCGCTGACGCGCACAGAATCAGACGACATCTTGATTGGGAATCTCCGTTTGAATCCGACGACGCGTGAGGTTTGGCTCGACAATGTTGTCGTGGACTTGACGGCTGCAGAGTTCGATCTTCTGGAGATGCTGATGCGTGCGGCAGGGCGGGTGGTTTCAAGGGACGAAATTACGGCTGCGCTATTCGAGCGGGAGGCCACGCCCTACGATCGCTTTCTCGATGTCCACATCAGTCATCTGCGCAAAAAGCTCGAGGGCGCGCGAAGCCTGATCAGAACGGTTCGTGGAGTGGGATATGTCTTTACCGGCGCAGCCTAGGGTCCTGCTAAGGCAGTCACTTTACATCTGGGTTTTGCTGGCGATGGTGGGTATCCTGTCGCTCTCGTTCGTTGCCTTCCGTGCAATTTCAGAGCAGATTCAAACGGAAAAAATCGATCCGGTGTATGACCGCTTCGACGAGTTGCAACTGGAAAGCGCGCGCAACGTTCTGCTCAGCAGTGGGGTACCTGCTCTCAAGAAATATCTAGACAGCTTGAACAGTCTCTTCGGCGGCGCACATTATCTGCTGGACGCAAATGGCACCGACCTGGTGACTGGCGTGAGCCGGGTGGAGATGCTGCCCGCGCCACCCGCAGTGAAATCGCGAACTGAAGCGCATCGCCACTGGGAGATTACCCACCGCGCATCGGACGGAAAATTCTGGTTCGCCGCGGAGGGCCAGGATCGGCCGCCACGCATTTTTTCATTTCTTCCCTACTATTTCCTGGTGATCGGCGCAACCGGCATCCTGTGCTGGATTGCGGCGGCCGGCGTGATTTCGCCAATTCGCAAAGTCGCCGCAAGTATCGCGCTCTTTGGCCAGGGCAACCTGGGCGTCCGCGTGGAGACGGACCGCGACGACGAGATTGGGCAGTTGGGGCGATCGTTCAACGAGATGGCGGAGCGGCTCGAACGGCTGATCGTGAGCGAGCGGCGTTTGCTTGGCGACATCTCGCATGAGCTGCGATCCCCACTGGCGCGCCTCAAGTTTGCGATGAAGCTGGCACGCACCAGTTCAGACCCAACGACGGCGCTGGAGCGGATTGAACGCGATGTAGACCGCATCGCGTCGCTGGTTGCCGACATCGTAGAAATCAACGTCGTGGAGGATGATCCTGCGCTGCAGGACAAACGCGAGATTTGCGTGCGCGACATTATCGAAGAGGTGGTACGCGACTGCAGTGTTGAGGCTGAAATTCGTGGCTGCCGGATTGAAGTGAGCGGCAATGTCTGCGGATCGATCCAAGGAAATCCCGAACTGCTGCGCCGCGCCGTTGAGAACGTGTTGCGCAACGGAATTCGCTATTCGCCGGAGAAATCGCCGATCGAGCTTTCCATCAGCGAGAATGCAAAGGACGCAGCCATTACGATTCGTGATTACGGGCCGGGTGTTCCCGAAGAATCGCTTGCGCGCATCTTCGATCCTTTCTTCCGGGTGGAAGAAGCGCGCAATACCAACGGCGGAGGCTCCGGCCTCGGCCTGTCAATTGCCAAGCGCGCAGTATGCGTGCACCGTGGAGCGATTAGTGCAGAAAATGCAACCCCTGGGTTGCGTGTCATAATCTCGATTCCACTAACGCATGAAGGGATTGTAAATACGAAGTGAATTATTGCTTTGAGTTCGCTCGAACAATCGCGACCGCGTACCAGAATGCAGTTTCTTAAGTACGATTCAAAGCCTTGATCCATGCGTGTTTTCTGTCACTTGCTGGAAGCCGGGCGTGAACATACGAGCCGCTTAACGTTTCTTAAGCTACGAAAACTTGCCGATGGTGTTCACTGTGGTCAGTGCCTCACTATCTCACCTCAAATTCATCGAGGCAATCGGAGAAGAACATCATGAAGCGTCTTTCTACTTACGCACTTATGCTCGCTCTCGCAGCTGCCCCGTCGTTTGCTGCCAAGAATTCACAGTCCTTGAACTTTGCAACGCCCGTTAAGATTGGCGCCAACGAAATTCCTGCAGGCGACTACAAGGTGACTTGGAACGGCACCGGCGACAACGTCCAGGTTACGATCGCGGAAAACGGCAAGAGCTTCACAGTTCCGGCGAAGCTCGTCGAAGAGAAGCACAACCACAAGGGATACATCGTGAGCCGCGAGGGCGGTGCCGATCAGTTGCAGACCATCCAGCTGAGCAACGTGAGCCTGCAGCTCGAAGGCGCGACCGCTTCAGGCCGGTAACTCATCTACCAAGGTCAGAACCAAGCCTGACACATCGCAATAGTTTTGTTCATTCACTCATGTGTTTGAACTCTCCTTCCCCTTCCGGCTCGTCCGGAAGGGGAACTCTTTTCAAATGAGCGGCTTCCCCTCCTTAGATTTGACGGTCTGTAATCGGCCGGTCCGCCCTTGCGGGTTGGCCTGAGCGGAAGTTCAGGGTATACTGAATCTTCGGCAAGCTGAAGGGTGAGTGTGTCTTCATTCGCCCCTTCGCCCGTCTTAGAGCTGAAGTTACAAATCAGGACGGATGAGAGCTGTTCCAAATCAGTTTGGATACCAGTTCGGGCGTGCCCCTAAAACTCAGACAAGTTTGGAGCAAATGAAATGGCACAGGTATGTGATGTTTGCGGCAAGGGGCCGCAGTTTGGCAACAACATTTCGCACGCGCACAACGTAACCAAGCGGCGCTGGAACGTGAACCTGCAGGCAGTGAAGGCGCTGGTGAACGGCAATCCGAAGCGCATCCGCGTGTGCACCAGCTGCATCAAGAGCGGTAAAGTTTCGAAGACCTAGCTTCTGGCAATTGGCGCTCTCGGCCGATAAGAGTTAAGGCAGAGTCGATCCCAAAACCCCGTCCGCGCGGACGGGGTTTTGTTGTGTCTGCAATCAGCACTAAGGCGCCGTCGCCTTTGGATCTGTGCCTGACGAACTCAGTGGATTCTCCCAGCGAAATGCGGACGGATCGAGCCCCTGCGGGGACCATCGATCAACGACTGCCTTGGCCAGTTTGCCGAGGGTTTGTTCGGCTTCGTTATCGCCCGTCCAGCGCTGGTCACTGTTCTCCCATGTGAATGCGGCAATAACGATAGGGCCTGCCTTCGACGAAATCAGTGCAACATCGTTGCGAACCTGGTTGAGCGCACCGGTCTTGTTGCCTATCGCAGAGCCTGTCTCGCTCGTATCCAGCGTCTCAAGGTAGCGCGGCAAGCTGTCGCGATCTTGCTGATGTCGCAGCATGTCGAGTATGGCGCCGCAGATCTTTCCGTCAGCGGGCAGCGCGGTAGAGTTGTCGAGCGCCAGATGGCAGGTGGCAAACCGCTCCATAATGGCAGCCATCTCGCGGGCTGTAGTTTTGCCCAGGCCAAATTTTGTCCAGTCGGACGGCATGGGGCCGATCGCGGGGATGTAGACCTTCTTGTAGAGCACGGTCTGGCGAAGTCCTGCTGCGCGCAGTGTGGCATTGATATGCACTAGTTCGAGACGATCGATGGCCATGTTGGTAGCGGTGTTGTCGCTCAGAATCACCATCAGCCGAAGAGTGTCGCCGAGCGTAAGTGCGATTTGTGAAGTCAATTCCCCGAGAACGCCGGAGCCTTCAACCTGGTTGGCTTTCGTGAGCACGATGCGCTCGTCAAGAGAGGCGTGGCCCGCGCGAATCTGCTCAGCCGCATCCAGCAGAATGCCCATCTTGATCACCGAGGCCGTCTGTACAGGCTCATCAGGCAGCAGCCATGCTGTCTGGCCGGTGCGGAGGTTGTGCGCGTAGACAGCGACGCGGCCGTGATGAGCTTCGCTGATCGTCTTGATCTGGTGGTCGAGCTGAGGGTCTTGCTGAGCCGCAGCCGGCAGCAATGTGGCAAGCCCGAGAACTAAAGCTGAAACGCTTCTCCCGCACTTCAACGAAATCATGTGCTCAGACTATCGCAGGAGCGCCTGCCGCGTGCGCCGGTGGTTACCCACAAAGTCGGCGACAAGTTCGATGTAAAAGCGACCAGGTTCGCTACCGACTGTGCCCGATTCTCTATTTCGTGTCGCCTTCGCGTGTGAAGGTCAGCGAGGCCGAGTTGATGCAGTAGCGAAGCCCAGTGGGACGGGGGCCATCGGGGAAGACGTGTCCCAGGTGCCCGCCGCATTGTGCGCAGGTAACTTCGACGCGGCGCATGCCGAGGGTATTGTCTTCGTGCTCGTGGATGGCCTTCGAGTCAGCAGGAATCACGAAGCTGGGCCAGCCGCAGCCGGAGTCGAATTTTGCTCCAGAGAGAAACAGCAGCGCTCCGCAACCGGCGCAATGATAGTTGCCGGTTTCGTGATTCTCAGTGAGGGCGCCAGTGTAGGGGCGCTCCGTGCCTTTCTCGCGCAGCACGTGATACTGATGCGGCGTCAGCTTCTCGCGCCATTCGGCTTCAGTATGGGTGACCTTCGCGGCCACGCCGGACTCTTTGGGTGGGTTGCTCATGAGACCTCCAATAGGGACTTATTGGATGCTGCAGCTCAACAATCTGATGCGTTCACGCTACGTATGCGCGAAATGCAGCGATGACTTAATCGCCAATTTCAGCGATCAGTTCAATCTCAACCAGAGCATCCTTGGGAAGGCGCGCCGCTTCAATGGTGGTGCGAGCGGGAGCAATAACGCCTTGCGGTGCGAGGTACTCTGCATAGACTGCGTTCATCGCGGCGAAGTCGTTCATGTCTTTGAGATAGACATTGGCCTTGACCACGCGGTCGAGTGTGGTACCCGCTGCTTCGAGCACGGCTTTCAGGTTGTCGAGAGTGCGCCGGGTCTGTTCGGTAATTCCGCCGGAGATAAGCTGCTGGGTAGAAGGATCAAGCGCGGCTTGTCCGGCCGTGAAGACGAGGTTGCCGCAGCGTATGCCCTGCGAGTAAGGTCCGACCGCCTTGGGCGCCGACGAGGTGGAGACGACGGTTTTGCTCATGAACTAATTTTAGCGGGTAGGATCCCCGGGGGTCTCGCCTCGTAGTGAAGCGCGGCCCCTGGGAGAAGAGTCGTAAAAACTACATCACCAGCAGCCTAGCGCCAGGTTGCAAGCATCCCGCCAACGATGAAGAGCCCAACAAGCCAGTAACCACCGGTGATTGCGAAAAGCTTGAACGGTCTCCTCTCGTAGATACCCTGCGGCAGATTTGGCGCGGCGAAAAACGCGATCCAGACCAGGACGCCGAGGGTGGCTCCGTGAGCAAAACCTGTGGTGTTGGACCACATGATGATGGTGGATAGGACGAAAGACAAAACCAGGTCGCCGATGAATGACGCGGTCATGCCAAGCAACATACCATCGCGCTTGCCCGGCTCCGCCGTGATTCCCAGGAGCTGCATCCAGGGCTTGGCGAACAGGGCGGGTGAAAACCAGATTGCGCCCAGAATCCACAAGATGATTGCGGAGACCAGGATGGCGACGTTGTTTATAGAGTGAAACTGAATCATGAACACTCCTTCTGCATGCGCAGTCGCGCCGCAGTTCAATACACAATCAGTTGGCAAGGTGATTGCGAATAAACTTTGGCCTGATACGGAGAAGGTGTCAAGCGTAAACCCCATCGGGGATGGAGGTTAGTAATACATCAAGTTAAGTGAGTGCTAACTATCCCGGCCCTCTAGACAATGCGAGCCAACGAACAAGACGCCCAGAAACACACATCCCATCCGGCTGATCGCATTTAAGCGAAAAGAGCTGGATGGGAAGGATGGGATGCAACGAAAATCGAAACTGTCTAGACGAGCTTAGCGTCGAGGGTGATTTCGGTGTTGTTGGCGAAGAGCTTCGAGATGGGGCAGCCAGCCTTGGCATCGGCAGCGGCCTTGTCGAAGACCTCCTTTGTTGCGCCTGGAACGCTTGCCGTCGTGGTGAGCGCGATCTTCGTCACGGCGAATCCGCCTTCAACCTTGGCCAGGGTAACTGCGGCCTGCGTCTCAATCTTGGAGGGCGTCAAGCCCGCTCCGCCGAGTTGCGCGCCGAGGGCCATGGAGAAGCAGCTGGCGTGCGCTGCCGCGATCAGCTCTTCGGGGGTGGTGCCGCTCGATGCGCCTTCAAAGCGCGTCGCAAACGAATAGTTGGCGTCCTTCAGCACGCCGGTTGCCGTGGAAATGGTGCCCTTGCCTTCTTTCAGTGAACCGGTCCAAACCGCACTTGCCTTGCTAGCCATAGATATTCTCCTTTGGGGATTTTTGGTCGATTGATCTTTGTTCTCTGGGGTGCGCCGCCTCAGGAAAATCAGGACGGCGTTACGCTTTTGATTCTTCGGACGCCTGCCGCGATGCGGCCTGAACCGCGCCCACATTCCTATGCTAATCTCTCACCCATGCTCCCCAACAGACCGCGCGTTTTTGATGGCGATTTTGCGTCAAATTTCTCACAAAGTGGTGTGGCTTGCTCGCCGATCGAGGAATCCCTCGAGGAATCGCCCGTTGACCACCATTGTCAGATCTGTCCAACGTGCTCCCACCGCCTTACGGGACACAAATGCAAGCTGGTGTGCACGCACTGCGGCTATTACCTCAGCTGCGCGGATTACTACTGAAGAGCAGGTATTGGGGAGCAGGGAAAGGGGTAACGAACATCCTCTCCCCTGATTTGCTGCCGCTTTGAGAAGAGCGGAGCTCCCTCATCGACAGATCGATCGCACCCTTGCCGGATTTTGTTTGTTATTCCCTACTCCCTGATCCCTATTCCCTGCCTTTTTCACTTGCTTTGCGGGCGGATTCGAACTCATCGCCCGATTGCCATTCGACGGGCTTCGCCTGTTCACTCGCCAGCCATCCGAGTACAAAACCGAACTGCGCCATTTTGGCGTCGCCGCGAAAATCCCATCCTGCCTGGTATTCGTCGGAGGGCTGATGGTAGTGATGCGCCACGAAGTCGGCGAACTGCGAGCGACCCCAGGCCTCATCGTGGCCCTCGAACAAACGTCCCTGATCGATGGAGAACGCAGGAATGCCGGCGCGTGCCAGTGAAAAGTGATCTGACCGGTAGTAGTGCCCCGCTGACGGATCGGGATCGGGCAACAACTTCAAGTCGAAGTCCTTCGCCACTGTCTGAATAGTGGGCCAAAAATTGATGCGTTCGGCGCCGCCAAGGCTCGCGGAAAGCGGAACGCCGATGGGAAGCAACATGTCGTAATTCAGATCGAGGGTGATATCGCGCGCGGGAACCGGGGTATGCTCGCCAAGATACTGCGAGCCAAGCAGGCCCTGCTCTTCTGCTGTGACAGCCGAAAAATACATCGCATGCGGTGGGCGCTGAGATGATCGCGCGTAGGCACGTGCTAATTCGAGAAGAATGCCGCAGCCCGTGCCATTGTCGGCCGCGCCGTTGTAGATGCCATCGCCTTTCGCGTCTGGATCAATGCCGAGATGATCATAGTGAGCGGTATACAGAACTGCGTTCGCTGGTCCCGCGGCAACACCGGGCACACGAGCAACTACATTGGTCGAGTTGTATTTGCGTACGCGGCTCTCGATGTGTGCCTTGAGGCGAACATTCAGCTCCTGTGCGTGGAATCCGCGCTTGCCTGCCGCCTCGATCGCTTGGTCCAGATCGCCCAGGCCCGCGAGTGTAAGAAGTCGTTGCGCCACATCGTGCTGGATCCATGCGGCGGCGCGCAAGGTGTTAAGTGGATCGCCCGCCAGGTAGCTCTTCTCGATGGCTTGCGAGTTCTGCACCACCTGCCAGCCGTAACTGGCCAAATCTGTCCTGTGGATGATGAGCACCCCGACTGCGCCGCGCCGTGAGGCCTCCTCGTACTTATAGGTCCACCGACCGTAGTAGGTCATGGTCTTGCCCTTGAAGAATTTCTCGTCGTCGGAGGGTGGCTCGTTGACAATCACCAACGCGATCTTGCCTTTGACATCGACGCCCGCGTAATCGTCCCAGTTGTATTCGGGTGCGTATATGCCGTAGCCAACAAATACAATCGGTGCGTCGAAGTCGGCGGAGGACTGGCCGGTTTCATCTTTCGAAACGATTTGGCTGCCGTAAGTAAGTTCGACGGGCGCACTGCTGGCAGGCACAAATGCGAATTTGGTTTTGTCTTCAATGGTGTGCACGGCCACGAGCGGCACTTGTTGAAAGTACGTTCCTTTGTCGCCCGCAGGCTCAAGGCCATCGAGCGCGAATTGCGTGGCGATGTATTCAGCGGCAAGCTCAGCACCGCGCGTACCGGGGCCGCGGCCCTCGAGCAAATCCAGAGAAAGAAAGCGCACGTGAGCGCGAATCTTCTCCGGATCAATGGAGGAGGCGGAAGCGCGAGCGGCTGGCGGCAACCCGGCAACGACGGGAACATTCGCATCGGACGTATGCTGTTGCGCAAACGTGAAGCTAGCCAGAATGAGGCTCAAGGCCGGGAGACAGGAAGATTTTGCGATGTGCATGAACTCTCCGCTGGAGAATGCAAACTGCAAGACATTGCAGTTGTAAAGCTTCAGACTAATTCCGTGATCGGTGGCGAAGCAAACCTAGCCCGCGTACTTCGCGCTTCGGTTCTCAACAGCCCAGCACGTGTAAGCACCTTGCGCGCAAGACCAGTAAGCGCCATCGTCGATGCCTTGTCGATCGAGAACCAGCGCATCGGAGTTCCCTTCAATCCGGTAGAGGAAGCGTCGCGGGCCGTGACAGGGTGAACCCGCACAGTGTAATTGACCTGCATGATTGCATGGCGCACGGTCATTACTTCCCCAGCAGCGGTTACCTTTTCGACTTCGAGCGCGGGTAGTTCCCACATGCCCGGCATTACAGTGTTGTCTGCGGCGCGCTGTTCGAGCAGAACTTCTGTACCTGCGTCAGCTTCGCGAAGAACGAGCGCGCACGCAATCTCGCGATTGGTCATGGCAGCACGCCTGGGAGTTTTGTGTTCGCCGAGCGTTCGGCATTCCGAGGCCCAGGGGCATACGAGGCATTGCGGATTGCGCGGCGTGCATACCGTTGCGCCCAGTTCCATGATCGCCTGATTGAAGTCGCCGGGGCGGCGCGGATCAACGAGCGATGCCGAGAATTCTTCTACCTTGCGCCGGACCGCAGCTTCGCCGACAGCATCGTGCGACTCCCATCCGCGAATGCGACTCAGCACACGCTCGACGTTGCCATCCACAACCGCAACATGTTCGTTGTGCGCGATGCTGGCGATGGCAGCGGCGGTGTAGGACCCGATGCCGGAAAGTTTTTTCAATTCTTCGGCGGTGACAGGCATGATTCCGCCGTGTTCCGCGACTACAGCCTGTGCGGCTTTGTGCAGCATGCGGGCGCGCCGATAGTAGCCAAGGCCGCTCCACAGGGCGAGGACCTCCTGCTCACCCGCCGCAGCCAGCACCTCAACGGTGGGAAAGCGTTCGAGAAACTCTTTCCAACGATCAATCACCACGGCGACGCGCGTCTGCTGCAGCATGACCTCCGAGACCCAGATGGCATAAGGATCCTGCGTGCGGCGCCAGGGAAGGTCGCGCTTGTTTCGCTCGTACCAGCCCAAAAGCTCGCGGCGCATACGAACCAGAACTTCAGGGCCAAGACGACGAAGCATGGGGTCAGATTACGGCATCCAGGCGCACACAAGATGCCTGAATTCTGACCCGGTGAAGTGTCTCACGTTTGAATTTCTCCCTGTGATAACCTCGCAAAGAGAGGCTCTGCACATGTCTACAGGAAACGCACCGGGCACCCGGGTCTATATGGATGCCAACGCCACCACTCCCCTTCTGCCGGAGGTGGTCGACGCGATGCGGCCCTATTGGATTGAGCAGTTTGGTAACGCCTCGTCGATCCATCTGGATGGCCAGCAGGCACGAACAGGTCTGGATCGGGCACGCGAGACTCTGGCGGAGTTCTTCAACTGCCACGAGGCTGAGGTAGTGTTCAACTCGGGTGGCACCGAGGGCGATAACACTGCCCTGTTCGGCTTGCTACATCCCGGCGATCACCTCATTACAACGTCGATCGAGCACTCAGCTATCCTGCAGGCAGCGAAGAAGTTGGAGCATTTCGGGGTTCAGACCACGTATGTTGCTCCGCAGCCCAGCGGGTTGATTGATCCCACTGATATCCTGCGCGCGATCCGGCCGGAGACCCGGCTGATCAGCGTGATGCTGGCCAACAACGAGACTGGAGTGTTGCAACCAGTTTCCGAAATCGGCAAGATTGCTGCGGATACTGGTTGCTTCTTCCATATCGACGCGGTTCAAGGCGCCGGCAAGGTCAAGTTTGATGTGCGCCAGTTTGGCTGCCATCTGCTCTCGATCAGCGGACACAAGGTCCACGGGCCCAAGGGCGTTGGCGCGATGTTCGTGCGCCGCGGAACTCCCGTAGAGTCATTGATCGTCGGCGGAAGCCACGAACGCCGCCGTCGAGCCGGGACTGAAAACGTTCCAGGGATCGTGGGACTGGCCAAGGCTGTGGAACTGGCGATGCACAGCATCGAAGACGGAACTATCGCGCGGCTGGCCGGGCTGCGGGACAAACTGGAAGCAGGAATCCTCGCACTGCCCGGCACCGGGCTGAACGGAGTGATGCCGAACGGAAAACCAGCTCCCCGCGCTGCCAATACGACGAACATCTGGTTCGACAACCTTGAAGGCGAAGCACTCTTCATCGGCTTGGATCTGAAGGGCATTGCGGTTTCCGGCGGGTCCGCCTGCCACTCCGGAGCAACAGAACCGAGCCATGTGCTGATGGCCATGGGCCTGGATAAGGCGCGAGCGCGGGCTAGCTTGCGGTTCAGCCTCCTGAAGACGGTGACTGAGGCGCAGATTGATCGCGTGCTCCAGGTGGTGCCGGAAGCTGTGCAGCAGTTGAGAACACTGTCGCCTGTGGCTGCAGGAACCCTGAGCTAACCGCAATTTCAGTTTTTACTCGTCATCATCATGCGCTGACCGTCAATCAAACCCAGAGCATGGGTTTCAAATCTCCGTTTGCGCGTTTAAAAAGGCACGATCTTTCGGACCCAAGACGGCCGATGGCTTTGCTGCCCGGACCACTTTAACCGCTCCAAAGTGTCAGCCAAACCGCTTCCCGGTTCAATTGGGAACGCCGATTGCTAAGAATTCTCCCAATAGATGAATTAAATCGGCCTTGTTGGGTCCGTACGGAGGGAGTAAATCCCATGTCTCAAGCTTATACATTAAAGTTTCTGCATCGCCTAAATGATGACGGCACAATAGATTCCATCTGCCGTGAGTGCTTCACCACGGTTGCAACTGCCAGATCGCAAACTGTTTTGAAGTCGGAAGAACAGAGTCACGGTTGCGATCCAAGCCTTCTGGAAAGGTATAAAAAAGTTAGACCGTATAAAAATTTCCCAATCGTCCCAAGATTGGCATAACAGCAAGCACAAAAGGTAAGCCCGGGAGGTGTCAATCCCGACCGGGCTCTCATGCACGCAAATCTCTGAAAACAGAGAAAGAGTATCGAGCGAGAGTTTGCAGGTCGTTTGCATGTTTCGGCGCATACTGGAATCGATTATGAGTTGTCGCGATTTCTGATCGGCGTCTGAACCGTTATGCTTCGCCCCTATTCACCCATAAGTCCTATCAACAGAGGATTTTGCGGCCCAAGTCCAATGAAAAGAGGATTTTAGCGGGACTCATTGGGCGTAAGTCTATGAATCTGCCGAACGTCTCTGCAAGGTATGGGGGGAGGGGTGCAGTGCAACCAAGCGGTTGCACGCGCTCAAAGCTTTGATGGATGGCTGGAAAGAGCGCTCGTGCCAATTCGCATCGCGTTTGGGAATTGATGCGAAAATAGACGTGTAAGTCTTCCCATGCCCCAAAATCGCACCATCGCCGTTGCCATGTCCGGAGGAGTTGACTCTTCTACCGTGGCGGCGATTCTCGCCCGATTGGACCAGGATACAAACGTCGTCGGCCTGACCCTGCAGCTGTGGGATCAGACCCGGCTGGCCGGAAAGCATGGAATTCCGGATGCGCCGAAGGCCGGACGCTGCTGTTCCCTTGATGACGTATACGACGCGCGACGCGTCGCTGAGCACCTTGGAATTCCGTATTACGTGGTAAATCAGGAAGAGCGGTTCGAGCAGGACGTGGTGCGGCCGTTTGTTTCGGAATACCTGGCAGGACGGACTCCGATTCCCTGCTCGTTGTGCAACAACCATCTCAAGTTTGATCAGTTGCTGAAGACAGCGCGCTCGATCGGCGCCGACTCGATTGCTACGGGACACTACGCAGTCAACGAGTACGAGCCGGAGCGAAAGCGCTGGATTCTGAAGCGGCCTGCTGACCTCGCCAAAGATCAGACGTACTTTCTCTTCGGTCTCACGCAGGCGCAGCTTGCGCACACGCTTTTCCCTCTGGGGCATATGACCAAGCCCGAGGTTCGTGAAGTGGCTCGGCAGAAGGGCCTGACGCTAGCCGAGAAGCCGGACTCGCAGGAGATCTGCTTCATACCCGGCGGCTCGTATCAGAATTTTCTCGCGGCCTATCTCGAAGAGCAGGGCGAGGCGATGCCCGACACAGCCGGTGAACTGGTCGCATCGAGCGGCGAGGTGCTTGGGCAGCACGAAGGCATCTCGAACTTCACCGTCGGGCAGCGCAAGGGACTGAAGGTGTCGTCGCCTTCGCCGCTTTACGTGTTGAATATCGATCCGGCCAGCCATCGCGTGACGGTGGGTGCCGATGCGGAGCTTGCGACGGTGACGCTGCGAGCAAACCGGCTGAACTGGATCAGCATTCCGGAGCTGTCAGCTCCGATGCGGGTGAAGGCGAAGATCCGGCATCGGCATGAGCCGGCCTGGGCCACGTTGGAGCCTGTTTCAGGAGCAGGACCAAACTCGGACTCGTCCTGCGCAGAAGTGCTCGCAACATTTGACGAGCCGCAGCGTGCAGTGACGCCAGGTCAGTCGGCCGTGTTTTACGACGGCGACGAGGTTGTAGGCGGCGGCTGGATCGTCTAAATCCCTGCAGCCATCGTCAGCAAGATGCACACGTTATACTGTCTCCGCATTCTTTTCGGAGAGAATTATTGATGCCTGAGAAAACGTTTGCTCGTCTGCTTGCGATTGTGGCTATCGCAGTGTCCACCGTTGTTGCTTCTGGTCAAAACGCACCTGCTACGCTGACGATTCATCCCGACCAGCCAACTTCAACGGTGAGCCCCACGCTCTACGGACTGATGACGGAGGAGATCAACTACTCCTACGACGGCGGCCTGTATGCGGAGATGGTGCGTAACCGGACCTTTCGAGGCGACTGGAGCGGCATCCTCTACTGGTATCTCGTAGAAGACGGAAACGCGCGAGCGAAGATCGAGGTGGACGAATCCACTGGCCCAAGCTCTGCGCTGCCCAAGAGCCTGAAGGTCAACATCGAGCAAGCCGACGCGAAGAACCAGGCCGGCGTGCTGAACGTAGGCTGGTGGGGAATGGCGCTGCACCGCAACACGATATACAAGGGCTCTTTCTACGCGAAAGCGGGTTCGACGGATATTGGCCCCATCACGGTGAGTCTCGTCAATGACAACACCGGCAAAGCTGTTGCCTCTGCGACCGTAGACGGAATCGGCACTGACTGGAAGCAACATACCTTTGCGCTGAAGACGGGCGAAATTGAAGCGTCAGCGTCGAATCATCTGGTGATTTCGGCAGGTCGTGCTGGAACACTGTGGCTGCAACTGGTATCGCTGTTTCCTCCGACATATCACGATCGCACAAATGGGTTCCGCAAAGACCTGATGGAAAAGATGGCGGCGATGCATCCCGCTTTTCTCCGTATGCCGGGCGGCAACTACCTTGAAGGCGATCACATCAAGGAGCGGTTCGAGTGGAAAAAGACGATCGGTCCGCTGGTGGACAGGCCGACACATCGCAGTCCATGGAATTATCAATCCTCCGATGGCATGGGACTGCTGGAGTTTCTTGGCTGGTGCGAAGACCTGCATATGCAGCCGCTTCTTGCGGTGTACGCCGGATATTCACTGTCGCAGGAGCACGTGAATCCCGGTGCCGATCTCGAACCTTACGTACAGGACGCGCTGGATGAAATTGAGTACGTCAGTGGCGGACCGGACACAAAGTGGGGAGCCGAGCGCGCGAAGGATGGGCATCCTGCTCCGTTCAAGCTTAGCTACGTCGAAATCGGCAATGAAGATTGGTTTGACCGCTCCGGCAGCTACGATGAGCGCTACACGCAGTTTTACAAAGCGATCAAGGCGAAGTATCCAGACCTGCAATTGATCGCAACCGCACCTGTGAAAAGCGTGAAGCCTGACGTGATCGACGAACACTATTACGTACGCGCCACACAGAACTTCCACGACGCAGCCCACTACGACACACCTGACGGCAACTCGTCTTCAATGCAAAAGTGGGACTCGGGCCACTTTGACAGGGCCGACCGCAACGGGCCGAAGATCTTCGTTGGCGAATGGGCTACGCGCGAAGGATCGCCGACACCGAATATGGGCGCAGCGTTAGGTGACGCCGCGTGGATGACTGGGCTCGAGCGCAATAGCGATCTGGTTGTGATGGCCGCGTACGCGCCAATGCTGGTGAACGTGAACCCAGGCGGAATGCAATGGGAAACAGACCTCATCGGCTACAACGCGATGAAGAGCTACGGCTCGCCTGCATATTACGCACAGGTGATGTTCGCTTCCTACTTGGGGGATCACACGGTCGCATCAAGATTGGAGAACGGCGGCGAGAAACTCTTTTACTCCGCGACGCTGAACACAGCAAAGAAGCAGATTTACCTGAAACTCGTGAATGCATCGTCGGACGCTCAGCCACTTGAGCTAGCGATGCCCGGAGTTCATGTTGCGGCGAGCGCCAGGATGGTTCGCCTGAGTGCGCCGGATACGCAAACCACAAACAGCATCGAAGATCCCACACGGCTGGTGCCCGTGGAATCGACGCTGCACAACGTGAACAGTAAGTTGATGGTGACCCTGCCGCCGTATTCGATCCAAGTACTGCAGATTGATCTTCAGTAGCTCTCGCGCAAACACAAAGGCCGGAATTCGAAATGAACTCCGGCCTTGGATCTTTTGCAGAAGCGAAATTGCTGCCTAGACGAACATGTCTTCATCGGCAGTGGCTTCGACGCGCACACCGGGCCTGCGGCCGGTTGCGATAACGCCCAGGAAAGCTTTGGCTCCGGCGAGAAATGCCGACACCTGGCGGACGGGTCTACTTACCGTATCAGCAACCACATTGCTGGCGTGCTCTACACTGTCTACCACTCCGGTAAACATGTTGTCGACGCGGCTAGTCTGGCGATGTACACGATCGAGAACGTCGCCGGCTACCATCTGGAACTGCTGTGTCTGCTCTCGAAGAGTGCGGACGACTTCGGTAATGTCAGTCGATACGGATTCGATCTTCGGGGCAAGCTTCTCAAGCGTGTCACGCGACTTTTCGATAACCGGCATCGCAGACGCGCGCAATTCGTGGACGTCTGATTGCAGCGAAACGACGGTCTTGCGTATGGTCAGGAAAGCAACCAGCATTACGATCGCCTGGACGAGCAGCGCGACACCGGTAAGGGCAACGAAAATTACGAGGAGTGTTTCATTGTTCATTGGGGCACCGACGCGATCCTAACGCTTGATGGAACTCGTGCAGCGTCCCTGTGAGAGAACGCCGGTAAGTGAGCCGATGTGCCGATTCAAATCACTCGACTGGCGGCCCAATTGCAGGAAATTAAGAGAGCCTGAAATCAACCTCAGGCTCTCTTCCACAATCACGCTGTAGGCTCGGTAGGCTTGGCATTCGCCTGATATGCTTCGCGGCCCGCGTCAACGGCAGCACCCACGCGGCTGGTCTGGTCGTTGACCAGATTTTTGCCGCGCTCAACAAAGTCTTCCCACTGCGCACGACCGCGATCCACAACTTCGCGTCCTCGCCCTACATACTGGTTGACCTGTTCCTTGCCCTTGTCGACGATTTGACCGACCTGCTCGGCGGCTTGACGGCTGCGTGCACGCAGATACTCAGTTCCCTCTCGTGCGCCCTGTGCGAGGTCTTCGCGGGTTTCGCGCCCGCTCTTAGGAGCGTACAAAACGCCGATCAGTGCTCCAACGCCCAGTCCAGCCAGAAACCACGCTACTCCTTGACCATTGCTAGAATCTTCGCTCATAAACCTATATCTCCTTCTGCCCAGTATTCAAGAAGCCTGAGCCTATCAAAACACCATGTTACGCCGCAAATGCCGCGGTGCGCAGAATTTGCAGTGCACACCGCGGGATGTAGAAACAGACCGATCCCCAAAGAAAACCGCTCTCTTCAGTTCTCTTGGCATTGGACGCCGTGGTTGTGGAATCAGTTGCAAAGTCTGGCGATACGTCTTTCGAATCGTGCCGACGCTCGATTGCGGGGACGCGCAATCTACTTTGGCAATAGGCCACGTGCGATGGCGTCGAGAATCCCATTGAGGAAGTTGATCGATTCTGGTGCGGAGTAGCGCCTGGCGATTTCCAATGCCTCGTTGATGACGATGGGAAACGGTGTGGACTTGAATGCCAGCATTTCGCCGACAGCCATCCGCAATAGATTGCGATCAACAGCCGGCATCCGTTCCAGCCGCCAATGGCGGGAGTTTGCGACGAGAAGCTCGTCAATCTTCTCCTGATGAGCAAGCGATGAGTTAAAGAGATCTTCGGCAAAGCCGCGGACTTCTGGTTCGACGTCGTCGACTGATTTCCAGAAGGTGGCGCGTACCTGGTCGGGGGTCTGCTTGCCTAGGTCTGCCTGGAATAGCATCTGCATGGCAAGTTCGCGGGATTTGCGGCGAGTACCGGCGCTCAAGCGTTTCCGCCTTCCAAGAGTTTTCGCCTCAGACTCACCATTTCAATCGCTGCGACCGCTGCTTCAAAGCCTTTGTTTCCCGCCTTGATGCCGGCGCGATTGAGTGCCTGCTCAAGATTTTCGCAGGTGAGAACTCCGAAGCCGTGGGGCACACCTGTCTCCTGCTGCGACTGACCGATGCCGCGCGATACCTCGTTGTAGATGGCCTCGTAATGGGCGGTTTCGCCACGAAGGAGGCAGCCGAGGGTCACAATCGCATCAACCTTGTGCTGCTCGGCAATTGTGCGGGCGGCGGCGGGAATTTCCCATGCACCGGGCACGCGGACTACTTTGATGTCGGGCCGTTTTGCGCCACTGCGCATCAAAGCGTCAACAGCGCCGTCGAGCAGCCGGTCCGTGATGACGGCATTCCAGCGGGCGACCACAATGGCGAACTTCATTCCTTCCGCAGATAGATCGCCTTCAATTGCAAGGGGCTTTCCTTTGGTGGGATCTGCCCACGCCCAAAATGTGAAGGCGAAACCTGGCTCAGGCTGAACGGTGAAGAGGCGTGACTTCCAATCCGATTCGAAAATCGGGGATAAGGGCGCAAGCTCAGTATTACCGCCGCTAGTCTTCAGCCACCTTTCGGCGGCCTGATGTGCGGAATCGAGCGACGTCACTTCCACCATTAAATCGGCGACCGAAGGAAACCGACCATGTACGAATTCAAGGTTCGCCAGTGGGGCGAGAAACGAAGCGCCTGTGCTGGAGGCCTCTTTCCATCCTGAACCTCTTGCGAATCCCATCGCTTCGAAGAAGCCCGTCAAACGCTCGTATACAGCTGCGTCTGCGGCCGGTCGAAGGATGGAAATTCCCTTGATCATGCTTTGATTCTATCGTGCGGCAGCGGCCCGTTTTTCCATTGCCGGGGTGTCGGAATCGGAGGCAGGAAAAAGGCCGGCAGAAAGCCGGCCTTGGATGATCGTTCCGCTCAAAGCTAGGTGGTCGCGCGCGGCTTAACAGCAATCGCGGTTGTCGGGACGCTGCCAGTTGACGGCGAAGTAATGAGGCAATCCGGGTCAGTTCCAGGCGTGCACGCAGGCAACTTGGGATTGATCTGCTGCGTATCTTGAAGCGTGGTTGTATTGATGAAGTGGATCAGATTGTCGCCGGCCGTCGAAACGAAAAAGAGCGTGTTGTCGAGGCTGAAGGCTCCGGTAAGGGGAGCAGTCACAGCGGAACCACCCGTAAAGGCGACGTAGTTCACGGTGCCCGGCGCTCCGTTCGAAGAGGTCATGTAGTAGGGAAGTTTTGCGCCGGGCGTCGAACCCGTATAGGTCAGGAACGCCAGATTCGACGCCCGTGAAGTGACAATCTGGTTGACTGCCGTCGCGTTGATTCCGCTGACCGCCTGCTGGGTGGTCGGATAGGGATGGTCAATTATGAGTGGCTCCATGGTCTGACCGGACTGTGGACAAGCTTTTGGGAGATTAATCAGGTTGGTGGTTCCACCCGTTGCTTTCCCGTTGCTTGGGGTGAAAGGAATGGACACGGAGATGTCAGATATCTCCACTCCGCCGCCGGCAATGGCCGCTCCGAGCATGTGTTGTCCGTCGGCGGTTGCAGCCAGCGTGTCGGTCTTATCAGGCACCGAGTCTCCCTGGGGGTAGAACACGATGTTGCTGTAATTGCTGGCTGTGCCAGACGGACACCAGGTATGCGCAACCGTGGGGTTGCCGCTGAGATAAGCGCCCACACTTGGGACGGTTAGTGCAAGGTTTGTTGCTCCACCTGATGCGGTCAGATCGTAGCTCGTAAAGCCAGTGTTGGCGTTGAAGACATACAGCGTATCGGAGTGACCCGCACCGGCCGATACGCTATCGGCGATGTAGAGAGTCTTCGAGTCCGGGGTCCAGGCAGCCGAACTGGCCATGCCCGTAAAATTCGCGGCAACGGAACCGGAAGAGTTGTAAATGTACAGAACCCGTCGGACCTGATCGTTAATCAGAACCTGGCTGCCATTCGGAGCAACGGCGAGCACGACACCTGGCACCGAGGTGTTGGGCGTTCCCGTCATCGCGTCGCTCGCGAGGTTAAACGTCATCAGAGCGTGGGAAGATCCGAAGTAGAGCGTAGTTCCGAGCTGATCCATCACCATAGAGTTTGGGACATACGGCAGACGAATCGTAGAACCTAGCTGATTCCCGACCAGATCGTAGGGCACAAAATACTGGGAAAGGCCGGGCGACGAAAACCACGCGCGGGAGCTCGCTGATCCTGGTGTTGTGATGGCCACCGCATTGCTTGAAATCGACAATCCTGTCCCGAACAATCCCACCTGGTTGATCGGCGAAGGATTACACGTGGATGGCTGGCAAATGGCATAGACCGATGCCTCACCGGGAAACGACGGAACGACGGATCCAGAACCGCCAACGTTGATATCCAACTGGTTGGTGGACTCGTAATCGAGAGTTAAACCAGTGATCGGCTGGCCATTCGTATCCAGCACCGTGGTTTGGAGGTTCTGCGTAATTCCCTGCGTCACAGTCCCGCTAGTGGCACCATTCAGGGTGACTGATATGGACTTGGGCGGGCAGGTGCTGAAGTATCCGGCCGAGGATCCAGAACCGGCAATGGAAGCAGTAATCGCTGTTGTTCCCGGCTGAGCGGCGGTAATTACATTGGTCGCGCTATTCAGAGTCGCAATAGCTGAGGTACTTACCGCGTATGTGAGCGCGCCGATTGAATTCGAACAACTAGGAACAGAAGTGACGCCAGGGGCCAATCCTCCCGGACACGAATAGTTCGTAACCGTTGAAGGAGCGCAAAATTCATATTGTTTACCGCCCGATGCGTAGCATGCTTCCGAGTCGAGTTGAGCGCTGGCGCCCTGGGAGTAGCATTGCTGCGCACCGGCGACAACACCAGAAGTCGCAAGTGCGACAGAACTGACTGGAGCATGGACATATACTTCCACGGGATTGGAGGTCACCGAGTTGGCAGATACAGAAATGTACGCGGTTTCATATGGCAATCCATTGCTCTTGGGAAGGGGATTGGGGGGATTGCAAATGGTGTAATCCGGAATGCCGCCGCCAGAGTTGCGGTTCCAGGTACCGGCACACATATTGCCGCTCGGAGTGATGTCTAGTATCTGGTTATTGGTGGTGGCGTACGCGTAACTGGATACGCTTGCAGTTACACCCTTGCAAGTTGTAGCGGTCGGCGCATTGATCTGCCGGGTCTGCCCAAATGCGAGTGACACGCCGGTTGTCTTCGGCTCCAGGTCGATCGCATAAACATCCGTGTCCTTCAACCCGTAGCCGAGACCATTGCAATAATTTCCCGCCGGGTTGCGGTAGCAACCGGTGAAAGTCATCCCCGCTGGAATTGCCAGAAAGACCAAAAAAACGAGCGTCAGATACCGCCGCATGAATCCTCCCCGCCCCGCCTGATCGAACCGCGGAACGGTCTCTCCGAATGCGTTAAGAAAAATGGGTTAAAAGCGAGCCTGCCTTGTGCCCGACGCTGGCCTGGACCCGGCTCATGGCGCGCAGGCTACCGGGACTCGGCATTCGTCCACACCATGCAGCCGGTCGACAGAACACGCTCGATTTGCTCCAAAGAAAAGTGTATCAGGGCAGGATGGGGTCTAGGTCCCTCCTGGCCCAGCTGATTGCTTTGTCTTTTGATAGACTCGCGGATCTCAAGTTGGCGAGCAAAAGCCTGTCATCGGCCACCCGAAGTGGTCTGCGAGCTCGCCGGGCTCGAAGGCATGTACTTGGAGAACCATTCGACAGCGCGATCCATCACATCGCGTCGATGCTCGGGGTTGACAAACCCGTGTCCTTCGTTGGGATACACCACCAGTTGAGTCGGGACGTGTTCATCCCGCAGGGCATGCCAGAACTCATAGGACTGCGGCGCGGGACACTCGCCGTCGCGATCGCCAACAACTACCAATGTTGGCGTCTTCGCTTTCTTGATGTAGTTGATCGCGGAGCTTTTGGCGTAAACAGCCGGATCGTCATAGACGGAGGCGCCAAAGTACGGAATCATCCATTGATCGATCGAGTTCTCTCCGTAGTAGCTTTGCCAGTTCGAAAGGCCTGCGCCAGAAACAGCCGCCTTGAAGCGGTCGGTCTGAGTGACCGCAAACATCGTCATGAACCCGCCATAGCTCCAGCCCGTAATGCCTACCCGCTGTGGATCCACTGGATACTTCGCGAGCACAGTGTCCACGCCGGCCAGAATGTCGCGCAGGTCTCCGTAACCAAAATCTTTTCGGTTGGCCTGGGTGAAGACTTCGCCCTGCCCGTAGCTGCCGCGGGGATTCGGCTCGAGGACAAAATAACCGAGCGCGGAGAAAACAGTAGAGCTGAGGCCGCCACCGCCGCCCCAGCGCGCCGTAACCGCCGCGGCGGGGCCGCCATGGACCTCGACGATGAGCGGATATTTCTTTTCCGGATCGTAGTCCTTGGGCAGCAGCAGCCAGCCTTGGACGCGAAAACCGTCGCTCTTCCAGCTTAGCGATTCGGATTTGCCCCAGCCCGGCTGGACGCCATCGTTGAAGTGCGAGATCTGCATCACTCCTTCGAGGCCGGATGTCATCACGGTGGCGGGCTTGGCAGCATAGATTTCGCGCGGATGTTCGAAGGTGCTCGCTCCGAAGACGAACATGGAACGATCCGCAGTTGAAGAGAGGCTCATCTCGAGGCGGCCATCGCCAACAGAGCCGGGAATGCTGAAGATGGGCGAGCCAAAAGTGATCGGTCCGGTCCCGGTGCGGTCACCGGTTAGTCGGTACCGAATCAGCTGACTGTTGCCACCGGCCAGTTCGCTGACGAATAGATGATCATTGCTTCCCCACTCGATCCATGCCGGAGAGGTGGGACGACCCTGGCTGAGATCGCGCGGCTGGCCTCCGTCCGCAGAAATGATCCAAACATCGCCGCCGGTTGAGCCCTGGTCGCTCATCAGACCGCCAATAAACGCGATGGCCATACCATCCGGCGACCACCGTGGCACGGCGATTTGCAGTCCGTGTAGCGGACCAGAAACTTCGGCGGGCGTAAGGATAGAGTTCGGCTGACTTCCGAGAGACTGGGTATAAAGTTTTGCCACCCACCAGTTGTTCTCGCCCGGCGGCTCCGCAGCGATGTACGCCAGCCGTTTCGAATCGGGAGACCAGTCAAATTCGTAAACGTGAAGGGTAGAGGGTGTCAGTAGAGTTGGGGCCGCCGCATCATCGTTCACATGCGCCATCGCCACACGCTGTATCTCAACTCCATCCTCGCCGATGACACCGGAGGGCGGCTTCATCGCTGCCAATGCACCAGCCGGTCGTGTTGCGCCTTCAACAAAAAGGAAGGCTATCTGTCTTCCGTCGGGGGAAAAAGCTGGCGCCTGCGGAAGTCCCTTCAGCGCCGTGAGCCGTTTGACGGGGCTGCCATCGAGCCTCGAAAAATAGAGATCTATCTGATGGTCGGAAGAACTGGCGCAGTCAGAAAAAAAGGCGAGGCCTTTGGAATCGGGGGCCCACACAAATTCTCCCTCGCGGCAATGCTGCTCGGTATTCGCCGCAGCGGTGACGCGTTCGCTTTTCGTAAGATCCGTCGGCGATGCCACGCGAATCTCCGATCCCCCGCGACCGCCGTCAATCCAGGCCAGCTTTTTCCCGTCCGGCGAGATTCCTACCTGGCCGAATCCACGTCCGCGATTGAGCCCACGCACCACCTCTTCAATATGGGCTCGGTCTGGGCTGCCCTTCGCAGTTTCCGTTTGAGCGAAAAGTGGCGCCGTCGTAAGCACAGACATGAAAAGGATGGCGCTCGGCGGAAGAACGGCGACTCTGCAACTGCGAAAGGGGATCCTGAACATGGAGAAATGCTATCAGGCTAAAGGCGCTGACGATGGTAACGCGATCTCATGCAGAACTCTTCGAAGGCTTATACAAACCCATCACAAACAATTGCATCGAAATTGTTTGCAGGGGTTAGATATTTGGTCCTGGAAGTTACATAGATGTAAGTACATAGAGCTATTGAAGTGTCTTTAATGTAAGCGTTTGCCAAAGGCCGCACCGGCCAAACGACAGAACCTAGATCAGGAGAGATAACGGGAAATGATTGACGAAAGCCAAACTCGCCTGTCCACCGGGATAGCGGGACTGGACGACATACTTCGTGGCGGGCTTGCCAAGGGCTTTCTTTATTTAATTGAAGGCAATCCGGGGGCCGGCAAGACGACGCTTGCACTGCAGTTTTTGATTGAGGGTGCCGAGCGAGGGGAGAAGGGACTTTATATCTCTCTCGCGGAGAGCGAGGCTGAGTTGCGGCATGTCGCCGCCTCGCATGGAATGAATCTGGATAACGTTGAGATTTGCAAGATCTCGCCGCCGGAGATTGCCGGTGAGACCGGGCAGCAATACACCGTATTCCAGCCGGCAGAGGTTGAACTGGCCGACGTGCTCGAAACAATCCTCGCGAAGGTGCGAGATGTCGCCCCATCACGAGTGATTATCGATTCGATGTCAGAGTTGCGGATGCTGGCTCGCGATTCATTGCGCTACAGGCGCCAGGTGCTAAGCCTCAAGCAGTTCTTTGAAGGCCGCGACTGCACAACTCTTCTGCTGGATGAGCGGTTCCGTGACAATCCGGAGAGCCAGGTTCAGACGATTGCGCACGGGGTGATATCTCTCGAAGTCCTGCAACGTAGTTACGGAATCACTCGGCGGCGACTGGAAGTATTGAAGGTCCGGGCATCAAGCTTCCGCGAGGGATATCACGACTACATCATCGTGAAGGGTGGCGTACTTGTTTTTCCCCGGCTGGTATCGGGTGAGCATCGCGGGGCGCATATTGCTCCGGAGAATCTTCCCAGCGGCGTAGCGGAACTCGATTCCCTTTTCAACGGCGGAGTGCAACGCGGGACAAGCACTTTGGTTGCGGGACCGACGGGATGCGGCAAATCGACGCTCTGCTCCCAGTTTGTATTGAGCGCCGCCAAGCGAGGAGAAAAGGGCGCAATCTTCACATTCGACGAGACGCGGCAGTCATTCATGGTGCGTAGCCGCGGGCTGGGAATGGATCTTGACCGGTATCTCGACAGCGGGATGATTCATCTGGAGCAGGTAGATCCAGCGGAGCTCTCACCGGGTGAATTCATTCATCGAATTCGCGCGGGCGTGGAAGAGAAGCAGTGGCGCATTGTGGTAATCGACAGTCTTAACGGATTGATGAATTCCATGAGCGAGGAGCAGGCGCTGACGGTACAACTTCATGAATTGCTGTCGTACTTGAACCAAGTGGGTGTGGCATCGTTTATGGTGCTGGCGCAGTACGGATTGCTGGGGAGTTCGATGTCGTCTCCTACAGACGTAAGCTACCTGGCGGACAATGTGTTGTTGCTGCGCTATTTTGAGGCGGCAGGCGAAGTGCGGCAGGCCATTTCGGTGATGAAGCGGCGGTCGGGACCCCATGAACGCTCCATTCGCGAACTGCAAATGAGCGCAGGAAAATTGATTATCGGAGATCCGCTGCGCAATTTCATGGGGGTACTTACGGGAACCCCGGAGTACAAGGGGGGACAACAGTTACTGTGACCGACTCTCTCGCCAATGTTCCCCGATTCCTGGTTGTTGCTCCAATCGGGCGCGACGGCGAACTGATATGCGGACTACTGAATCGTGCGGGCTACCGGTCAGAGCGCGTGCAGCACGTGCGCCAGGTAGAGGCGATCGACAGCGCGCTGCTGCTTGGACTGATCCTGACTGATGAAGCACTGCTTCGCGGCGGGATTGAAGCCTTTCAAAAGGTGATTCGCGCCCAGCCCGTCTGGTCGGAGTTGCCATCCATTCTTCTCACGAGCGGCGCGAATGAACCAAGTTATGCGATGGTAGCGAGCCGTGCCCGCATGGAAATCCAGAGTTTGATTCTGTTGGATCGCCCAGTGCGCAAAGAAATGCTGCTGAGTGCTATTCAAGTCGCATACAACTCGCGCCAGAAACAGCTTCAGGTCCGAGACGCGACAGACAAGCAGTCTCGAAGCGATGAGGCACTCCGCAAATCAGAACAATTGGCTGTGACGGGGCGCATGATGGCGACCATGGCGCACGAAGTCAACAATCCGCTTGAGGCACTGGGAAATCTGCTCTTTCTCGTGGAGAACAGTGGCTCGCTTGAAGAGGCACATTCTTTTGGTCAACTGGCCACGAAGGAACTTCAGCGGATCAGCGAGATCGTGGACCACACGCTGCGCTTTCATCGTGCTCCGGCTAAGCCGGGCTTTACTGACGTATCGGAACTGGCGATCTCGGCGTTAACGCTGTTCCGTGGAAAGTTGCGAGAGCGGCACATTCGCGAGCGAATCAAGGTGGAGCGGGCTTTCGGCTATTGCAGCGAAGGCGAAATCCGGCAGGCGCTGGTCAATCTTATCGGCAATGCCGTTGATGCCATGCGCGATGGCGGCAATCTGCGGATACATGTCTCCCCGGTTTCGATTAATGGCGTTGAACACGCGCGGCTGACCATAGCCGATACAGGGGCGGGCATTCGCAAGGAAATCCGCCAGAGTCTTTTCAAGCAGTTCTTCACTACGAAAGGCAGTAGCGGAACAGGACTGGGGTTATGGCTGACCCGCGACATCGTGCGGCGCAATGGCGGAAAACTGCGCTTCCGGTCGCGTACCGAAACGCCGAGCGGCACGGTGTTTACGATTTATTTGCCGGCTGTGCCCGACGTGCAGCCTAGTCAGCTGCGAGGCGAGAAAATTCCGCAAACAGGAAGACGCGCCGCCTCGACCGTGTAAGAAAGAACGTCACTTCTCGCTGTCAAGCACTTGCATCTGGTGCGCATCATAGCGAGTACCGGCGACCGAATCCGCGGGAACAGCGTCTTCAATCGTAGCTATCTCCTGGGCAGTAAAGGTAACGTTCAGCGCTGCAAGGCTCTCCGTTAGCTGTGCGCGGGTGCGTGCCCCTATAACCGGGACGATAGCCGGACTTTTAGCGAGAACCCACGCGATAGCGAGTTGAGATGGCGTTAACCCCTTGCTTTGTGCGACCTCTGCCAACTGCGCGACGAGCTTCTGATTCTGCGTCTGATTCTCCGCGGCAAAACGCGGGAATCGATTTCGAATGTCGCCGGGACCGTTCTTGGGAGAACCGGAGAGCAGACCACGCGAAAGCACTCCGTAAGCAGTGACCGCAATGCCAAGCTCTTCGAGAACAGGGAAGATCTTTGATTCTGGCGCACGGCTGATGAGGGAGTACTCAATCTGCAAATCAACAATGGGATGGATCTTGGCAGCGCGGCGAATGGTTTCCGGCCCGACCTCGGACAGTCCGATGTGACGGACATAGCCCGCCTTGATCATGTCGGCAATGGCGCCAATGGTGTCTTCAATCGGGACATGGGGATCGAGACGCGCGGGACGGTAGATATCGATGTAATCAACGCCGAGCCGCTTGAGTGAATAAGCCAGCGCAGTTTTGACCGCGGCTGGACGTGCATCATACCCGAGCCATGCCCCATCTGGTCCACGCTGTGCGCCGAACTTGACGGAGATGAGGACCTTTTCGCGGAAGAAGCGGAGCGCCTGGCCAAGCAGCATCTCGTTGTGGCCCATGCCGTAAAAATCCCCGGTATCGATCAGGGTGACACCGGCATCGATAGCTGCGTGGATGGTGGCCAACGACTCCGGCTCCTCCGCAGGTCCATACATGCCGCTCATGCCCATACATCCGAGAGCCAATGGGTATACTGCGGGGCCGGTTGAGCCAAGTTGACGCGGCTGAATGGCGGATGTAGTAGTCATGGCGGAATCCTCTTCGTGGGGCATGATAAGCCTGCTGATCAGATGCGGCAAGGTGCGTAGCCGATGCGATGATGCAATGCGACAAACGCCCTCGATAGTGACGCAGCACACAGAGTATTACCCGCGAGGGACTATGCTTCGCTTGTACTTCGAAGCGGGTATTTCCGATGAAAGCTATCGTTTATCGCGCATACGGTACGACGGATGTGCTGACACTCGAAGAAGTCCCAAAGCCGACACCTGGAGACAATGAAGTATTGATCAAAGTTCGGGCTGCCGCGCTAAATCCGCTGGACTGGCACTTGATGAGAGGCGTGCCCTGGTTTCTGCGTTTGTTCACAGGGCTGCGAAAGCCAAGACGCACCAGGCTCGGCGTGGATGTCGCTGGGGATGTTATTTTGACAGGCCCTGGTGTCTCCGACATCAAGAAGGGCGACAGTGTCTTCGGCGCAGCCGATGGGTCTTTCGCGGAATATGTATGCGCTCCAGTGTCGGCTTTGGCGATCAAGCCCCAAAATGTGACGTACGAACGGGCGGCCGCAGTTCCGATTGGAGGGCTTACAGCACTCCAGGCTCTCCGAAACAAAGGCAATCTTCAGGCAGGGCAAAAGGTGCTGATTAACGGAGCTTCAGGTGGAGTGGGCACGTTTGCTGTGCAAATTGCAAAGTGGATGGGTGGCAAAGTCACCGGAGTCTGCAGCGCGCGAAATGTGAATTTGGTTCGTGGTCTAGGTGCGGAGCGCGTGGTTGATTACACGAGCGAAGACTTCACATCAAGCGGAGAATCTTATGACGTGATCTTCGATCTTGTGGGTAACCGGCCAATCGCGGCATTCAGAAGTGTCTTGAATCCCCGGGGCGTGTTCATCGGCTGCGGAGGAGGAAGCCCCAGTACGTCGGCGAGCTATCTACTGGCTGGCATGATCGGTCAGCTTGTGATGGGGTGGTTTACGAGACAGCGCCTCGTTGGGATTCTGGCAAAACGCGACAAAGGAGATTTAGAAATCCTACGCAAGCTCATGACCAGCGGAGATGTAATTCCTGTAATTGACCGGTGCTACGGTTTGAGCGAACTGCCAGAGGCCATCCGGTATCTGGAAGAAGGACACGCTCGCGGGAAAGTTGTGATTGCTATGCCAGAACTCAGCTAGGTCCGGCGCGACTGAGCTGTGCGGAGTTGGACTGAACGGTTCGGCAAACCTCGGCAATCTCTTCTCGAGACACGGAACGCACGGGGAAATAGACGCTTCAAACGATGACGCTCAATGCAGTCCGGCAGCCTCCGGAGCCTTATCGGTGGATGATCTCTTCGGCAGAACGGATCTTGTTTACCGTAACTCGGTCAGTGCCAGAACAAACTCTGATCCCGGGGCAAGTTGAACCTTGTTGTCCGTGCTGGATATCTTGTCGCTGCATCCCTGTCCCGCCGTCGGTTCCAACTTTAATTTGGGAGCACCGACCACTATGCCTGGATGCACCGTATGGGGAGCACCCCCCGGGTTCAGATCCATGTCGAGGGCATTCGTTCCTGCAGCAGCATCATCGATTTGCCGCCCCTTGCCGGCGACTTTGGTGGGCATGTCGACGTGCATTTTGTGTGAATCGCCCGGGGGGCCAAGAATGGCAATGAGCCTGAGGTTGATTTTCTGCTTTTCATGGCCCGAGCAATCGGCGCGATCAAACTGCAACGAAAGCTCCGACGGACCCGAACCCTTTGAAGAGGTTGCAGTCACGACGCGGGCATAAACCACCGAATCGGCCTCGAGCGTGCAGCTTGGATAGATGATGCCGCGGGAAACCTTGAACCAGATTTCCTTGTCTGCTTTCAAATGTGCGGAGTCCAGCCCGGTAACTTGAGCCTCAACTGTAGCGTTTAGCGAAACGCTTGACTCGGCAAGTGCCTGGCAAGGAGGTGCGGCGGGTGCGCTCGCTGCGGGAGCGGACGCCTGCGCGTAGGAGACGGCACTCGTGAGCATCGGAAATGCCGCCAACGCGAGCATGAAACGTTTAAGACAATGAAAAGAGATCATTGAGCATCCTCTTTTTTCGAACGACAATCATCGGGAGTATACATGCCATGAGAACTTGCTTGCGAAGGACGAAAGAGCGCCGGAGCGTTCAGCCGGTGTCGCAGATCACCGTTTTTTCCACACGCGCATTGCGAGCCAGGGATAGGGAAATTTTCTAATGAGTAGCCAAAGCTCTTTAAAGAGTTAGATTTATCGGATAAAAAGTTTGGCTTGATGCACATCGCCATCCATTTTCCGGTTCTACAAGAAGTAATTTTCTGACATACTTGATTGTGCCCACCAGGTACATCCAACCACCACAATCAAATAGCGAGGTCGCATCGATGTCGGCAAAGTATGTCTTTGTAACGGGCGGAGTTGTGTCGAGTTTGGGCAAAGGCCTTGCGGCCGCATCGATCGGTTGTTTACTCGAGAGCCGAGGCCTGCGCGTAAACATGATGAAATTTGACCCGTATCTGAACGTCGATCCGGGAACCATGTCGCCGTTTCAGCATGGCGAGGTGTTCGTAACCGACGACGGCGCGGAAACTGACCTGGACCTGGGGCATTACGAGCGGTTCACCCACGCTCCGCTGTCGCGCGACAACAACCTGACCACGGGGCGAATCTACGAGCAGATCATCCTGAAGGAACGGCGCGGAGACTATCTGGGCAAAACGGTGCAGGTGATTCCGCACGTGACCAACGAGATCAAGAATGCAATGCGCAAAGTTTCTGCCAACGGCCACGATGTGACCATCGTGGAAATTGGCGGAACGGTGGGCGATATCGAGTCGCTTCCATTTCTTGAGGCAATTCGCCAGATGCGGCAGGAATTGGGCCGTGAGAATACGGTATTCGTTCACCTGACGTTGGTACCGTGGATCGCTGCTGCGCAGGAACTGAAGACTAAGCCGACACAGCATTCGGTAAAAGAGCTGCTGGGAATCGGGATCCAGGCGGATGTGCTGCTGTGCAGAAGTGATCGCAACCTCAGTCGCGAAATGAAGCAGAAGATCGCGGCTTTTTGCAACGTGGAGGAGCGCGCGGTGATTGGAGCCACAACCGTGCCGTCGATTTACGAGGTGCCGTTAAGGTTTGCGCAGGAGGGTGTGGATTCGTTGATTTTGAAGTACCTGCACAAAGAAGCGCCCGAAGCAGACCTGAGCAAATGGAAGGATCTGGTGGATCGTTGCTATCACCCCAAGGACGAAGTTTCGATCGGGATCGTCGGCAAGTATGTGGAATACGAAGACAGCTACAAATCCCTCAAAGAAGCCCTGACCCATGGGGCGCTGGCGCATAACTTGAAGCTGAACGTGACATGGATTGAGGCGGAAGGGCTGGAGTCAAAGACTCCCGAGGACACGAGCTACGAGGCTCAACTCGAAGGCTTCGATGGAATTCTGGTGCCCGGCGGGTTCGGCAAGCGCGGTATCGAAGGGATGCTCAACGCCATCAAGTATGCACGCGAGAAGAAGGTTCCGTACTTTGGTATCTGCCTCGGCATGCAGACGGCGTGTATCGAATACGCACGCAACGTTTGCGGGCTCAAAGACGCGAACTCCAGCGAGTTCGATCCGGCTGCCCAGCATCGCGTGATCTACAAGCTGCGCGAATTGCTGGGTGTAGAAGAGATGGGCGGAACGATGCGGCTTGGCGCATGGACGTGCGTGATTCAGCCGGAAACGCTGGCACATCGCGTTTACGGTGCAACCGAGATCAGCGAGCGCCACCGGCACCGCTACGAGTTCAACCGCGAGTACGAAGCGCTATTGACGGGTGGGGGATTGCAGATCAGCGGCTCGACCCCTGACTCAACGTACGTGGAGATTGTAGAGTTGCCGGAGCATCCATACTTCATCGGTTGCCAGTTTCATCCAGAATTCAAGTCGAAGCCGTTGGAGCCGCATCCGCTGTTCAGAGAGTTCATAGCGGCGAGTTACAAGAACCGCACTTTCCGAGTCGATACGCAGTCCAACGCGACACCGGTCAGCGTGAATGGGCACTCCTCGGAGCGCCCTTCAGCATAAAAACAAAGACCAATGTCTACTGCGCGAGCTTTAATCTTTGAATGTGGCCCTTATCACATAGGCATGTGACGAAGCCGGATTGCCCTTGACAGTCGTTTTTACCCGGACCTATGTTTGCAGGCGTTTTCGCCTCAACAAAGGAGGGTTCGCATGACGGCTCACTTTGAACTTCAGCCTTCAGAAAAAGAACTTCAGCAACTGGCAGAGCAATGCTGGAAAGAGGCTCCCAACCGGGAACGGCGCCTTGAAGAAGAGGCGTTCGAGGCCGGGGAAGCGATCCGCCATGGCGACTACTCGCTGGCCAACCTGGAAGCGATCGTGCGCTGGAAGTCTGAGCGGCTGGTGCAGTACGTGATTGCAAACAGCACCACAAGCATCCGGCGCGCGCTGGAAGTGGCCGCGACGACGGAGAGTTCGATCGCCGAGGCACTGAGCGCCCTGCTGGCCTTGCGTGGAGTGGACATGTCGCTGGCGACCTCGATCCTTGCGGCGATTTATCCGGAGCGGTACATCGAGTTGGAGATGGGGGACCTTGAAGCGCTGGGACAGGCTCGCCAGGATGTGCAGTTCTATGAAGAGTACCTGGCATTCTGCCAACGACTGGTGGACCGCGGAATTGTGATGCCGCAAAGAGATCTTCCAGGGCCAACGCCGCTGCACACGCTGGATCGGGCGCTTGCACAGTGGTCCCGCAACCGGATGCTGTAGCCCAGAAAGATGCTGGAGAAACGCTGTCGCACCATGGCGCGATAGAATCGGCATCGTGAGTCACTCCTTCGAGATTGGTCCTGTCCATGTAGGCGAGGGCCAGTTGTTTCTTATTGCCGGTCCGTGCGTAATCGAGTCTGAGGCGCACGTGCGCCGGATGGCGGAGGCTATCCAGCGAATCACAAGCGACCTCGGCGTTCCGTACATCTTCAAGGCGAGCTACGATAAGGCAAATCGAACGAGCGTGAAGAGCTTTCGCGGACCAGGGTTGGTCGAAGGCACAAAGATTCTGGGCCGGCTGGCCAAGGATACCGGTTTGCCGACGCTGACAGACGTGCACGAGCCTTCGCACTGCGACGTGGCTGCGGAGGCAGTCGACGTGCTACAGATTCCGGCGTTTCTCTGCCGGCAGACTGACTTGCTGGTTGCGGCCGGAAAAACGGGCCGCGCTGTGAACATCAAGAAAGGTCAATTTGTTGCGCCGTGGGATATGCAACATCCTGTCGAGAAGGTGCGATCGACAGGAAATGAGCGCGTGTTTCTCACCGAACGCGGGGCAAGCTTCGGTTACAACACCTTAGTCGTTGACTACCGATCTTTACCGGTGATGCGTGCGATGGCGCCTGTGGTGTTTGACGGAACTCACTCCGTGCAACAGCCCTCAGCAGCCAATGGCGTAAGCGGTGGACAGCCAGAGTTTATTCCGCTCCTGGCGCGTGCAGCGGTGGCTGCGGGTGTGGATGGGGTGTTTCTGGAAGTGCACGACGATCCAGAGCACGCAAGGTCGGACGGCGCGAATGCGTTGCGGCTGGATCTGCTCAAGCCACTATTGGAGAAACTGCTGGCTATTCAAAAGGCGGCTTTGGGTTCTTAGCTTCCGCGTTCAACGATCGCGTCGAACTTGGAAAGTGGAGCCGTATTGTTGTTCTTAGGCGGCCGAAGCCAATGTGCCAACGCTTCTAGTGTTGCTCGCAACTGTTGGCCGGCTGATACACGACACCGACATCGCGTCGCGCTTTGCGAAAGCAGCCACGCCTGCGATCCCGACCGCGCTCAATATAAGAAACAGAATGAGAACTCCTGCGAATCCGACAAATCCCGTTAAGTGATACTGCAGGATGACGACGCCTGCGACCAGGAAAGGAGCGCTGAGCACAAGAAACGAGATGCTTGCCGCGATTGCCCAGGGCCGTGCGGACCGAGAACCTTTGCGCAAGGTCAGCCACGCAACCGCGTTGACAATCGTCACAAAGGGCGGCGCGAGCATAATCAGCTCGCGCATGAAGATCAGCAGCAGCCCATAGGGATCTGCGTTAAAGCGAGCAGTGGCATGCGGGAATGGCGACCGAAGAAGTACTGGCACCATGGTTGCGAATACGCCGGCGGAAATAATGGCTGCATAGCCAAACATGTTGCGAAGAAGCTTTTGAAGCACGGGCATCAAGAACTCGCTCCTCCAAGGTCATAAGAACAACCTCGGATGAACGTGACTATACCCCAGAGCTTTGTGCGAGCCCGCTATCAAACCTTCAGGACCGGTCATTCGCTAGTACCCACGACCCTGAACCATGGATATCGGGTTCGATTACCCGATGGGTTACTTCGTCGTAGCGCGGGGAATTCCACCGCAGACTTAAGCATATTTTGAATCAGCTATATAGATGTAATTCTTTAGTGCGGCCCCTGCGTCTCAAATGAGGTACAGGAGCCGCACTGGAGCACGGTCACACGCCTAGAAGTTCAGAGTCACTTTCGCGGTAAGCGCGCGAGGAGTTACGTAGTGAGTGCCACTGAAGGTAGAAAGGAAGTTATAAAGCGCATAGTTGTTCGTCACGTTCACCGCGGTGAAATCGAGGTCGGTTTTGAAGTGGTCGGTGTGGAACAGGTTGTTTTTACCGACTGAAACGTCGAAGAGACTACGGGGCGCGATGCGTGGTGGATTGTGATCATTGTTACCGGTGCCAGGTGCGGGAATGCGCAGCAGCGTGGAAGCATATTCGGAAGCCGGGCAGATGGTCGGAAGCGGACTGCCGGGTGTGGCTTTCTGCCCTCCGCACATCAGGCCGGCCTGGAACTCCTCGTCTGCAGTAAGGCTGCTCAGGTCTATTGCAGGCTGACCATTCAGGGTGGTTGAAGTCGAGTCGCAAGCGCTGTTGGGATCGTTTGAGAGTGGGTTGTAGCATGGAGCCGCGCCCGCTACCTGGCCGGAATCATAGCGCCAGTTGAAGCCGCTCCATAGGCCGTTCAGGACCTTCCCACGGGAGTAGGTGTACTGAACGTGCGAAGTCTGGTTGAACTTCTCGTCGTGGTCAATCCTGAATGGAAGTCCCGTCTGGCCCACCGTAGCCCCTGCGCCCGCCACTTGCGGCGGGAAGAACCGCGCGGCGACAGAGGACATGACCGAATAGGCACTGAAGTGGTGAAACTCCGGAACCTCGACATGCAATGCGTAACCAGGAATCTTGGAATTGTGCCAGTCGATCGGAAAAGTAATTGGTGTGTTGCCAAGCACGCTGAAGTCAAATGCATTGTGCGTGTACTTCCAGATGTACTCCCCGCTTACGATAACGCGCTTGCCAAATGCCTGCTCCAGACCGGCATGGAACTCATTGCGGAAACCAGGCTGCTCGGTCGTGGAGACGCCGGAAGAGCAGTTGAGCAGCGGAGCTAGCACGATATTTGAACATCCGTTACTCGAGAGCACAAGATTTTCGTTGAAGGGAGTCTCAAGCGTGCGAGCGTAAGAGACGCGCAGCACAGTGGCGCTCGGCTTGATGTTGTACGCCACGCCTACGCGCGGTTCAGTTTGCTTGGCGGTGGAGAGTCCGTTGTAGAAATCCTGGCGAAGGCCAAGGTTGAAGAGCCAGTTTCCTTTTTTGATCTGGTCTTCAACGTAAAGAGCAGTTTCTTTTACATCGGCACGACCAGTGAACGCAAACAGGCCACCACCGCGCGTCAGATCGTAAGGAGCGAGCACGGTTTGGTAGTTCGGATTCGCGAAGGCTCCACCGGCGACGCATTGCGATGGATCAGAATATCCAGGCAGCGGAATACCGCCCGCGTCGATGCAGGGTGCGTTGTAGATCGCTTCGACGACACCGAGTTTGTCGTTCTCACGCAAAAACGTATGCGAGAACTGCACGCCGGCTTTGATCGTGTGAATTCCCTTAGCGTAAGAAATATCCGAATGAAGACCTGCATTCGTCAGGGTACGGTTTTGCCCAATCGAAGAAGTCTGCAAATTTGGCGCGCCCAGATCGGCTAACGGGTTACCGCTGGGGTAGTAGTTGTAGTCATCTCGACGAACAAATGCGCCGATGTTGAAAACCGAGTCACTTCCAATGATGCGCGTGTATGTGGGAGAAATGTTGTAGGTCCCGATCTTCGAGTGCTGATCGGTGTTGCCAATTACGCCAAAAACTGGAGTCGCGGAAGTTCCTCCGTCTACGACATTCAAGACATTCAGATTGTCGTACGAATTGGGGGTCTGAAACCACGAACGGCTATAGTTCAGATCGAGATGGACGGAGTCGATCGCAGAGAAGCTGTAGTCGATGCGATCGAAAAAGTTCTCTTCGTTGCCTTTGTCGTGGAAGACAGCGAACTCGGGCGGATCGAGAAAGCGGCCAGAGTTGAGTCCGTCGAGTTCTACAAAGTCGCCCCAGTTCTTTCCACCGTAGGAGAGATCGAAACCTGCCGATGCAGAGCCGAAAGTTCCGTAAGAGCTAGTCACGCTTCCCGTTGGCTTGGTCACTCCTTGGCCGGAGCGTGTGGTCGCCACGATTACGAGGCTGGTCTTGTCGCCGTATTCAGCCGGTGGCGCGCCAGAGATCACCTGGATAGACTGAATCGAATTGGAAGGGACCTGGTTGGAAAAGACTTTGCTTTGCTGGTCGGTAATCGCCTGGCCATCCACGGAGAAGGAATTTGAAGCATGGTCGCCAAGGCCATGGAAAAGACCGTTGGAGTCAGAGGAAACGCCAGGAGTGGTGGCGGTCACCAAAGAGCTGAGCGACGACGACTGGCTCTCCATCGGCACCTTGATGAACATGTCGCGGTCAACGTCGGTGTGGAACGTGGGATCAGTTTCCACCAGGTCGCCCGAAGCTTCTACAGTCACGGTTGAATCCGCGCTTGCAATCTTCAACACAAGTTTCAGCGAGGCTCCAACGGAAGAGCGCAGAACGAAACTTTGGCTGAGAGGAGCGAATCCTGAAGCAGAGACGCTGAGCTGATAGTTATTGAATGGAACGTTGTCGATCTCGAACTGGCCGGTGCCATCGGTCGTAACGGTGCGGTCAAGTCCGCTGATCGCGTTGGAGAGGTGAACAGTCGCGCCAGGAATCACGGCAGCTGATGGGTCCGTCACTGTGCCGCGAACCGAACCAGCATTGCCACCTTGTGCCGCTGGTGCTGCGACGGCCGCAATAAGAAGCGCCGCAAGGGGAAGTGTGCGAAAAAGCTTGCCGCAAACAAACGGCATAATGGTGCCTCCGATCGTTGACTGAAAACTGAATGGCCGGTGCGGAAAGCGCACGGCGTTGTCAGTGCAGCGGTGGCATCGTGGTGATCAAGATCAAGCTCAAAAGATGATTCGGCCGAAGCTCGGTGCGGGGCTGGCTGAGTCAGAGAATTGGGCCAGGAAGCGTGGTCAGAACGACGCCGGGGAGACGTCTGGAGGAGGTCGAATAAAGAGCTGCCGGTGCCAGATGGCTGCGATGGGCCTTATGGCAATCACCGCTGTAACGCCCTCGATATGAACGAGCACAACAGCCGCGGCAGCAGCAGCAACAGGCGCCGCAGTGTGCAGAACAATACACAGCGGGCAATGATCTGCGTCAGTATCTACCGAGTGGACGTGGGCTACCTGGATGACGGTGAGCAGGGCAAGCAATGCCACGCACAGCAGCACAACCACGGCGAAGGCTCTCGGCCTGGCGTGGCGATCGCTGCGCATCCATGTGTGAAGTCCAGTCAAATCTGAGCGTCCTTGCAGGAGGGGAGCTACATCAAGAATACACGTCATTGGATGCGTCATATCCTCATAGGTCACCGATGAAATGATGTCCGAGGTAACGGGCCGCAAACCAGAGTGCGACGGGAACGTCTAAACTGTTGGGCAATGAGGCATTTCAGACACATGGGACGGAGAATGGCGATCGCGCTGGCAGCGTTAACGCTGACCGCGACTGCCGTTTGTGCGCAGACCAAGCAGGACAAATCCGATAATCGAACCTCCCTGAAGCCCGATGCAGCTGGCCTGAAACATAATCATCGCCTGATCTTGAAGGACGGAAGCTACCAGATAGTTCGCGAGTACAAGGTGGCGGGCGATCGTGTGAAATACATGTCGCTGGAGCGCGGCGGAGACTGGGAAGAGCTGCCTTACGACATGGTGGATTGGGACGCGACGAACAAATGGGAGAAGACTCATAGCGGACCATATGAAAGCTCCGAGGCGGCATCGCCTGCCATGAAAGAGGCGGCGGAAATTGACAAGGAAGAAGCCGCGGAGCGCAACGAGATGATGGCTCGCATGCCCGAGGTGGCCAAAGGACTGGAACTTCCCGATCAGGATGGCGTTTTCGCTCTCGACACCTATCAGGGAACTCCCGAGCTCGTGGAGATGCCGGCATCGGATCTGAGCCTTAACCAGAAGAATCGGAAGGGTCTGGCTACGTTGAATCCGATGGCCGCCCAGAAAGCTACGGTTGAGTTGACGGGAGCGCATGCCAAGGTGCACCTGCACGTTAACGATCCGGCCATCTATCTTTCGCTTGAAGGGCAGGACAATGTCGAACAGGTGCTATCGCACGCTTTGACAGTTCCTACGAACGGTGCGAAGGAAGTGGCGCACCGGAAGCATGGCGCGCATTCACCGACTTCGGGGTTTGCGATTGTGAAAGTGGACGAGCGCAGAGAAGTCAGGATTATCGGTGCCATCCACGTGAGCCCAACCGGCAAGATCACGCAGGATGAGGACGTGATTCCGACCAAGGCTGAAGTAATGCCGGGTAAGCACTGGCTGAAGCTGACGCCAGAGACGACACTGGCGATCGGTGAATATGCGCTGGTAGAAATTCTTTCTCCGTCGGATATCAGCCAGTCTGTCTGGGATTTTCGGGTCGATCCGCGGACAGGCGACAACCCCGCTTCGCTCGGCCCGATTCTGAAATAGCTGATGGCCGATTGACGTTTGGCCGCTATGGCGCTTCGCGTCGAGCCAGCTTGATACGACGTTGTTCCCACTCTTCGCTGGAGAAGATGCGCGGGCCAACTTCGATTAACCGCGGCATCATATTGAAGACGGCTACCCTGCTCCAGGGTCTGCCTTCGCGAGTCCGAAAACCCTTTTCATTCAGATCGCTGACGATGGCCGAGTAGGAGAAATCCTGTGCCAGAAGATCCATCATAAGGAGAAGGACCTGATTTTCGTGAGGGTCGACTTCAAGACGCTTGCAGTCTTCTGAGATGCGCAAGCCAAACGGGATCGCTTCGCTAAACGCTCCGTCGGATGGGGTCTCGGAGTCAGGCAGCTCGCGCCGCCACTCGATCGAGACCATCTGCCAGCCGGCAGATGTGCGCTGACGGATCACGTCCGAGCTGAATGGCTCGGACACCACATCTCGTATCCGCTCGAAATAGGCCATTGGAGCCTCCAAAGACACTTCAGTGAGTTGGTACAAAGCAATTGAAGTGCCAGACTTTTGCGCCGAGATGACGGTAGCAATCCATTGAGACGAAATGGGTTCCCGAACACCGATGCAGTTAGTTGCGAAACTATTCCGCCCGTTTTCGTAATTGGCTGTTCAGTAATGAACAAGGCCGTCTGGATCGGCCGAATGCAAAGCGCCACTCCCGTAGATGAGGGGAAACTGTAAAACAGTCTGTTCCTGTCAAGAAAAATGCTGATACAATTCGGCATCCCTCGGGCTCCCCACCCGGACGACAAATTGTGACAACTTCCTGAAAAGAGAGAGCACCAGGGATGATCGACTACTACGAGTTCCTGCAGATCAGTCCGCACGCAGATGCGGATACCATCCATCGCGTCTACCGCTATCTTGCGGCCCGATTCCACCCGGACAACCCGGAGTCAGGCGACGCAGAGATGTTCCGCCTGCTCAAGATGGCTTTCGACACTCTGTCGAATCGATCGCGCCGCGCCGAATATGACGCAATTTGCCGTCAGGAGGCAGTAGAGCCCAGTCCACTTTCCAATTCCATTGACTTCTTGGATAGTGTCGAAGGCGAGATGAACCGGCGCGTCGCGGTGCTAGCGGTCCTCTACTTCAAGCGCCGGGCTAATTCGCGCTTTCCCGAAGTGTCGCTGGCGGAGATTGAGAGGCGCATGGGATTTCCCCGGGATTATCTCGATTTCACCACCTGGTATCTGCTGAAAAAGGGCTTTATTTCGAAGGCCGATAACTCTGACTTCACGCTGACGGCCGAGGGCGTGGATTTCATCGAAACGCAGCGCATCAACCTGCCGGTGCTGAACAGATTGCTGACGGATGGTAAGGATAAGTTCGTAAAATCAAGTCAAAATCAAAAGACTTCATCGAATGGATCGTCAGCCTCGCATGGTGCAATTGGCTCGAAGGCGATCATCCTTCCCTCGACGACATCAGTGTGGCTCGATCGGCGCCAGACTGGCCAAGACCGGCGGCGTGGCGCGAATGTTCAGGCAATTTCGGGGTCAGATCGGCGGGCAGGCAGGCGAGATCGGCGCGTGAACACGAACGATCGGCGGCAGAACACGGGAGACCGAAGATCCTACGCGCTCGTGAACAGGCAAGATGATTTGCCTTCTACTCGCGTACAGTGATGCCGAGTGCTTTCATCTTCCGGTAGAGATGACTACGCTCCAGACCAAGTAGTTCAGCTGCGCGGCTTACATTGTTGCGAGCCTCTTCAATCTTCTTAAGAATGTAATCGCGCTCGTAGGCGTCGCGTGCCTGCTGCAGCGTAGAAAAATCTTCCGCCGAGCGTGAGCCGGACTTGTGGGTAAGCGGCGGAAGCTGTTTGCGTTCGATGCGCAGGGTCCGCGGGTTCAGGATCAATACGCGCTCAATGACATTCTTCAATTCGCGCACATTGCCCGGCCAGTGATATTGCTGCAGCACTTCCAGAGCTTCTGTGCTGATCTCTATGCGGGGGCGTCCGTATTGGCGGCCGAACTCAGTGAGAAATTCGCGCGCCAGTAGCGGGATGTCCTGCTTGCGTTCGCGTAGCGGAGGCACGAAGAAGGGGACAACGTTGAGACGGTAAAAGAGATCTTCACGGAAGTTTCCTTTGACAATTTCTTCTTCGAGGTCCTTATTCGTCGAGGCGATGACGCGCACGTCCACGCACAACGGCTGCGTTCCTCCAACGGGAGTGAACATCTGATCATCGAGAGCGCTGAGCATCTTGGCCTGCGTCTTGAGGCTCATGTCGCCCACCTCGTCGAGAAAGAGCGAACCGCCATCTGCACGCTCGAGTGTGCCGCGCTGCTCCGGCGGGCCACCGGGTTGCGCGCCATGACGATAGCCAAAAAGCTCGGACTCGATGTGTGCCTCGGGTATGGCAGCGCAGTTCAACTCCACGAAAACGCCGTCCCGGCGAAGGCTCTCGGCATGAATGGCGCGCGCGATGAGTTCCTTGCCAGTTCCAGACTCTCCATAGATCAGGACGCGACCGTTGGTCGGCGCCATGAGCCGAATTTGCTGACGCAGCGCCTTCACCGGAACGCTTTCGCCGGTGAGTACAGCACCCACGCTGAACTGGCGTTTGAATTCCATGTTTTCGCTGCGAAGGCGACGGGCTTCGACGGCATTCTTGAGGACGATCAGCGTGCGATCGAGCGAGAGCGGCTTTTCAAGAAAGTCGTAAGCCCCAAGTTTTGTGGCTTTGACAGCCGCTTCGATCGTGCCGTGTCCGGAGATGATGACAACTTCAGGACGTTTTTCCAAAGCCACCGCATGGATGTCGGCCAGAACATCGAGTCCGTCGCGATCCGGAAGCCAGATGTCGAGCAGGACAACGTCGTACGGTGCATCTTCAACGAGCAACAGGGCTTCAGCCGCAGTCGCGGCGGTTGCCACAGCATAACCCTCTTCAGTGAGAATCTCTTCGAGAGACGTGCGAATTTCCGCCTCGTCGTCGACTACGAGGACATGATTCATGAGCGCGCCTCAGTGAGTGAAGACGCCCCGGCATTCGTGTCGGGATGAATCTGCTCGGGATGATCAAGTAGTGGGAGGCGGATGAGAAAGCGCGCGCCCTTCGGTGAGTTGCTCTCGGCGCGAATTGATCCGCCCAGCTCCTGGATAATCTTGGAGGCAATCGAGAGCCCTAGTCCGGTGCCGCGGTGCTTGGTGGAATAGAACGGCAAAAACAGGCGTTCACGTATCTCTTCAGTGAGCCCGTGACCGGTATCTGAAACTTCAATTTCTACAGCAGCGCCGTCTTCCGCAAGCGAACTGTGCACGCAAAGCACGCGAAGCAGGCTACCCTGCATGGCCTCGGCTGCATTGTCGATGAGGTTAGCCAAGGCACGACGAATGGCTTCGTGATCAGCAAGAACTGGGGGGAGGCCCGGTTCAAGATCGCGTTTGACAGTGATGCCGTCGAGCCGACCGGCAAACAATGCAAGGGCTTCGTCGGCGATCTGATTCATGTCGCAGGGCCGCGGTTGCGGCGCGGGAAATTGTGCAAGCGCCGAGAACTGGTCGACGAGGGTACGAAGAGTTCCGACGCAGGCGAGGATGACTTCGCTGCATTTGCGGATGATGGAGGGCGAGTCCGGCTGACTGCGATCGAGATGGCGCCCGATGCGCTCCGCTGAAAGAGCGATGGGGGTCAAAGGATTTTTGATTTCGTGAGCGACGCGCTGAGCCACCTCTTTCCATGCGAGTTGGCGCTGGGCCCTTAGAAGTTCCGAAGTATCTTCGACGACGAGGATCGTCCCGGATCTGCCTTGTGCCAGTTCCAGGCGAGCGCTGGTGACGGCAAGGTGCATATTGCGGCCACGCAGATGAAATTCCAACTCGGTAGAAGCCGCGCCCATTCGTTGTCCGCGGCGGATGACGCCGGAGAGTTCTTCAAAGGAGTCGGGTGGCAACAGAACGTCAAGCTTCTGACCACGAAGACTGAGGTTCTCATCCTGGCCAATCAACACGGAGAAAGCGCGATTGGCCTGAAGCACAACACCGGAACCATTAAGGGTGACGACGCCGGAGGGAATGGTCTCGAGAATTGTTTCAAGTTCGCGACGGCGAGCTTCAATAGCCTGGTTGGCGGCAGTGAGTTGGGCTGAAGAGGTTTCGGCAAGCTTACGGCTGGCCTCGAGATCGGCCGCCATGTGGTTGAACGAACGCACGAGCTCTGCCATTTCGCCCGTTGTAACAAGCCCGACGCGATGCTCATATTTGCCTGCGGCGATCTCGTCCATGGCATCTGCCAATGCTTCAACCGGACGGGTAATCTGCTTGGAAAGAAACAGAGCAAGCCAGACGCTGGAGAAAAAGACCACCACCGTGATAAGCAGCAGCATGAGAAAGAATGTGGCGCGAATGCTGTTGCGGGAGCGAAACAAATCCCAGTATTCAGCTGCCCCCTGGCGAATCCGAGCAGTGGTCTGGCTGAGCCCCTGTGGCATGGGGAGAGCCGCGATCACAAGCTTTCCCGATGGCGTTGCTGACTTGCCTAGAGCATAATCCTGACCTGCAATGCGGACGATAGGTTCGTCATTGCCCTGTGCCGAGAGGAAAATACTCCTCGAAAGTGGACCTTGCAGCGGAATGACGGATTGAAATTTCGGGTCATTTGTTTTCTCAGGAAGCCAGGGAATGAGACTCGCCGGACTGGTTTCTGGAGGTGCTGCAAAGCTGGAGATGACATGGCGGCCCTGGTCATAGACGAGAACAAAGCCTCCCTCAAGAGTGATGCGATGGGATGCCAGGGTCCTTTCCAGCGTTGATGCATCTCCATCGGGCGCGCCGGTAGCGGCGATGGATTCGGCTTCTCCGCGCGCATTGCTGGTGACATACTGCGCAAGTTCCAACACCACGCGCGTGGAGTCCTCACGGAGCTGCGAGGTGTTGGGCGAGAACCAGCGGTCAATCGAGCGGTTCATCAGCTGAAAGCTGAACAGAAACATGAAGACCGCAGGTGTAAGAGCAATAAGCGCGGCGCCGAGGACCATCCGCGTCCGGAGACGCGCGCCGAGAGCGCTGCTGCTTTGATCCGCGTAAAGCTTGAGGATGTTGCGAAGTAATAAAAGAAGCAGAACCAGCAACAGCAGGAAGACGACAACGGTGAGGCCCGTAAACGCAAGCGTCTCCCCTGAGGTTTCTGGGCTGAGGAAGCGAACATTCGAAGTATTGAAAGCCTGAAGGCCGCCCAACAACGCGAAGAACAGCAACACGCCCGCGCCGAGAAATAGGACAGAACGGCGCCGTGAGTTGCTGTCGATGGGCATGGGGCGATTATAGGCGCAGGCAAAAGACGGCCGCTAGATGGCTGGCTCAGTCATTAGGAGATGAAATATGCCTGCCCCCTTGCATCCTGATGTTCCTGCCCCTCGTCCTTAAGGCAGAGGTAACTGCGGTGATGAAAGTACTGTTTGTTTTGGCTATGGTTCTACCTTCATTTGCCCTGGCAGAAAAGCCGGCTCCCAACTCAGCGGATTACATTACCACCATTCATGTACAGACCTCGCGCATCGCTTCAGATTGCAGCGATGTCACAAATGGAACGAGCGTCTGCTTTTGGAATCAACACCTGGATGTGACGATCGACGGCAAAAAATACGAAATGGTTGGGAATAGGGCAAAGAAAAATGTGTATGTGCTGCGGTTGGGCGACTACAAAGCCAAGGTCCTTAAAGAGGACACGTCCCGGACCTACGAGTACAACCGCAGCTACGAACTCCTTTTTGCGGACGGCACGACCGGAGATTTTCAGGTAACAGCCGAGATTGAGTAAGGGCGACATGGGCCCGGGCATCTTCTTCTTGAAGAGCGGGGCTTGCTGATTGTCCTTCAAACTATCCGAGGACGATGTCGGTGCCCGTCCACTCGCGTTTCTGGCTATCGGCTACGCCGCGATGGGTCAGTGTGCCGAGGTAGGTGTTGAGGCCTTCAGCAAATCCAGGATCGCTCTTAAGTGCTCCGCGTGCGCCAAGGTTAGCGATGCGCATGAGGTACGGGAACGTGGAATTGGTGAGCGCGAGCGTGGATGTATGCGGGACCGCGCCGGGCATATTGGTCACGCAGTAGTGAACAACGCCGTCAACGACGTAGCTGGGATTCGAATGCGAGGTGGGCTTAGCGGTTTCAACGCAGCCGCCCTGATCGATGGCAACGTCAACAATGACCGCGCCCTTCTTCATGGCTGACACCATCGCGCGAGTCACAAGCTTGGGAGCGGTTGCTCCGGGGATAAGCACTCCGCCGATAACAAGATCGGCCTCACGCGTAGCAAGCGCGACGTTATAGCTATTTGAAGCGAGAGTGTAGAGGCGACCACTATAGAGATCGTCCAGTTCGCGAAGGCGATGAAGATTGACATCGACCAACGTGACTTTGGCGCCGAAGCCGAGAGCGATCTTTGCCGCATTCGTCCCGACGATACCGCCACCGATGATCGTGACGTTCGCGGGTGGAACTCCCGGAACACCACCAAGGAGAATGCCTCTGCCGCCGCGCTCCTTTTCAAGATAGGCGGCACCGACCTGCACGCTCATGCGGCCGGCTACTTCGCTCATCGGCGTCAGCAGAGGGAGGGTGCCTTGCCGATCGCGCACAGTTTCGTAAGCGATTCCGATCACTTTGGAGTCGAGAAGCTTATTGGTAAGGACGGGAATCGGAGCCAAGTGAAGGTAAGTGAAGAGGACCAAGCCTTCACGGAAGTAGATGTACTCCTGCTCAATGGGCTCTTTAACTTTGACGACGGTCTCGGCTTTGCCCCAGACGTTCCCAGCGTCGCCAACGATTTCGGCACCCGCATCCTGATAGCTTGCGTCGTTGAATCCTGAAAGCTCACCGGCATGGGTCTCGACCAGCACTTTGTGGCCGGCTTCAGTCAGCGCTTTGACGCCTGCGGGAGTGACACCTACGCGGGCTTCGTTGTCTTTAATCTCTTTGGGAACGCCGATGATCATGGGATTAAGGCTCCTTCAATTCAGCTTACGGACGCTGGACAAATCAGGGAAGGCCTGGAGCAGGGCGGTATTGAAAAGCTCGCGCCGGATAGTACTTTCTTTGGGGGAGGGCATGATCCGGCGCGACGTCGCATCACTGGCATCCAGTTGCACACATCCTACGGCGCAAAGAGATTCCAATGTGTGCAAATATCGTGTTAGAACATCCATGAACACACAAAATGTGAGGATGGAAGCTAAGCTATGCAAGAAAACGTCAAGGCTCAGCCCAATTCGGAGTTGGACGAACTGGACGCCTCGATCCTGCGCTACCTGGAACGCCATGGTCGCGCCACCAATTACGAAGTGGGAGAAGCCGTGGGATTGTCCGCTTCGGCGGCTTCGCGGCGGATCCAGGCTCTGGAAACTGCCGGGGCGATTCGCGGCTATCAGGCATTAGTCGATGACCGTTTGCTGGGAAAGCGCATGACGATCTACATCCGGGTCACTCTGGAGCGCCAATCAGCCTCGGTGTTGAGTGCGTTTGAGGTAGCGGTCCGGCACTGCAAAGAGATCGTGAGCTGCCATCTGATGGCCGGTCAATACGACTACATGCTGGTGGCTCGAGTGTCGGGAATCGATGATTACGGCCGCCTGCATCAGAATGAGCTTTCCCGTCTTCCCGGGGTGACAAGGCTTGAAACGAGTTTCGCGCTCAGGGACGTGCTGGATGGGAACCGCGTGTAGCGACGTCGAGCGAACCTAGCTAGTCAATTACTGAGGGTGCTCACTGAAGTCTTGAGACGGTAAAGTGGGGTTACGCTAGTACTTTGCGTTAGTGTTACCAACGTGGGAGAATTCCATTCGGGTCCTGAGAGGACTAGAGATGTTTGAGTCAGACCAGCATGATTTCGACGAAGAGTACGCAGAGATAAGCCATCCGGCCCCTCCGCTCGCCAAGTCATCGTCGGCGGTCGCGACCATAGAAGCCCCCCCTGCTGTGGCCCCTGCCACGTCCACGGCGCCTACTGCAGCGACAAAGCCGGTTGCCCCGCCCAGGCCGATTGCCGAAGAGATTGAGGAATCAGAAGAGCCTACGCCGCAAGAAGCGGAGCAGGAGGAGTTTGTTGATGCTGCGGAGAAGTCTGCGGCGGAGCCTCCGAAGAAGAAGCCGAACTTTGTTTTGATTGGTGGATTCGCTGCACTCATCGTCTTTGCGATCTTTGCATTTATGACGATCAACAAACCTAAAGTCGACGCACCCCAGCCGGGCGACATGGGCCCGGGCATCTTTGCGGTTGCCGGTCTGCGCGGGCATCTGGATACGAAGTGGGATGGCAACGCCAAAACCGGAAGACTGGTGTATCAGCTGCGGATCGAACCCATGGAGGATCGCTGGGGTGCCGGATTTTCGCGAGTAGTCAGCAATCCGCCGATGCCGCTTTCGGTAAATGTGCGCATCATGGACTCGTCGGGATTTGCATTGTGTGGGAAGGAGATTGATTTCCCTTTCAATCCTCAGAATGCCGGGGTGACGATTCCTGCTTCAGCGGAATTGGGCGCCGATGGAAAGAAGCTCTCTGCGGCAGCGCGCGCCGCTGCGGTGCAGGCCGCTCGGCAAAGCCAGATCGCGCAGATGCAGGCAGCCGAGGTGATCCGTGAGCGTGGGAAGGATTTGTTCCAGAACCAGATCGCGCACGATGGGCTAGTAGGTGCTGTGAATGCCCAGGGAACGCTTCCCTGCTCGCCCGATCAGTACCGGAAAGCCGATTACTGGGACTTCAACACGAATTTTCCTACGCTCGACGAGCAGGCAATGCTGCTCGATCCGAAAGCTGCTTTACGTGAGAAAGAACTTGAAGAAGGGCATACAGCAAAGCGAACAGCCCCTAAGTGGGGGAACGGATTCGTGATCCAGGGCGATGATCGAGTTACCGGATACGATTCGGCGCGCGGCATGCTGTGGGTGGAAGACAAGACCTTCGCAATCGACAAGCGATATGGGCAGGCTACGGCTTCGGATTGGTCGAACCGATACGCGCTGATTCACTACAAATGCGATCAGCACGCAAGTTGTGCTCTTACGGCTGCGGGACAGTCTGCGGTGCTGCATGCGCGGCTGAACTAGCGATAGCAGACCTGCCTTAGCTTTTAGATTTGCAGCGCTCGATACGCCTGCCAGATGCCATCACTCAGTGCGTAGTGCGATCATGGGTTCCACGTTAGCGGCGCGTCGCACTGGCGCTACTGACGCGATGAGTGCAGCGAGGGCCAGCAGTATCGTGGCGCCAGTCAACATCATCGGGTCCCACGGTTGCACACCATACAACTGGTCTTTCATCAGCTTCCCAGCGAGGATGGCCAACGGAATCCCAATACCAAGGCCCAGTCCGATCTGCCAAAGCGCGCCGCGCAGGATCATACTGGTCACGTGTCCGCGATCTGCGCCAAGGGCCATTCGCAATCCAATCTCGTTGGTGCGCTGCTCCACGGTGTACGCCATCACCCCATAAAGCCCCAAGGCTGCCAACGCAAGACCGAGCGCCCCGAAGAGAGATGTCAGCGTCGCGATCATGTTTTGCTGCTGAAAGTCTGCGCTCACGACTTTGCCGTATGGGTCGACGTCGTTCAATACCAGGCTGGGCTCGACACTGGCTATCGCCTTGCGCACCTTCTCTTCCATTCCCGGAGGATCGCCAGGAGCCCAGATCACGATGTTGTAGAGATAGTGAGACCACTTCTCGCCTTGCGCCCAGACCGGATCATCGTATTTCGCCGTCTGCAACTCCGACACCCAGAACATTGGCCGGACGGGATCCTTGTAGTCATAGGTCATATACCGGATGTCTTTAACAACACCGACGATCTCAAAGGTGGAGGCGTAGCGCAGCCTGTTCGGGCCGAAATGCTGGCCGATCGGGTTCTGGCCTTTGAAGAATCGATTCACAAAAGCTTCGTTCACAACCGCAACATTGGGCGTCGCGGCTGTATCGTCCTCGGTGAATTGCCGCCCCATGAGTATGTGTGCACCGATGATGTCGAAGAATCCCGGCATCACGCGCGCCCAGCCCGCTCCGGTGTCCTCCTTGGGCCCCGGCTCAGGCCTGCCCTGGATGCGAACTCCGTCGTTCCAGCTATCGCCGGTCATCGGCGCATAAAGCGCGGGCACGGCCATCCGCACGCCGGGAATTCCTCTCAGGCTGTCGTCGACCCGGCGGAACAATTGCTCCATCTGTTCGGGCTTGTAGGTGCCCAGCGTCGGATTGATCCATGCAATATAACGTCCCTGTGTATCAAAGCCGAAATTTTGGTGCTCCAAGTTGCGCAGACTCTGCGCCAGCAACGCAGCCGCCGACAGCAGCACCAGAGACATCGCCGCCTGGGCGATCACGAGCGACTTCTGCGCCCACGAACGGCCTCCGCCGACGGAACGATTCGCACCGCGCAGTGCTTCGACCGGATCGGCGTGCGAAGTCATCCAGGCGGGTGCCGTCCCAAAGACTATCCCCGTCAAAATCGAGACTCCCAGCGCGAACAGAAGCACTGGCGTTGATGGCGTCGGGCTCACTGGAACATAGTTATTCGGGCCGCCGATCTGGAATGCGAGGTACAAAATCAACCGGGTTCCGGCGTACGCTACACCAATTCCAAACGCGCCACCAAGCACCGCAAGCAGCACACTCTCAACCAGCGCTCTGCGCACCAGTCGCAGCCGCGACGCTCCCAGTGCGACACGAACCGAGATCTGTGGACGGTTCTTCAACCCGCGAGCCAGCATCAAGTTTGCGAGGTTGCCGCACGCGACCAACAGCACGCATCCGGCAGCGATAAGCAGAAGCCTGAGACCATCTTTGTACTCGTCGCGCATCGCCGCTACGCCCGCTTCTCCCGGTACCAGGTGGAGGCTCTGCTGTTGCCAGAGTTGTTTCTCGCCCGGCTCCATGTCCGCGACATGGCTAGCCAGCCAGCCGTGGAACTCCACGCGCAACTTGGCCTCGAGTGCTTGAGAATTGACACCGGGGCGCACTCTTCCGAGCAGATCAAGATAGTTTTCGTTGGCTCGCTTGGGTCGTGCCACGTCCGTAGCAAGAATCATCTCGGACGTGATCGGCAGCCAGATGTCCGGCATACCCCAGCCGGTGAGTTTGGCGCCATAAAACCCTGGCGGGGTGACCCCGATGACGGTGAACACTCGCCCGTTGATCTCGAAATTTCCGCCGACCACCGAAGGGTCGGAGCCGTACTTGCTCTCCCAGATACGATAGCTCAGTACTGCAACCGGCGGCGCGCCCACTTGATCGTCGGCATCGGTCATAAGTCGACCCAGCCACGGCTGCACGCCGAGGGTGCGGAAGAAATTCCCGGACACGTATTGTCCGTTGCGCGTATCCACTGGCGCCTGTGATCCGCCGCGCCGCACGCCAAGCGGCGCATTGCCCGCCTGCAGCGCGGCTAGTTCGGCGAACTCCGGCGTATGATCGCGGAAATTCTTGTACGCCTCCCAGGAGAAGAGCGAAAAGTCGCCGTCGTCTCCCTGCGTGTATCCACCCCAATTGCAGCAGCGGAGTTTGTCCCCGATCCTCCACAACTCATCGGGCTTCGTCACCGGCAACGACTTCAGCATCACCTGATGAACCAGCGTGAAGATCGCCGTTGTGGCTCCAATTCCCAAGGCCAACGTAATCACAACCGTCGCAGAAAATCCGGGCGCCTTCAGCAATTGCCTTAGCGCGTCGCGCAGGTCTGACAGCATTCGCACTCTCCCCCAACCGAGTCTCGCTCATTGTGGGAGCACGCCATTCGCCGTTCCATTCGACATGGAAGCCCTCGAAACAAATGGTTTTGCGCAGACTTGGGTAAATTTCTCCTGTCCGAAATCAAAAGGCAGCGTTCAGAATTGAACAGCGAAAAGCGCAAAGGATGCCGCAACGGACTGGATTGCTCGTACTTTCCGCTCTTCTATTGTTCCCGCAGCGCCCTCGCAGGATCGAGGCCGGACGCCCGACGGGCGGGTAGCCAGGATGCGAGCGCGGAGATTGCCAGGAACGCTGCGGTCATGGAGACATAAGTCGTGGCGTCGGTCGATTTTATTCCTCCCACAAGAAGCGCGGAGATAACGCGGCCAAGGAGAATTGATCCAATCACTCCGATCACAATTCCGGCTGCGCTCAGTCGCAGTCCTTGCGCGACGATGAGAAGAAGAATATCGCCGCGCTCGGCTCCCATTGCCATACGGACGCCAATTTCGGAAGTGCGCTGTCGAACAGAGGTAGAAATAACGCCGTAAAGGCCTACGCCAGCGAGCAAAGCGGCAATGACCGCAAAAACGGAGATGAGCAAAAGTGAAAATCGCGTGCCGGCCTGCGAATCGTAGACAACAGAGTCGGCTGTCTGAACTTTGTTGACGAGGAGTTGCGGGTCGAGCGCCTTCAGGGTTGCCCTGACCTGGCTTTCGTAAGAAGCGGGATCGCTTCCTGTGCGCAGAGCCCAGGATTGAATTGCGCCGGAACCAAGAAATGCGTCCGGAAAGTAGATTTGCTCGCGTCCGACTTCCGCGAGTGAGGTTACCCGCTGATGCGCAACGACGCCGATGATCTGTACCTTCTCCGCTTCAGGCGTGCGCAGGCGGATGAGGATGTGCTTGCCGATCGCGGACTGGCCGGGAAATGCTTTGGCGGCGAGAGCATCGTCAACGATTACGCCGTCACGTTTGGGCATGTTGTCGTCATCAGTGAAGGTGCGCCCCGCGAGCAACGGTGTACGCATCGCTTCGAAATAGCCGGGAAGAACAATCTGAAAATCAGTTGCCTGAAAGCGGCTTGGATCGCGCGCGGCATCTTCTGTTCCCCACCGAATGGGACTGAACTCGCCGGTGAGGGGAAATGGAAATGAACCTGTGACGCTCTGAACGCCGGGAATAGATTTGAGTTGCTCTGTGACCACATGCATGAATGCGGCTCGTTGCTCCGGGGTCTTCCGATTATTGCCGATGCCTTGAATTTGGAATGTGAGGAGATGATGCGGATCAAAACCCGGATCGATCGCTTGCAGTTTGAGGAAACTGCGGAACATCAGCCCGGATCCGATCAGCAAAATGAAGGAGAGCGCTACTTCGGCCATCACGACCGCATTCCGAAGGAAAGCTCCGCTACCCATGCCCGAGGTTCTACTAATGCCGCGCAGCACATTCATCAGCGCGGGACGCGAAGCGCGCAGGGCGGGAACAATCCCGAAGATAGCCGCGGAGGCGAGACCGGCGAGTGCGCTGTAAGCAAGCACCGCTCCATCGATGCGGACATCCTCGAGGCGAGGAAGGTTGGCTGGAGCGAGAACCCGCAAAGCGAGGATTCCCGCCCAGGCGAGTCCGAGACCGGCGACAGTGCCTATCACGGAAAGCAGAACCGCCTCAATAAGGATCGGAGCGACAAGCCGCAACCGGTTTGCCCCCAGGGCTGCCCGCACTGAGAATTCCTGCTGGCGCAGCGAGGCGCGAACGAGAAGAAGGTTGCCGACATTGGCGCAGGCGATGAGGAGCAGAAAGATCACTGAAACCATGAGCGTGAGGATGGCGGGCTTAACCGCCGCCACAAGATGTTGTCGCATCGGCGCGAGGTGGATGTAATAGCCGGCAGTCTCATCGATGGAAAACGTCTGCCGCGCCTGGGCGGCAATGCCGTCGGCTGCGCCTTGCGCACTCTGGAGCAATGCTCCCTCTTTGAGCCTTCCGATGGGTCGAATGGAGAAGTCGTTGCGTTCTGCCGAGTCGTAACCGAGACGATTGGCGATGTAGATGTCGGGGGCGGGTTGGACGTCTGCGTCAGGAGGAAAGTAGAGGCGGAACCCGGGAGCCAGAACGCCCGCGATCACGGGACCGGGCTGGCCGGGAATCGTGATGTTATGGCCGAGAACAGAGGTGTTGCCGCCGTAGCGCCTGCGGAAGTATTCATAACTGAGGATGGCTGTGCCGGGCAGGCGCGCGGGCGCGTTGTCGGCTGCGGCATTGGGCGGAGGCTGCGGCTGCGGAATTCCATCTTGCGCATTGAAGTCGCGGCCCAAAAGGATTTTGGCGCCCATCACGTCAAAAAAATTCGTCGTCGCAATTGCGAGGCTGATCTGTTCAGGTGTTCCGTCTTCCTGGGGAACAACGATGCGGCCAGTGAAGACGCCAGCCATGTCAGAAAAGTACTCTTTGGTGCCGTCGCGAAGGTCGATGTAGTCTGCATTTGAAAATGGCAGATCGCGGACGTCTCGTTTGCGCAGGTCCATGCCGGCAATTACCAGTTTGTTTGGATCGCGGTAGGGGAGCGGCTTGAGTAGAACTGCGTTGGTCACGCTGAAGATTGTGGTGCTGGCGCCGACACCGAGAGCGATTGTCAGGGCGGCGGTCAAGGTGTAGGCGGGGCGCTTGGCAAGAATGCGCGCAGCGATGATGACATCCTTCAATGTCATGGGGCGACCTCTCAGATGAGAGTTGAACCGGGAAATGTCTAACTGTCAATCAGGAGTTTCTAGGCTATTGAGCGATTGTTTTTCGGTTTCTCGACGCTATGACACGGGCTGGTGAGGGTCACCACTCAGTTGCATGAGCAGGCTCCGGTGGCGTCGGGGCGTGTGGAGCAGGAGCCGATCTGGATGGGTGGGCCGATGGACTTGATGCAGGCGATGTGACCCGCTTCGGCTTTCGGAGAGGCGACGGGGAGTTGCGTGGTTGAGACGCCACTATCCGTGACGTTGCCCGCCGAATCGTACCTGGGCAAATTGCCGGCGCGGCCGGTGCCGTCGCTGATCTGAACCTTGGCGCCGGAGCCGTGATAGCCATCGAGGCTTGACGGAAGAACCGTATGCGGTCCGATCTGGAAGGACGCGGCGCGCGCGGAGCTGTTGACCGTGAGGGAGTTGTCGATGGTGGTGGCGCCGTTCTTCTGCACGAGAAATGTATAGGCGCTGTTGGCGGCGTTGGTGACGGAGACTGCCGCTCCGGACTCCCCATTGGCATCGGGAGTGATGCGGATGGCTGCGGCATTCGAAGCGGGCAGGAAGACGTTGCTGCCGTCGTCGCAGAATTGCTGGCGCAGAGCCGTCGAAAAGGTGTAGTCGTAGCAGCCTGCGGGGTGCGCGGCTGAACTCGGCACGAACTGCCGCTTGAGAACTTCGAGCATTGAGGCGTGGCCATTCCACGAGGACGCAATGTCGGCCTGCGGGATGCTGGCGAAGTTGCGCTTCGGGCTGGCGCTGCCGGTGGCGTTGGAGACAACGGACCATTGCAAATCAGATCCGCCGCCGACGGGACCTGCCTCGAGCGCAGCATAGATGGCGCGTTCGACCCAGAGGCCGTCGTACCAGTAGGAGCCGCTGTTTTCGTCGGTGGCGAGGAAGGCGGAGGTTCCGTGGGTAACTCCAGTAGAGTTGCCGGCAATGGTGGCGGCGATGCCGAAGATCTGGCTGGTTGACGGAGACAATTTGCCGGGAGGGCCGGGGTCGAGTCCGGTTTCGTTGAAGACGTTGGCTTCTACTCCGTAGGTGAGGGAGTTAGTGCCGCCGTGGCGCTGAATCGCGATGGGATTGATGCCCCACACGCCGTTGTGCAGATCGCCCGGATTGTTCTGCGAAACCATGAATGCGCCGACACAAGGCGCCGCAGAGTTGGCGGCAGTGTAGTTGCAGTTGTGGTAGGTGTAGAGCGGCGCCGTGTCATTTACGCCCGCGTCAGAGGAGATGATGCGGGTGACCGGCGTGACATAGGGGTCGCCCTGCGCCGTTGAAGTTTGAACGAGGGTGGCGGTATCGAAGATGGATTGATTGAAGACTGGACTGGTGAATATCAAGGGTGCTGCTGGCGCTGAAGTGTAGTTCTGGTTCATCCGTGAGTCGGGATGCACAGCGTTGTTCCGAATGAAGATTTGAGAGAGCTTAGACACTGGCGCGGTGAACAGGCTTTTAAGCGTTACGTCCTGATGTGTGGCGTTGTGCGGGTCGGAAGGCGCCTGAGGGAACGCAAAGGTGGTGCTGAAAAGAAGGATGATTGCAACGGGTAATGACCGGAATAAGCGCATAAGGCGGGGGAAACCTCCCGAGGGATTAAAGGGGACGCAACAAGGCGCACGCTGTATATAACTGAGACGGGTTTTGGCGGTAATGGGGTTGTTGGAGGGTGAGATTGCGGGTGGCCAGGTCTCAGAAAGATACCTCCACCCCGGACATGGGGCACCCGGCCTGACGCTCGGCTGACCAACGTTCGTGCTTTCCCACCCATGCGCGATGAAACTGCGCATGGATGGGGCACCCGGATTTTTAGAAACTGAAATGGATGTTACTCGGCGTTGTCGATCTGGGCGCGCTGGAGTTTGTCGCTATAGTCGACGTAGACCGCTTTCCAGGTGGTGAAGAAGTCGATGGCTCCGTTGCCTTCGCGGTGACCGTTGCCGGTGTGCTTTACGCCCCCGAAGGGCAGGTGAACTTCTGCGCCGATGGTGGGTGCGTTGATGTAGGTGATGCCGGCTTCGAGATCGCGAATGGCAGTGAAAGCGCGATTCACATCTTTGGTGTAGAGCGCGGTCGAAAGTCCGTAATCGATCGAGTTGGCGATTTCGATGGCTTGCTCGAAGGTGTCGAACTCCAGCAGCGAAACCACGGGGCCGAAGACTTCTTCGCGAGCGATGCGCATGGTGTGGGTGACGCCACCGACTACGGTGGGCTCGAAGAATGTTCCCTTGGAGTGATCGCCGTTGGTGAGGGCGTGACCGCCGCAGAGAATTTTTCCACCGTCAGTGCTGGCGATGTCGACGTATTTCGCGGAAGTTTCGATCTGGCTCTTGTTGACTTGCGGGCCTACCTGCACGGATTCATCGAGACCGTTGCCGATCTTGAGAGCCTTGGCGCGGGCGACGAACTCCTTCGTGAATTTGGCAGCGATTCCCTTTTGCAGCAGGATGCGGCTGGTGGCTGTGCAGCGCTGGCCGGTGGTGCCGAAAGATCCCCAGAGGGCCCCGTCGAGAGCGAGTTCGAGGTTGGCGTCATCGAGAACGATCTGCGCGTTTTTACCACCCATTTCGAGAGAGACGGGCTTGAAGGTGGCGGCGGCGCGCTGGGCGACATGCGAGCCGACTTCGCTGGATCCCGTGAAGCTGATGGCGCGAACATCGGGATGTTCGACCAGGGCGCTGCCGGCGCCGCTGCCGCTGCCGCTGACGATGTTGACTACGCCCGCGGGAAGGCCGGCGTCGACGAGAGTCTGGACGAGATTATAGACGGAGATCGGCGTATCGGTGGCGGGCTTGATGACGCAGGTGTTGCCAGAGACGAGCGCGGGAAAAAGCTTCCAGCTGGGGATGGCCATGGGGAAGTTCCACGGCGTGATGAGGCCGACGACGCCTACGGGCATGCGGATGCTCATGGCGAACTTATTCTGCAGTTCAGAAGGCGTGGTCTGGCCGAAGAGACGGCGGCCTTCGCCGGCAACATAGAAAGCCTCATCAATCGCTTCCTGCACGTCGCCGCGGGTCTCGGCCAGCACCTTGCCCATTTCGCGGGTCATGTCGCGGGCGAACTGCTCCTTGCGCTGCTGGAGAAGGATGCCGGCGCGGAGCAAGATTTCGGCGCGCTTGGGCGCGGGGACGAGACGCCAGGTGGCGAAGGCTTTTTTCGCAGCTGCGACGGCGCGGTTAACGTCTTCAGCGTCGGAGGCCGGGAATGATCCGACGATATCGTCGTGGTCGGCGGGATTTACGTTGAGGATGGTTTTGCCGCTTGCGGCGGGGAGCCATTCGCCGCCGATCAGATTGTGGTAGGTGGGGTAGGTCATGTGTGAGTTCTCAGTTCTGAGTTTCTAGTGGTCAGTGGACAGTGATCAGTGGACAGATGTCCGACGGAATTGGGAGCGGTCGGCGCACTGCCCTGGTGGGCACAAAAACACTTGATTTTAGCGCATTAGGGCGGACCTCGCCTCAACGCAGCGCAAGCGCAATTCCGGAATAAAGACTTGCGTGAATCGGCTAGAAGACTTTGCTGTTAAAGGGTAACTCGTATAACTCAAGGGGTAGCTACAAAGGGTTATTTACAAAGCTCCCCTCTCTATTGATTACCAACGGTGTTTTTCGTTGCATTACCCCGTTGGCCGTACAATCTCAATTGAGGTAGATTCCACTCATACATGTCACAGAACGGTTATCCTTCGCGTACTTCGCGGTCACATGGCTTGCGCTCTCTCTTCAGTATGTTTTCGAGCGATCTGGCTATCGATCTTGGGACCGCCAACACACTGGTCTTCGCCGCCGGTAAGGGGATTGTTGTCAACGAACCCTCAATCGTGGCCATCAACAAAAACACCGGTGAGGTGGAAGCGGTAGGCAAGGAAGCCAAGGACATGCTGGGGCGCACTCCCGGCAACATCGTGGCTATCAAGCCGATGAAAGACGGCGTAATCGCCGACTTCAAAGTCACCGAGAAGATGCTGAACTACTTCATCCAGAAGGCGCACAACCGCAAGATGCTGGTGCATCCGCGCATCGTGATCGGCGTACCTTCAGAAATCACCCAGGTGGAAAAGCGCGCTGTCGAAGACTCGGCCTATCGCGCCAAGGCAAGCGAAGTTTACCTGGTGGAACAGGCCATGGTGGCGGCCATTGGCGCGGGGCTTCCCATTACGGAGCCGGGCGGCAACATGGTTGTCGATATCGGCGGCGGGACTACCGATATTGCGGTCATCTCACTTTCCGGTATCGTCTATTCGCGTTCGGTGCGAATGGCCGGAAACCAGATGGACGAGTCCATCACCAACTACTTGAAGCGTAAGTACAACCTGCTGATTGGCGAGCGTACGGCGGAACAGATCAAGATCGAGATCGGGTCGGCGTATCCGCTGGACAAGCCGCTTACGATGGAGATCAAGGGTCGCAACCTGATTGAGGGCGTGCCGAAGACGATCACCATCGACGACAGCGAAATCCGCGAGTCGCTCGGCGAGTGCATTGCAGTCATCATGAATGCGATTCGCGTAGCACTGGAGCGGACTCCTCCCGAGTTGTCGGCGGACATTTCAGATCGCGGCATCGTGCTCACGGGCGGAGGCGCATTGATCAAGAATCTCGACAAGCGCATTCGCGAGGAAACCGGACTGCCGGTCTCGGTGGCAGACGATCCGCTGGCTTCGGTGGTGCTGGGCACCGGCAAAATGCTGTCGGACTTCAGACTGCTGCGGAAGATCAAGATCGACTAAATGCAGTGGACAGTGATCAGAGGACAGTGCACAGTGAACCGTCCTCTGACATTGGTACTCGTTCTACGCACGGACCGGCAAGACACTGACCACTGTTCACTGTCCACTGTTGACTGATCCCAATGGAATCGTTTTTCGTTCGCTATCGGAATCTGGTGGTGCTGCTGGCTTTGCTGGTGGCGCAGATTCTGGGGCTTGCCATGCAGGTGCGCCGCAGCAGTGGCGCTGGGCAGGCAGGCGACGGGCATAACGTGCAACTGATTCGCCTTTGGGCCAACTCCATCGTCTCCCCTCCGGAAAAGGCGCTTCATTCCTCGGGATCCGGCATCTCCGGACTATGGCATAACTACGTCGATCTGCGGCATGTTCGCCAGCAGAACGCAGATCTGCAGAAGACGGTTGACCGTTTGCGGTTGGAGCAAGCGGCCTTGCTGGAAGACGCCAAGCAAGGTCAGCGGCTGCAGGCACTTTTGAATTTTCAGCAGAAATACATTTACAAAACGGTCGCGGCACAGGCAATTGGGTCGAGCGGAACCGATCAGTCGCGCGTGTTCTACATCGACAAAGGCAGAGCTGACGGGATTGACCGCGATATGGCGGTTATCACGCCCGACGGAATTGTCGGCAAGGTTCGTGACGTTTTCCCCCACAATGCTCAGGTGCTGGCTATCAACGACCAGTCGAGTGGCGCCGGAGTAATTTTGGAGACGACACGCATTCGCGGCATTCTGCGCGGCAACGGCGCTGGGCAACCGCAGATAGAAGATGTAATTCGCGATCAGCGCATCAAGGCGGGCGAGAACGTGCTGACGGCGGGCGGCGACCAGATATTTCCTCGCGGACTACCTGTCGGTGTGGTGGACAAGGTGCTCAACGATCCCGAACGCGACGGGTTTGTCGAAGTTGTCGTGAAGCCGGCGGCGCATCTTGATCAGCTCGATGAGGTGCTGGTGGTCACGTCGACGGAACCGCGCTTCCCGCCGGATCAGCAACAGGATATTGCTACCAGCGAGGCATTGAAGGGCGGCGCTGAGGCGGAGCAGCAGAAGACATCAGAGGGAATGGCAGAAAAGCTGCCGGGACTGATCGTACCCAATGTACCGCCGGATCAGCAGCCGCTGAAGGACAATTCGAATCCCAATCCGGTCGCGCGTCCGCCGGCGGCACTTCATCCTGATCGCTTTACGCCGGGGAATGCTACGACGCCGACTGTACCCGCTGCTCCGGAGAGCGGCGCGCCTGTGATTGATCAATCCCCGCCGAAGAAGAAGCCCGCGCCGAAAGCTCCCGAGAGCAAACCGAGCGCTCCAACCCCGGTCACGCCGCAAAGGGAGAACTAGTGTCTGTGCTATCCGCCGAGAGCCGCCGCGACTATGAGATTCACAGCTATCCGGTGCTGATCTATGCGCTGGTGCCGATTGCGGCGCTGGTGCTGCAGGCTTGGCTGCCGCGGGTTCTGGGCCGGTTTGCGTGGTTCGATCTACCGCTGGTAGTGACGGTGTTTTTCGCGCTGAGCCGGCGCAATCCGATTCAGGGATCAATCCTCGGCGGGGCGATGGGACTTTTTGAAGACGCGCTGACGGGCCTTCCTATTGGAATCAATGGCATTGCAAAAACTCTGGTTGGCTACCTGGCAGCGTCGGTTGGAGTGCTGGTGAATGTTGAGAACCACGCTATCCGGTTGGTGATGACATTTGTGCTGTCGCTGGTGGGGAGCGTGACGTACTACTTTGTGGTTCGTTTTTTGCTGGGGATGAGCATCGATACCAACTGGTTAGCGGAGTTGTACAAGGCGATCGGCAATTCGCTGATTGCGTTGGTGCTCTTTCCGATCCTCGACCGGACGAAGATTCGCGATTAGAGAATCAGCAATTGAAAATTTGCGATTGAGTACGTTGGTTCAGAGAATGAAAAAGCGCCTCTCGCGCATGGGTGTGCGGCAGGGGCAGAATTCAGGATAGAGGTATCCTAGAAGTAGTTTCCCATGGCTTTTGACAAGTTCACTCGCGGCGAGAAAGTCCCCACTCTCAAGTTGGCGGTGGTGCAATATGCTGTGCTCGGCGTGATGCTGGCACTCGCGGCTGGATTGTGGCGTCTGCAGATTCTCGGTGCGCAGAACTTCAAGATGCTGGCGGAGCAAAATCGTATTCGCAAAGTGCCGATTCTGGCGCCACGTGGGAAGCTCTTCGATCGTGAAAACCGCCTTGTGGTCGATAACTATCCATCCGTTTCCTGCTTTCTAGTGCGCGAGCAGAATCGCAATGTGGATGCGGATTTGCCCCTGATTGCGCGGGGACTTCATCTTGACCTTGACCAGCTTCGCACCTTGCTGCACCGTTATCGCACTTCGCCCGGATACCAGCCGATCCCGATCAAGGCAGATGTGACGGCTGACGAGCAGGCGTTTATCGAAGCCCATCGCAACGAACTTCCAGAGCTTGAAACAATTGAGGGCGAGCGCCGGCTCTATCCCCGCGATGGCTTCGCGGCGCACTTGATCGGCTACGTGGGTGAGGTCAGCGAAGAGGATCTGAACCAGACGCGCTATGCGGCCTACGAGCCCGGTGATGTTGTGGGCAAAGCGGGTGTGGAAGAGATGTATGACCAGCTTTTGCGCGGCCAAGATGGATCCCGCGATGTGATCGTCGACAGTCACGGACGCGAAGTGGGCTACCTCGGCACGCAACATGCGATTCCCGGCCAGGACTTAAAGCTGACCATCGACAACGATCTGCAGAAGGCAGCGGAACTCGCGATGGGGGACCGCACGGGCGGAATTGTCGCGATGGATCCGCGCAACGGGGACATTCTGGCGATGGTGTCGCGGCCCAGTTTTGATCCGAATGCATTTGCAGTGAAAATCGATCGTGCCGAGTGGAACAAGCTGATCACGGATCCCGATCATCCGTTGATGAACAAGGCTATCCAGGCCCAGCTTGCACCGGGATCGACATTCAAGATTCTGATGTCGGTTGCAGGGCTGCAGGAAAATATCGCGCAAAACCTCAAGGTGAACTGTGCGGGTGGATGGGGGCCATACGGTTTCTTCCATCACTGCGATGAGAAGCATGGGGCTGTCGACATTCACAATGCGATTCCCTACTCGTGCGACACATATTATTACCAGCTTGGCGACAGACTGGGGATCGACCGCATAACCAAGTACGCGACGGAGTTTGGATATGGCCAGAAGACCGGGATCGACCTTCCTGGCGAGCAGGCGGGGCTGATGCCCGGTACGCACTGGCTGATGAAGAACTATCACCGCAAGTGGTATCCCGACGAGACGCTGGACGTTTCGATTGGCCAAGGCGCAGTGGAAGCAACGCCGATGCAACTGGCGCGGATAATCGGCGGCATAGCATCGGGTGGTCATCTGGTGCGGCCGCATGTCGTGGCTCCGGATCAGCTTCCGGCGGATTTTCACAAAGATCTGATTGATAACTTGCCGGGGTCAGGCGAAGTGAATATCCCTATCGATCCTGAAAATTGGCTCACGATTACGGATGGCATGGCCCAAGTCACGCAGCCCGGCGCTTTCCACACCGCCGGCGGGGAACACTTGGAAGGCATCGACTTTGGCGGCAAGACTGGCACCGCGCAGGTCATGAGTCACGAAGCTTTGGACAAGACCGCCAAAGGGCGGAATACGAATCCGAACGTGTGGTTCGTGGGTGTAACGCCTACAAGAAATCCGGAGCTTGTGGTTGCCGTACTGTGGCAGAACGGCAACAAGAGCTGGTTTGCCGCACGGATCGGTGCCCGAGTGGTTTCGGCTTACGTTGAAAAGCAGCGCCGTCTTGCCAACAACCTGCAGCCGCAAAAGACTGCGCCCCGCCCGGTGGAAGTGAGCGCGGTGTGGACGACTCCCAACACGACAGCAGAAGGAAAGGGCGAAGCAACTGCAAAGCTGCATGCGGGTAAATTCGTAGTTGGACCGAATGGCGCATTACAGCAGACCCCGCAGAATGTTCAGACACAGTCCGCAAAGAAACAGGCCCCAAAAATCGGCGCACCCGTCCAGGCCGGACCCGAGTCTGCGAAGCTAGCCTCGCCAGCGCTTCCAGGGAAATCTACCCAGGTGAAAGCACAATGAGCCCGATGCGCCGCATCATGAGCTTCCGCGATTTCGACTGGACGCTGTTCGGGGTTATTTCGCTGCTCTGCACGATCTCCGTACTGGAGATCTACTCCGCAACGCTGCACACAAAGTATGTCGGGTTTCACACCAAGCAGATCTACTGGATACTCGGTGGCGTGGTGGCGATGTTCCTGTTCTCCCTGATCGACTATCACAAACTTATCGACTGGGTTCCATGGGCCTACGGTGTCTGCTTGGTTGCACTCGTAGCGGTGAAACTGGTGGGGACCAAGGTACTGGGCGCGCGGCGGTGGATCAAGATTGGGCCGATGCACTTTCAGCCTTCCGAATGGGTGAAGCTGATTCTTATCTTGGTGGTCGCGCGGTATTTTGCGAATCTCGGCGGCAAGAATCTTACGTGGAAGGAAATCTTCAAAGCGTTCGCGCTGGTAGGCGTTCCGATGCTGCTAGTGCTGGCACAACCAGACATGGGTACAGCACTTACCTACACGCCGGTGTTGATTGCCGGACTGTTTCTGGGCGGAATCAATCTGAAGCAGGCCACGATCTTAACAACGGCTGGTCTGGTGCTGGTGGTCGGAGCCTGGAATAGCGGCAAGGTGTTGAAGCCCTACCAGAAGGCTCGTTTGACAGGGTTTATCAATCCCGACAACGACCCCAAAGGAGCTGGGTACCAGGTGCTGCAGGCAAAAATAGCGGTGGGCGCCGGCGGTATATGGGGCAAGGGTGCAGAGAAGGGCTCGCAGACACAGGGGGCTTTCATTCCGATCCCGCATGCTGACTTCATCTTTGCCGCCTTCAGTGAAGAGCACGGGTTCGTGGGCGCGGTGTTTGTGCTGCTGCTATACTTCCTCATATTGATGCGTTTGATTCAAAACGCTCAAACAGCCGCAGACCTGCCTGGATCCCTGATTATTATGGGGATCGTGGCTGTGTTGACCTTCCAGATCGCGGTCAACGTTGGCATGGTCATTGGCTTTATGCCAGTCACCGGAATCCCTTTACCGTTAATGAGTTACGGCGGATCTTCGGTGTTATTTACATTCCTCGCGCTGGGCGTAGTCATGAACGTGCGCATGCGCCGGTTCGTAAATTAGAACTCCGGTCTTAGTGGCCGAAGGCAAGATTGCAAGGTAACAACCTCCTGGGGACCGCCGGGATTTTCCGGACCGCAGGAGCAAAGTTTGTAAGTACTTCAAGCATCGTCAGAGATGCCTGGTCCCGATGGCCACCTTTGGATTTAGCCGCATTAACGAGATTCGGCGGATTCGATTGGCAGGCTCGGCGCAAGTCATTGAAGAGGATGCAAAATCCGGTCAAGGTCCTGGTTGGGCCGAGCGCCGGGCAGGATTGGGTTCAATGAGCACGCAGAGACGGGCAAACCGGACATCCCCAGCGATCGAGACCGATCGCGCGGATGTCGGGCGTCGCTGGTTTCGAGGCTGCGGGGGACGCACGGGGATTTCGATTCCTGAAACGCGGATCAGCAGCGCACTCGCCAGTTATATAACGGCCCCGCTCATGTCGATCATCTGGTTGGCATGTGCCTGGTTACGCAGTTGCGATGAAGAGTCGCAGGCGTCAACTTTCAGGGTGGCCACAAAATCTCTGCATACAGATCGCCGTTTCGGAACGTTTGCCGGACACGAAAGCCTTTCGAGTTCGCAGCCCCCTGGTGGGGCTGGCGGCTGCAGGCTGCCGTCCCGTCGAAGCACGCGCCGGTCATCTCCTCCGCACATCTCCAACCTTCCCGTCCGCTCGCATCTCCGCCAAACCTTGCCGCTGGCCCCAGTAGGCGAAGTCCACTGGGCGGAAAGGTACGATGGCAAAAGAGATTTGTATTTCCAGCACGCCGCATGAGACGCGGCTTGCGATTCTAGAAGACGATCAACTCGCGGAAATCTATTACGAACGCGAAAACGAGTACACCCTGGCGGGGTCAATATATAACGGACGCGTCACGCGCGTTCTCCCCGGCATGCAGTCAGCGTTTGTCGACGTTGGACTGGAGCGCGACGCCTTCCTGTACGTCACCGACTTCATGGAGTTGGAAGACCAGGAAGAGACGGACGAGCTTGAGAAAGCCGCAGTAAGCGGCGGCAATCAAGCTCCCAGGGAAGTACGACACACGAACGGACAGGATCGCGCAGGACAAGAGCGCGGCGGGCAAGATCGCGGCCAGAGAGGCGGCAGGCCTGAACAACGCCCGGAACGCGAAAGCCGGCCAACAATCGTGGTCACCTCCGAGTCCAGCGATGCGGAATTCACCACTCCCAGCGAGGGAGCGGAGCATACCGATGTTGCGCAGGAGTCTGACGAGGCTGGAACCAAACGCTGGCGTGGACGCCGGCGTCGGCGCGGAGGCCGCGGCGGCAGCAATGTTTCTCCAGCACCGGCGGAGAGCCAGGAATTCATAGAAACGCATGTCAACGAAGCAGTTGAAACCGAGCCGCATGCTGAGATTCAAGCTTCGGCAGCTCCGTCGCGCAGTGGGCGATCTGAGCGAGGTGAAAGGTTTGAACGGCCTGAACGAGGCGAGCGATCGGAACGGTCTGAGCGCGCACCGGAGCCGTTTGTTCTGCCGGGCGAATCGCTAAAGAAATATGGTGGCACTTCTTCTGAGTCGACGGAGAAGCCGGAATCTGAAATACCTGCGCCGGTGCGACCAGCGTCGACTTACAAGCCGGCCACTCTCATCGAGTCGCCGATTGTGTGGGACGGCAGCGGTCTACTTCCCGGAGAATCACTTTCACGGCACCGGAACCGGCAGCCCGACACACCCTTAGCAGAATCGCAATCGTTCACAACGGAAGAAGCAGAGGCCCGGCCGTTCGCGCCCGAAATTGACAACGGCTCCGCTGACGAAGTTGAAGAGCACGAATTCGTTGAAGAGATGTCGTCTGCAGCGCCGGAACACGCTGATGAGCCGGAAGCGGACCCTTCGCATGAACACGCGGCTTCAATTGAATTTGAAGACGACATGGAGGAAGAGAGCTTTGAACCTGCTTCCAGTGGGTCCGAAATTCATGCGGTCCCGGGGGAGCCGGTTGCTGACACGAGCCGCCATGAATCTCTGAGCACAGAAAACGAAAGCAGCGAAGTAGAGGGTGATCGTAGCGCGTCGCACAGTGTCGATCCATTGCCACCGGCGGAATTCCGGCTCTTTGGGCTTGGAGGCAAGAAAAAGAAGTCGGATGATGTGCCCCCGGCGTCGACACCTGAAGAGACAAAGCCAGCGTCCGTTCCAGTCGCCTCATCCTTCTCGCCGGGCAGCGGTCTGGTTGAGGAAGAATTGATCGAGGGCGAAGAGTATGACGCTCCTCATCATCACCACAAGACCGACGAACATGATCTGGATGATTACGAGGAAGAGGAGAAGCTGCACACGCAAATTCGCTCTGGCGAGTTAGGCGAAATGTTGCAGGAAGCTCATCTTGACCACCGCATCCAGATGAAGTTTGAAGACAAGAACGGCGAAGAGGGCGAGGAAGTTCTCGAAGGCGAAGAGGACGAGGAAGAAGCGACTGCATCTGGAACCCAACCAGCCGCTGATGGACAGAATCAACGCCGCGATCGTGGTAACAGAGGTCGCCGGGGACGAGGGGATCGCGGCAGCGACCGTGGTGGTCACCGTCCGGGAGGACGCGGTCCGTCTCGGCGTTCGGCGCAGACTTCGGACCTTCCGATCATCTCCGATTTGTTGAAGCCAGGCCAGGAGATTCTAGTTCAGATTGCGAAGGAGCCAATCGCCAAGAAGGGTGCGCGCATTACGAGCCACATCGCGTTGCCTGGACGGTTCCTCGTATTCATGCCAACGGTCACGCATGTCGGTGTGAGCCGCAAGATTGCCTCGGACGAAGAGCGTCAGCGCCTCAAGCGGATTCTTACCCACGAGCGCGGAGATGCATCCGGTGGATTCATCGTACGCACTGCGGCCGAGGGCGCATCTGAAGAGGAGTTACGCGCCGATCTTCGCTTCCTGATTCACTTGTGGAATGAGATTAAGCAGCGTTCCGACAGTTCGAAGTCGCCGGCACTGATCTATCACGATCTGTCGTTGATCGAACGCATTCTGCGGGACCAGGTAAGTTCCAACTTCTCATCGATCTGGGTTGACTCAGAGGCGGATTACGAGCGCATTGTGCGCTTCTTGAATCGCTTCTCGCCGACACTGGTGCGGCGCGTAAAGCTCTACACCAAAGACACACCGCTGTTCGAACACTTCGGCATTCAAGATGAAATCTCGAAGGCGCTGCGATCCAAGGTGTGGCTCAAGTCCGGTGGATCGATTGTGATCAACCAGACAGAAGCCCTCGTCGCGATCGACATCAACACCGGCAAGTATGTGGGCAAGACGGCTCGGCTTGAAGACACTATCCTGAAGACTAACCTCGATGCGATTCCGGAGATTGTGCGTCAGATTCGATTGCGCGATCTGGGCGGGATCATCGTGATCGACTTCATCGATATGGATGAGCGCAAAAATCGATTCAAGGTGATGGCCGCGCTTGAAGAGGCGCTCAAGAACGATCGTGCCCCGACCAAGGTTTTGCAGTTTAACGACTTTGGGCTGGTTGCGATTACCCGCAAGCGCGTGAAGCAGTCGCTGGAACGCACGCTTTCAGTTCCCTGCCCAACTTGCCAGGCGACCGGCATGGTGAAGAGTCCGGCCACGGTGTGCAACGAGATCTATACCGAGTTGCGCAAGATGAAGCGGCACTTCGAGGGAGCCGATGTGATGCTGCGCGTGAATCCCGAGACGGTCAAGGTTCTGAAAGCCAATAACGCAAGTTGGATCAACGAGTTTGAGGAATTGGTTGGGAAAAACATCCTGATCAAGAGCGATCCGACGTTACATCCGGAGCAATTCGACATTCAGGGCTAAGCGATCGAGTTTTTCATAGCTTCAAACCGAAAGGCCGAGGGTAACCTCGGCCTTTCGCTATGTGAATGCTGCATGCAACTTTGATCCCGGAAGGGAGTCTAAGTGCTTACGGGAACTTATGCTTCCCCGATATGGACATTCTTTTGCGAGGTACAGAAAATGATTTCAGTTCGCTATACGACACTTGCCGGGCGGACCGCTCTGCTGTGTGCTGGGCTTGCCTTTTCACTCGGTTCTGCGAGCGCCCAACTCTCCATGACTCCTGAATCGTCGAGTGCCGTGAGTGCCCCTGCGGCGGAGTCCAGTTCTAACGCGCTCCAACTTGGTGCAGACACTGATATGCCTGACCTATCCGCCTTGCCGGCTGCGCCATCGCCAAATGGAGCCGGTGGGGGGCAGTACGATAACAGGTCCCGCGGCGGAGGTGGGGGTGGGGGAATCAGGAGCCATTTGACCTACGAGGTGGGCGGGGGCTTCAACGCGCCAACCAGTGATTCGTCGCCATACATCACATGGGGCGGCAATATTACGGTGGGTGCCGGCTACCGCTTCAACAAGAATCTTGCTCTTATGCTGGAATATCAGTTCATCGACGACAAGGTTCCTGGACAGATCATCGCCGAGGCCGGCGCAACCGGCGGCAACGATCACATCTGGTCGTTAACGCTCGATCCGGTTTATGACTTCAATCCGAAGAGTTCGATTAATTTCTATGCAACCGGCGGATATGGTTTCTACCGCAAGGTCACCAGCTTCACCGATCCGCAACAGCAGCAATATTGCACCTATTTCTACTGCGGTGTCGTAACCCAGAACGTGACGGTGGGACATTTCTCCAGCAACCAGGGCGGATGGAATATTGGCGGAGGCATGTCACATCGATTCGGCGGATGGAACGGCGATGGCAAGATGAGCATCTTTGCAGAGGCTCGCTATCTCGACGTTCTGTCTCCTGCAATCACAACTCAACCGAATGGCCTGGGTACTACAGCTGTTGGTGCAGATACAAAGATCATCCCGGTTACGGTGGGTCTGCGCTTCTAGGTGTAAGAACACTTTGATCTCTGTACCAAACACGGCCGCCCTGTCACGATGGATGCGACAGGGCGGCTTTCTATTCTCACGCGTGGACTACTGTCTAGATCACTCCCAGAACTCGCATTCTCAATAATCCTCCCGCGAGAACGCCAAGGGGTGTTAGCGCGACGAGTGCGAGAACGTACGCGATTGGTTGCTGTCCACGCTGCTGCAGGGCGCTGAGGGCGGCGAGCAGTAACACTGTAATCGCCAGCGCCAGCACATGAATCAGTGGATTGTGTTCGGCGATCAAGGCAGTGACGTAACCGCCTGCGGCCGCAGCGAGGAACGAATATCCGAGGTTGACGAAGACGTAACCGGGCTTAGGTTTTCCTGGTTCGCCTACCCAGCCGGGAGTAAGTTTCTGCAGCAGCATGGTGATGACCGCAACAATTGCTGCCATGGTCACGAAGCCGGCGAGCAGGGCGAGGAATGCGTGCAGGGCTACCATGGCTTCCACGGTTCCTGCGTTGGCGTTCCCACCTGTCCGTGGTCAATGCGTTTGAGAAACAGGCGCGCCAGGCGCGATTCTCCGGGATGGCTTTCACCGTGCATCGAACACAGGTCGAGGAACTCATCGCAGAGGGCGTTGCGCTGTTCCTGCTGCGCGAAGATGTTCTGCAGGGCGATGGCTAGTTCGCGCAGGCGGGCAGCTTCGGGCCATTCCCGTTCATGCTCTTCCTCGCGGGTGAGTTGAAGATCAGAAAAAAGGCCGGGACGTCCGTGGGCGCATTCTTCGAGGCAAGCCTGAAGCTGATCGGAGAAGACCTGACTCAATGCGTCGAGCTGTGAAGATTCAATCGCGTCCTGATCCATGCTTGCACGGGCTTTCTGAATGCTACTTATGCATTGCCGCTTCTACTTCTTCGGCGGTGTGGGGCAGATCGGCGTCGAGATCGAGAAGCTTGCCGTCGGGCAGCACCAGAAAATTACATTCGATGCGCACACCAATCTTTTCCTCGGGGATGTACACACCAGGTTCGATTGTAAAGACCATGCCAGGCTTGAGCACCGCTGGGTACTGCGCTGGATCGTGTACGTCGATGCCTAACATGTGACCGAGACCGTGAAGCCAGTATTTGCCAAGCGGCTCGCCGTGTAGATCTTTGCCATGGGTATTGATGTAGTTGTATACAGCAACATCGAGCGAGTCTGGATCCCGATGCTGGAAGTCGTTGATCTTGGACTTGCCCGCGACGAATGCGTCTATCGCCGCCTTCTGTGCTTCGAGCACGATGTTGTAAATTTCGCGCTGACGCGCGGTGAAGCGGCCGTTGGCGGGAACCGTGCGCGTGATGTCTGACGCGTACATTGAGTATTCGCACGCGGCGTCAACCACAACGACATCGCCGTCCTCGATAGTGGCGGCGTTGGCTGAATAGTGCAGGGTCGTCGAGTTGACACCGGTGCCGACGATGGGCGCATAGGACGGTCTCTCACATCCCTGCTCGTACCATACGGCCGTCATCTTGCCGGCGATCGTGCGCTCCGTGACGCCGGGCTTAACGGATTTCATCATCTCGTGCTGCGCGGCGATGGAAGCAGTAGACGCTTTCTTCAACAAGTCAATTTCGCCTTGGTCCTTCACTTCGCGCAATGGCATCGTCAAAGTGATTACGTCGTGTGATGCTGGAACCGAAGCGCCTAGCGTCGTGGCGGTAAAGCCGAGAAGAGATTCGGCGGCTTTGGCTCCTGGCTGTACCCAAACATTGAACGCTACGCGGCGATCGTCGGCGATCAGCTTATTCAGGTCGCCTGCGAGATTTGTCATGGGCTCAACGTTGTCTACGCCGGTGGCCCGGGCGACGCCGGGACTTGCCGCATCCATCTTGGCGCCGGTGTAGGTTTCGGTGCGCAGATTGCGCGTGGGGAAAAAGAGAATCTCTTTGTATTCGTGGGAATGTGCGGCTTGCCCGGGACGCTCGGGCTCGTTTGCCGGACCGACGATCAACAATGCCGCGCCCGGCTCGTTCCAGCCGGTCAGGTAGTAGAAGTCAGAGTCTTGCCGATACGGATCGAAGTCGAGAGCTGGCTCTTCTGCGGCGAAGAGTATGGCGACACCGCCATGCAGCGCTTTGCCGAGCGCAAAGCGACGCGCATGGTAGTCACTCGCTGGTTGTTTTTCGAGAGCTTGCGATGAGGGGAGCAAAAAGGATGCACCGAACAGAACCAGGGCAACAAGCCGAGCCATCTTCATCTCATTATTGTCACCTGCGGCAGTGGCGGGCGCAAAGCAGATCTACCGTGGCTGTCTCGATTTGACAGAATGCTCTAGAATGCAACGGCGGTAGCGCCGGCAGGCATTTCTTCTTCTTGCACTTTGCTGAGCCTTGCTTCTTCTTCATCCAACAGCTGCAGAAACACGCGGGCGGGAACCGGACGTCCGAATAACCATCCTTGTGCGTGAATGCGCTGGTTGCTGGCTGCGAAATAGTCTGCCTGTGCCTTTGTTTCAATTCCCTCGACCACCACGCGCAGCTTGAGTGTCTCTGCCATGGTGAGAATTTGCGGAAGGATGGAGACGGTTACGGCGTCTGTACCGATTGCCTTGGTGAAGGCCTTGTCAATTTTGATCGCGTCCACTGAAAGGTCGTGCAGATAGGCAAGGCTGGAATAGCCGGTACCGAAATCGTCGATGGCGACGTAGTGCCCCTGGCGGCGCAGGCGGAGGATGGTATTGCGAGCGACCTGCTGGCGAGCGGTATAGCTCTCGGTGATTTCGATGCCGAGATTGCGCGGCGAAACTTCAGCGTCGGAAAGTGCCTTATCGACCATGGGAAGGAAGTCGCTGTCTGCCAGATCGGACGCAGCGATGTTCACGTTGACGCGGAATGTGGAACGCGCGCGCATGGTGGCACCAAAATCGCGCAGAGCGTGGCGCACCACGAGTTTCGTGATCTGACCAACAAAGCCGCGCTCCTCGGCGATCTTCACGAACACTTCAGGGCTGACTGCGTTTTTATATTCGTCGGTCCAGCGCACCAGCGCTTCAGTTTCAACGATTTGACCGGTAGAGAGATCAACAATGGGCTGATACACGACGGTGAGAGCGTCGGCGCGCAACGCACGCAGTAGTTGCTGCTCCACACTTTTGTTGCGGCTGTAAAGCATGGGGAATAGCACTCCGACGAGTGATCCTGATAACGCGCCCAAAGCAAGAAACACCATGGCATAACTTCGCGTGAGGGCCAGCGCATCGGGAATCGAGATGTAGGCCGTCATACAAGTCGCGCCATTAGTGGCGCAGCGCGTGGCATACAGCGTGTCGCCTATCTGAACCTTGCCATCCTGCATCAGGATTTTTTGATCCACCTTTGGAAGCTCGCCGAGCAACAATCCTCCCTTCCCGGTGGACGCGTCGATTGCCGTCTCGGTGAAATGCATGGGAGGCATCACGAGGGAAGCCATCGTGTAAGGGTTATAGACGATAAAGGAATTTCCGAGCTGCACCGAGATTACATTCTGGTCGTCGAGGCGAAATGCAGGAATATTCTTGTAAATCTTCGTCCCATCCTGCCGGGCGATCGTCGGTATATTTTGCGCTTGGGCAAGTTCGCTGCGGCCTGAAGTCGTAGAGCACGCGATACGTCCATCGCGCATACGACCTGCCGCTTTCAAAAACTGCGATTGAAAGATGAGCTGACGAAAGTATTCGATTTCGGTGTCGGAACAGAAATCGTAGGACGAGGTATTCATGGTCGCGAGGACCGCTCGCGACTCTGCGGAAGAGGTCACGCTTTCGAGCAGGATTCGATTTGCGTAATGGTCCAATCGGGCTTCTGCCTGTTGCAAGGCAAACGCACGACCAAGGAGATATCCACCCAGCGCTCCCGCCGCGGCGAGGAACATGGTTGACAGGATTGTGACGACTACACGCTGGACAAGTGTTCGCATGATTAAGGCTCACCCATTATTCCTCTGGTTCGGAGCAATTTCTGCCCCCCAATAGTGGTAAGTCCATCACACAGTCGAATCAGAGAGGTATCGCACTCAATATAAATAACTTATGCTCATTACTATGGATGATAAGTGTTGGCTTCGGATGCCGTCGGTGAGGTTTTTGCGACCTAAACGCATGATATTTGTAAGCGTTTGCAAGCTGACGGAACGTGACCGGCGCCGCAAAGATCGATTCTCTCCATGAAATATAGAGATTTGCATTAGCCAAGTGGGCAGATGGTTTGAATTTCCGCAGAAAACGCCGTATGCTAGGTAGTGCAGACGAGTTTGTCCGCCTGAGTTGCCGTGAGTTTGCCGGCTGGCGGAGAGATGAGTGGGCTTATAGCCCACTTTTTATTTGGTGCAAATTTCTCCCGGAAAACGGCCGCTGATTTTGACCGGGAGCCCCTAGGCAAAGGGGCCAACGGGCGGGCTTCGACGCAATGGCAACAAAGCTGGACGAGATTCGAGTGGCAGCACAGCGAGTGGCAGCATCCCACGGTCTAGATGTGGTGGATGTTGAACTCGCAGGGCCGGCTAAAGAACGTGTTTTGAGGGTTTTCCTCGAGAAGAACGCCGAAGGCCGAGCAAGACTGCGGGCGGAGATTGCGGCCGGGCTTGAAGGACTTCCCGAGCGGTTGGTTGAAGGCAAGTTGAGCGTAGAACAGCTTTCCGGGGTTACACACGAAGACTGTGCAGAGTTCAGCCGGGATTTCGGCGTTCTGCTGGATGTCGAAGATCTAGTACCCGGAGATGAATTCACACTGGAAGCCAGTTCTCCGGGGCTTGACCGCAAGTTGACCAAGCCGGAAGAGTTTCAACGGTTTAAGGGATGCCTGGTGAAAGTGCAGACGTTCGAACCGGTTCGCAATAACCGGCACTGGAGAGGACGGCTGCTGGCGGGTTCGGGGACAAATATCGCACTTGATCTTGCAGCTACGCAGCAAAACAGCAAGAGCCGCAAGGCGGGCGTGAATACGGTCGAGATTGCTCTGGACAACGTTGAGAAAGCAGAGCTGATTCCGGAGATTTAGACACGCGTTGGCGTGTGGCTTGAGAGGCTTGAATCGTAGCTTCTCCAACAACAATTTAATGGTGCAACTGGTCCGGAGCACGGACGGGTCGCCCAAAGAAAATCCGAGAGAGTAAGAAGAGCATGGCCAGCGCTTTATATCAAAGTATCGAACTCCTGAGTCGCGAAAAGGGCATTGAGCCTCAAATCGTGGTGGGTGCCGTGGAAGAGGCGATTGCCCTGGCCACGCGCAAGTACTACAAGACCCAGGAGAACATGCGCGGAGAGCTGAATAAGGATACCGGCGAGATCACTGCCTACATCTACAAGACCGTCGTTGCCAACGACGACGAGCTTGAAGATCCGGTGAACCAGATCACGCTGGAAGAAGCCAATGAGCTCGCGCCGGGTGTTGAAGTCGGCAGCGAGATTCGTATGTATCGCGACACCACGCCACTGGGACGCATCGCGGCACAGCTTGCCAAGCAGGTGATTTTCCAAAAGGTGCGCGAGGCCGAGCGCGATACAGTGTTCAACGAGTACGCACATCGCGAGAAGGAAGTACTGAACGCGACGGTGAAGCGCATTGAAGGCCAGGACGTAATCTACGACCTCGGCAAAGCTGAAGCACGCTGCCCCAAGCGCGAGCAATCGCGGCTTGAACAGTTCACCATTGGCGAGCGGGTTCGCGTGGTGTTACTGAAAGTGGATCGCGCAGCCAAGGGGCCGCAGGTGATCGTATCCCGCGCCGCGCCGGAGCTGGTGCAGAACCTTTTCCAGTCGGAAGTGCCGGAAATTTACGACAACACAGTGACCATCCGCGCCATTGCACGCGAGGCCGGCGAGCGCACCAAGATTGCTGTTCAGTCGCGCGACAAGGACGTCGACCCGGTGGGTGCATGCGTGGGAATGAAGGGCATGCGCGTGCAGTCCATCATTCGTGAACTGCGCGGCGAGAAGATCGACATCATTGAGTTCAGCGAAGAGATCACGACCTTTGCGGAAAAGGCACTGCAGCCTGCCAAGGTCAGCCGCGTTTCCATCACCGACCTGACGGACAAGCAGCTTGAAGTCATCGTGGATGACACGCAACTCTCGCTGGCGATCGGCAAGAAGGGTCAGAACGTCCGGCTCGCGGCCAAGTTGCTGGGCTGGAAGATCGATATCAAGAGCGAAGAAGAGAAGCGCCAGGAAGTGGAGCAGCAGATGCAGGCGCTCACCGGTGGACCTTCGACTCCGATCGAGCAGGTTACGGAACTGGGCGAAGGCATCATCCAAAAGCTTGTCGCTGCCGGCATTACCACGGTAGAAGGACTGGCCGATATGACGCCGGAGCAGCTGGAAGAGATTCCGGGGATCGGCGAGAAGACGCTGGAACGCATCAGCGTCGCAGTTCGCCACTACTTCGGCCATTTCGAGGAAGGTGAAGAACCTGAACCTTCCGCAACTGCCGGGGAAGCTGGAGCGCCAGAACCCGAAGGTATCGACGAGCCTGCCGCACTGACGGCAGCGGCAGACACTGGCACGATCTCTGAAGGCGAGTCAGAAATTGAGACTGCCGAGGCTGTGGCTGGAACCGCGGAAGCAGAGCTCGAAAACTCGCAAGAAGTGCTTGAAGAAGCCACTGAAGATCAGGACGAGACCGCGGCAGAACTTGCGGTCGACAACGTCCCGGACGTGGACGAAGGAACCGAAGAGAATGAAGAGGGCGGCGCATAGTATGCGTCGTGCTTTTCAACACCATTACCGCCATAACGACCGAAACTTGTCGTTGAAGATTTCGGAAGGCCGTGATGGTGGCAACGTAACAAGCCAACGCCAAGAGGTTGCTATGCGCGACTAAAGGGCTTTGGGTAGCACATTCTGAAAAGAGGCGGATGAGCAAGGTTCGAATTAACGATCTCGCGCGTGAGATGGAAGTCAAGAGCCGTCAGATTCTTGACGTTCTCGGGGAACTCGGCCTGGGTGAGGGAAAGACTCACTCGAGTTCGATTGAAGACCATGAGGCTGACAAAGTCCGCGCGCACTTCCAGCATGGGCGCCAGGGTGGACACACCAGCGCCACGACTTCGCGCGCCTCCCAGGTCATTACTCCCAAGATCGATCTCTCTCACGTTTCCAAGCCCGGCGACGTAATGAAGGCCATTCTGGCTAAGAAGCAGGAACAGGAAGCCGAGGCCCGCAAGAGCCACCTGCCGCCGCGAGTTGTGACAACGGCGGCGCCCAAGCAGGCCGCCAAGCCCACGCCTCCGGTGGTAACAGTTGCCGCGACCCCGGCGACTCCCGCACGTCCTGAACCGCGCAGAATTGTGCCACAGCCGCGCCAGGCACCGCCGATCATTCCTCCCGCCACGCCCGCAATTGCGTCAAAGCCGCCGGCTGGCACCGTAGTGGCAAAGGCACCCGCTGGAGCTGTTCCGACGCGCCCTGTCGTCACAGTGGTACCGCCTACGGTGGTGGTAAAACCGCCGTCCGCGCCTGCGGCCGGAGCTACAGCTCCGAAAGCAGCGGAGACGACGCCTGCGGCTGCAAAGCCCGCTGCACCCAAGGCTGTAACACCAGGTGCGACTGCGCCAGCCCCGCCCGTCCACGAAAAGCCCGAATCAGCAACGCCAGCGGCTCCTACGGTGGTCGAACCCCAAGTCGCGCAACCCGCAGAAATCGCCGCCAAAGCGAAGGAAGACGTTGGTACACCAATAACTCCCGTAGAGACAGAAGCGCCTGCAGCACAAGTATCAGAAGCGCCTGCTGCACCGGCACGGCCGGTGGTTGCGCCGCGGCGCGTGGTGATGCCGCAAACTGGTCCTCGCCCGGTGTACAAAGCTCCAATTGTGGTGGCACCTCCTACTCCTCCGCCGGCTGCACCTGGTGCAGGCATTCAGCGCGGCAAGCCGATCTTTGATCGCAGGCCCACGGGAGCTCCCGGAAGCTATCAGCAGCGCACTCCGGGACAGTACCCTAGTGGCGCGCCCGGGCAATTCCCTGGCGCTGGTCCGCGTCCGAAGCACCCGACGCGTACTGGATTTGCAGGATCCGGCGGGCCGGGTGGGGCACCTGGTGGACGTCCCGGATTTGGCGCACGTCCTGGATTCGGCGCTCCGAGGCCCGGCGGCTTTGGCGGACCACGGCCTGGTGCCGGCGGCGCTCCACCAACCGGCGAGGCACCGCGCCCGCAGCGCGCACCGCAGAATCGTGCACGCCGCGGCGGACAGCAGTATCCAAAGACGAAGGAAGGCCCAATGAAGGGCTTTGTGCCACCACCACGTTTCGGTGGTGCCACACAGTTCAGCGATGAGCCACTTCCCATTACGCGCGAAATCACCGTGACCGAAGGCATCAGCGTAAAAGACCTGGCCGAGAAGCTTGAGATTCGCGCCAAGGATCTGATCGCGGCCCTGCTCATGCGCGGTGTGTTCGTCACAGTGAACCAATCGCTCGACGCAGCAATGGTGAAGGATGTGGCCGCCAAGTTTGGCGCCGGCGCAACCGTCATCAGCTACGAAGAGGAGCTGGCAAACGAGGCGATTGAGGAAGTTCTAGTAGCGGAGAACACCGGCGAACTCGAAGTTCCACGTGCGCCAGTCGTTACAGTTATGGGTCACGTCGACCACGGCAAGACTTCACTGCTTGATGCCATTCGCGAGACCGAAGTCGCAGCGGGTGAAGCCGGTGGTATCACCCAGCACATTGGCGCATACAAGGTACGTTTCAGCAAGGAAGGCTCTCCTGCTTCGGGCCGCGAGATCGTCTTCCTCGATACGCCGGGCCACGAAGCCTTTACCCGTATGCGTGCACGCGGCGCCAAGGTCACCGACATTGTTGTCATCGTGGTTGCAGCGGACGACGGCGTGATGCCGCAGACGCTGGAAGCCATCGACCACGCCAAGGCGGCCGAAGTGCCGATCATCGTCGCAGTAAACAAGATCGACAAGCCCGAGGCCAATCCAGATCGCGTGAAGAAGCAGCTCGCCGATCGCGGCTTGATCCCTGAAGAGTGGGCGGCCGGCGGCGAAGGCACTGTCTTTGTCGAAGTTTCTGCCAAGAAGAAACTGAACCTCGATCTTCTGCTCGAGATGATTTGTCTCGTTTCAGACATCAAGGCACCAAAGGCAACTCCGGGCCGCAAGGCTGTCGGTTCGGTGCTCGAAGCTAAGCTCGATCGCGGTCGCGGCGCGGTGGCAACCGTGCTGGTGCAGGACGGAACCCTTCGCCTGAACGACAGCTACATCGTTGGCAACACATTCGGTAAAGTTCGCGCCATGTTCGACGATCGTGGACGGCCGCTTGAAGAAGCCGGTCCGTCAACGCCGATTGAAGTGCTTGGTCTCGAATCCATGCCGGATTCCGGCGACACGTTCCTCGTGGTTGCGGATCGCGACAAGGCCAAGGGCATTGCGCAATACCGCAAGATGAAGGAGCGCGAAGCACAGCTGGCGAAGAGCTCGCGCGTTTCGCTCGAAGGACTGGCGGAGCAGATTCGCCAGGCCGGCGTGAAGGACCTTGCGCTGATCATCAAGGGTGACGTGACGGGATCGGTTGAAGTGCTGGCCGATTCGCTGGTACGCATGTCGACCGAGAAAGTACGCGTCAAGGTGATCCACTCCGGTGTGGGATCGATCACTGAAAGCGACGTGCTGCTTGCGACGGCTTCGAACGCCATCATCATCGGCTTCAACGTTCGTCCCGAACGCAAGGCCGCTGAACTGGCGCAGCAGGAAGGCATTGAAATCCGGTTGCACTCGATCATTTACGAATTGCAGGACGAGATGCGTCTCGCCATGCTGGGTCTCCTCGATCCAACCTTCAAGGAGAATTACGTGGGCCGCGCTGAAGTCATCAACGTCTTCCGCATTCCCAAGGTCGGCACCATCGCCGGCTGCCGAGTGCAGGACGGCGTGATTCGCCGCGACTCTGAAGTCAAAGTTATGCGCGGCGATGAGCAGGTCTACAAGGGCAAGATTGGATCGCTCAAACGGTTCAAGGATGATGCACGCGAAGTGACCAATGGCATGGAGTGCGGCATCGGATTGGGCGGTTTTAGCGACCTGAAGGAAGGCGACTTGATCGAAGCCTTCTCCACGGAGAAGCTGGCAGCCGACCTCGGTGCCCTGACTTCAGCCAAAGCGTAGACCTTAAGAAGTTCAGCCCTTTACAGCCCGCTCCTCGCCATGAGGAGCGGGTTTCTTCTTGTTCAGAAAGATTTCTGAACGCTTGGGCGTTGGTCGCGGTCTTAGGGTGTGTACAACGCGAACGCTGCGTCCGACAATGATCTGCAGCCCGAGGGAGCGCGCGAGTTTTGACCACTGATCCGGATGCAAAGTTCACGGCACTCGTTCATCGTCAGTCGCGCTTTGTCTTCCGGGTGGCTTATGCAGTTCTGCTCAATTCTCATGACGCAGAGGACGCGGTGCAGGAGACGTTCTTGAAGCTTTATCGCAATCGCGGATGGGAGCGCGCCGAAAACGAACGCGCTTATCTTGCGCGGGTCGCGTGGAGGGAAGCGATCGATCTTCGTCCGCGCCGCTCGCAGCTGCCGGTTGCTGGTCCCGAGCCGCTGGAAGCAGATGAGGCTCCGTCGCTACAGCCGGGCCCGGAGCAGGCTCTGCTCTCTGCTAGTGAGGATTCGATGATTCACGCGATGATCGATGCTCTCCCTGAGGAACTGCGGGTGCCACTTGCACTCTCAGCCTTTGAAGAACTGCATTCTCCAGAGATCGGAACCATTCTCGGAATCCCCGAGGGCACGGTTCGCACGCGACTGCAACGAGCTCGCCAGATTCTTCGCCAGAAACTCACTTCACTCCAGGAGTCGCGCTATGCATGAGAAAGATGACCTGGATAGGATGCTCGAGTCGTCGCTGTCAAGCTATGGCGATGCAGGAGCTGAACAGGGGCTGGCTGAGCGAATTCTGGCGCGCGTCGCGAGCGAGCAAAGATCGAAGGAGCAGGCGCCGGGATTGCGCAACCGCGTCCTCCTCTGGGCGGCTCTTCCGGCAGCGGCTTGTTTGCTTCTAACTCTTCTCTTATTGAAGTCAGCGGGGCCGCCGGGGATTCGCCCGTCAATTCATCAGCCGAATGTCGCGTCGGTGACGCCCACAAGCGAAGTTCCCGTAATCTCCACCCACCGGCAGACAATGCCGACGCGTGCGGCTCACCTAATAACGTCTCGATCTGCCGTCGCTATTGGCAAATCTGCTGGTCCTCCAAAGCTCGATGTATTTCCCCTTCCCCGTCCGCTTTCGCCTGAAGAACGGGCGCTCTATGCCTTTGCAACGCAGGTTCCTGAAGAGCAACGTCAAGCCGTGCTGGCGGCACAGAAGAATGATGATGCTCCTCTCAACATCGCCGCCATTCACATTCAACCGCTCGAAATGTCCGATCCAGGAAAGAACTAAGGAGATATCCATGCGCAAGCTCGCTCTGATTTGCTGTCTCGTGTTTTTGACAATGTCTTTGGGGCAGAGATCTTTTGCCCAGGAGTCGACGCCCGCTCCCGAGCCCACAAAGGCTCCGCAAGCACCAGCCCACTTTTACCATCTCGACTTTGTCGTCCAGGAGTTGGGTGCGGATGGGAAACCCACCAACAGTCGCTCATATACGGCCACCGTCAGCACAGACTCACACGATCACGGCACATCGATTCGGACCGGCTCTAAAATTCCTATCGCTACGGGATCTTCCTCGTCCAGCAGCGTTCAAGCGCTCGTTAACACGCAATGGCAATATGTCGATGTAGGCGTGAACATTGATGTCCGCAATACGCGCGAACTTGGCCGTCAGTTGTCACTCGATCTCATTGCAGACGTAACCAGTGTCGGGGCGACAAATGATTCCGCCCTCCACCAGCCCGTGATCCGCCAGAACAAGTGGCAGGCGTCGGTTCTTATCCCCGTCAGTAAAGCAACGGTCGTGTTTACCTCAGATTCCCTCGACAATAAAGGCAGCATGCAGGTGGTCGCGACGGCGACACCATTGCAATAGTTCATACCCGCTCTAGCCGGGCAGCTGAGGTGCGAGTTTTTGTACCGCCGGGCTGTCGGAACCGAGCCAATCGGGATGGCGGGCCGTGGTGTCGAAGTGTGAGGTCGTCTTGAAGAGTTCGTACTTGCCATGCATAGCGGCCTCTTCGGTCTTCGAAATCAAACTAGCCACGGCGGCCTCATCCATCGGGCGGAATGATTTGACCGCCGCGAAGGCCTGGTCGAGAAGCATCTTCGAATTGATTCCAGTGATCAGTACGGAGATGGGTACATTGAGGGAGTAGCGCAGGCAATCCATCGGCTCGACTGCGCCACTCTTCAAGATGATTTCGTCTCCAAAACATTTCATGCCCAGCACGGCAATGTTTTGACGCATCGCTTCGGGAACTACCAGCTGCGAGAAGCTGCGGAAGTGCGCGTCCATAACGTTTACCGGCATCTGCACCGTGTCGAAGTGAAAGCTGTGTTTCTGCGCGACTTCGAGCATGTAGAGATGAACGTGCGGATCCTTATGTCCGGTGAAACCAATGAAGCGGATCTTGCCGGCTTGCTTCGCTTCGAGTACTGCTTCCATACCGCCGCCTTCATTAAAAATTCGATCCGGATCGTCAAAGCGGATGACTTCGTGATGCTGCAGGAGGTCGATGTGATCCACCTTCAGGCGACGCAGTGAGTCGTTGATCTGGTTAGTCGCGACTTCTTTGGTGCGGCCGTCGATCTTGGTCATCACGAAAGCTTTTTGACGGTAGCCGCCTTGTGCAAGCGCCTTGCCGACGCGCTCTTCACTGCGGCCTTCGTTGTAGTCCCAGGAGTTGTCGAGAAAATTGATGCCGCGATCAAGACCTTCGTGGATCAGGCGAATGGCGTCGTCTTCTTCAACCTTGGGCAGACCCAGGTGAGCGCCGCCCATCCCGATAAGCGAAACCTCGACGCCGGTTGCACCAAGCTTGCGATAGAGCATTTCGCCTTTCATTGTGCCCGCTTCGTTGACACGCGGAATGCGAGCGGCAGCCTGCTTCGACGACGCTTCTGTCATCATTTGTCTATTCCCCTCATCCGTTGATTGCGCTGCATTCCCGGAACGCGTGCTTAATCCTGCTGCCGCAATTGCCGCTGCTGACAGAAACTCTCTTCGCTTCATTTCGCCTCGATGTGCTTATGCAATTTGGTGGCCACTGTGGCCGCCGCTCGCAAGTTATTCAAGGGCTGTGATGCACTGTAAATACAAGGGTTTGCTTCATCTGGGTTTCAGCATTTGGGAGTTTATCGCATCGAAATATCTGACCTCGCTTTTAACTCAAAACGCGCAACCTCACTTCCCCGCTTGGCGTCCAAGTTGGCTGAACGATCCGACCAATGGAGGAACATATGTCTTCAGATTTGAAGGGAAAGAAAATCGCAATTTTAGCCACGGACGGATTTGAGCAGGCGGAACTAATCGATCCGCGCAAGGCGCTGACCCAGGCGGGCGCCACGACTGTAGTGATTGCTCCGAAGGGCGGAGAGATCAAGGGCTGGAACAAGAAGGACTGGGGCCAATCAGTGAAAGTAGATCTGCCGCTCGCCGACGCGAATCCTCGCGATTACGACGCGCTGGTGTTGCCGGGTGGAGTGATGAATCCCGACCACCTGCGGATGGATCCGGCGGCAGTAAATTTTGTTCGTCAGTTTGTGGCTACGGGAAAAACCGTTGCGGCCATCTGTCACGGACCGTGGACGTTGCTGGAAGCCGGCGCGCTGAAGGGCAAGACAGTTACGTCGTGGCCTTCTTTGAAAACCGACATCAAGAACGCGGGCGGCAATTGGGTTGACCAGGCTGTGGTGACGGATGGCCAATTCATCTTCAGCCGCAAGCCTGAAGACATTCCGGCGTTCAACAAGGCGATTATTGAAGCCGTAACGCAAGGGGTTGGAGAACACGCACACGCATAGGTCGAACTGAGTTTAATGCGGCAATCTGAACGGGCTTGCTTCTTCTCGAAGTTGGGGAGAGGTGAGCCCGTTTCAGCTGATAGTTCTGAGTTTAAGTCCTATGAGGTTTGGCTAGCTGGAAACGCTGCATCTCTCGCCCTTTGTTCGATCTGAGATGTATATTGCTGCCATGCACTTCCCTTCAGTTGATCGGCATCCAGGATGCCGGCACTTCATTGCGCATCAAAACTGCTTGAGATGGATCGCCGTCCTCGGCTTCGTATTGACTCCTGTAAACCCCTTGCACCCCCAGCAAAATATGAGTGGACACAACATGGCTGATATGCAGCCGGTGCTTCCGCCGGAGCAGATTCCTATTCCCATTCGCATGTCGGGGATAGGCAATGCGCACATCGCGATTACTGCAAGTCCCGAGGCCCAAGCGTGGTTTGACCAGGGACTTAATCTGATGCACGACTTCTGGGATTATGAGTCGGCGAAAGCATTTGAGCAGAGCGTGCGTGTTGATCCAAGCTGCGCGATGTGCTGGTGGGGATTGGCGCAAGCGGAGGGATTTCGCCACAGTCCTAGACAGTTCTACGGGAAGCAAGCGCTCGAGAAAGCCGTTCAGCTCAAAGCCCACGTCAGCGAGCCGGAGAGACTTTACATTGAGGCGGCAGAAGCCGAAGCGGCCATCAAGAAAGATCAAAAGCATGGAGCCGATAGACAACAGATTGAAATCCTGCGTGAACTCGTAAAAGCGGCGCCCACCGACATACAAGCTCGCCTCTTTCTTGCGCTTGCATTGGAAGATGGCTATGACGACAAAGGCGAGCCGAAGAAGGGTGAGCGGGAAGCCATTGCCATGTTCGAAAGTATTTTGCACGACGCTCCGAACGATTCGGCGACTAATCATTACTGGATTCACGCGATCGAGCCGGGGAATCATCCGGAGCGCGCGATCCAGAGTGCCGCCTTGCTCGCGAGCCTTGCGCCCACGTCCGGACATATGGTGCACATGCCGGGGCATATCTATTACCGCGTGGGAAACTACGCGGAGGCAGAACACTGGTTCTTGTCTTCAATGGCAGCCGACGAGAAATACATGCAGGAACAGCATGTCGGACCCGACGACGATTGGAACTACGTGCACAACATGATGTATGCGATCGCCAACCTCATGGAACAGGGACGGCTGGCGGATGCCAACGCACTGTCAGATCATCTGGCTGCTGCGCGCGGTCAACTGTCAGCATCGCTCTATATTTGGTCGGCGCGCGATCAGATGGCACGCATCAGCCGTCGCTTGCCGGTTGCCTTGCGACTGGGTGACTGGGATACGGTGCTCGCGCTGCTCAGCACGGCGAACCTCCCAAAAGGTGAAAAGGCTGCCAACCTGCGATTTCTCGCCGCCGAACTTACCGACTACGCAACGGGGATGAAGGCACTCGACGCAGGAGATCTGGTGGCAGCGCAAGCGCATTCAACCAGTCTGGACTCAGGTCTGAAGCAGATGGAGGAGATGCAGAAGGTTATGGGGAAAACTCCGGGGGCGGAAAAGGAAGCTGCCGCAAATCCACCGGTGATGCCGGTTTCTCCAGACGCTCTGCCAGAGCCAATCATGAAGGCTCTTAACATAGCGTCGATCGAACTGCAGGCTGGAGTGGATGTCGCACAACACAAACTGCGACCGGCGAGAAAGCTTTACGCTCAAGCTGTGAAACAAGAGAAGAAGGCCGGGTATCATGAGCCGCCTTTTTACATCCGGCCTGTTGCTGAGACTGAAGGGGCGGCGTTGTTGAAAGCACGCGATTACAAAGATGCGCTGGCTGCGTACCAGGCTGCACTGGAAGCGCGACCAAACTCTGGCTTTGGACTCTACGGTGTGGCGCAGGTGAAGGAATCCTCAGGCGATGCGGCGGGGGCGAAGGAAGCGTATATCACTTTCCTCAAGGCTTGGCCAAAGGCTGATGCTGGCTTACTGGAAGTGGCTCATGCACAAAAGATGGTTGGCGTAAGTACGGAAGCTTCCCGCTGAGTTTGTTTGTGACGTTTTGAGCAAACATCCGACCTCGCCATCGTCATCCGAGATGCATTCAAAATGAAAGCGGCAACCTCAACAGGAGATTGCCGCTTAGCTAATCGATAGTTGGTTGCGACTGCCTAGTTGCGGCTTCGCAGCTTCGAGAGCAGCCGCAAGATTTCAAGGTACAGCCACACCAGAGTGACCATGATGCCAAACGCGCCGTACCATTCCATGTATTTCGGCGCGCCGTAGTTTACGCCTTGCTCGATGAAGTCGAAATCGAGCACGAGGTTAAGCGCGGCAATGGCGCAAACAAAGAGGCTGAAAGCTATCCCGATCGGGCCGGATCCATTGATCGTGACGAACTGAATATGGAAGAGACTCAACACGATCTCCGCCAGGTAGAAGAGAGCAATTCCTCCGGTGGCCGCGATGATGCCGATGCGAAACTTGTCGGTCACCTTGATGAGGCCGGAACTGTAGACCACCAGCATGGTCAATAGGGTGCCAAAGGTTAGACCGACAGCCTGGATTGCAATTCCGGGATAACGCTGCTCAAGAAACGCCGAGATACCACCCAGGAAAAGGCCTTCCAGCAGTGCATAGATCGGGGATGTGACCGGCGCCCACTCCTTCTTGAAGATGGTGACCATGGCTGTAATGAAGCCACCGAAGACGCCCACCAATAGAAGTCCGGAAACGTCGGACGTGTCGCGCGTTTGCATGAACAGGTGCCATGTATAAGCCGCGGTGGCAAAGGCGCAGATGAGGAGGATGCCGGTCCGGTTGACTGTGCCGTTTATCGTCATCCGGTTGGCGACATCGATGGCGCCGCCGCGGTTGGCAAGATCCTGGAACGTTTTGGAACCCAAGGCAGGATTCGAAGTCTTAAACAGGGGCATGAGGTTCTCCAGTGCACTCCGGGGCCGGATCTCAGAAAAGCGGACCTGGCTCCTGTGTCTATTTTAAATCCGGCATAGGCAACCGGGCGTAGGACTCCCGGTTTCCAACGCAGCAGGCGGCTAAGGCCCGTTTTTCCCTGAATATGCCGACCGTTTGAAAAGATCGTTAATTTCGTTCTTTTCCGCTGTTATCTCGATGGGCTATAGTGGCCGTCATTCACCTTGGCCCCCAGGAGGCCCCATGAAGATCAACGACACGATTGGCATCTTGCTCGGGTGTCGACCCGACAAAAAGGTGCTTTCTATCGATCCAGACCATTCGGTCTACGAGGCGCTGGAGATCCTGGCCCAGTACAACATCGGCGTGCTGCTCGTCTGCAAGGACAACCTGCTGGTGGGCATCTTTTCAGAGCGCGACTATGCGCGCAAAGGTATTCTCGGCGGCCTCACCTCCCGCGAAACCAAGGTCAGCCAGCTAATGACCAGCCCCGTTATCTCTGTCAGCCCCAAGCATACGGTGGACGAGTGCATGACGCTCATGACAGAACACGACTTCCGCCATCTGCCGGTTGTTCAAAACGACACAGTCGTGGGCGTTATTTCGATTGGCGACCTGGTGAAGTGGGTGATTTCGGGTCAGCAGCAGACCATTCAGGCGCTCGAAGGCTACATTGCCGGAGCGTACCCGTCCTAAGACGATTATCTTTACGAACCGATTAGAAAGCGCTTCCAACTCTAGAGCGGATATCGCTCCAGTTGAACGCACTGTTTTGCAACGGTGTGGCTTAGCGCGACCGCGTCCATGGGCGTATACCGAGTCAGTCGCCTGAGGATTGCCAATTGCGTCCGCAGCATGTCCCCTTCACCGCAGGCCGCCAGGACGCGCCGCGCAGACTGTTCTGCCATTGCCATGCTCTCGTCGGCCAGAAGACTGGTCATTGCGAAGGCCACGGCCGCTGAGCTCTTGTTCGCAGCCGCCAATTTACGCGCACGCAACAGCGAAGACTCGAGGGCGAAAACCTGGGTGATGATGTCCGCCAGGTCGGCCATGACTTCCTGTTGATCCTGCAGAGCTGTCATAAAGCGCTGGCTGGCAACACCTGCCGCGAACAGTGCGATCTTTCGGATAGCAGCCAATATGTCGGCTTCGCGCGTCAACGCCTCGCCCGTATCTTCTGCGGCGTCAAACGACGGCGGCTGCATCACTTCGTCCATCAGTGATTTGATTGCCGACATCAACGGAAGTTCGCCGGCCATCGCGCGCTTCATCATCCAGCCGGTAATGATCATGCGATTGATTTCGTTGGTGCCTTCGAAAATGCGATTAATGCGCGCGTCCCGATACAGGCGCTCCGCTGGATATTCCTCCACATATCCGTAGCCGCCCATGGTGGCCACTAACTCATCGCAGACCAGCGACAGCATCTCTGATCCGTAGACCTTGAGGATGGAGCACTCGACCGCGTACTCTTCGATGCGGCGCTGAATGTCGCGCGGCGAACGTGATGCGTGTTCACCGAGCTGTTCCAAAGCGGCGTCGATCATGCCGACAGTGCGGTAAGCCATGCTTTCGGCCGCGTAAAGGCGGGTCGCGCTCTGGGAGATCTTGCGTTGGATCAGCCCAAACTCGGCGATCGGCTTGCCGAAGGCTTTGCGCTCCTTGGCATAACGGACCATGTGTCCTAAGGCGTTACGCGCCCCACCTACGCAGGCAACCCCCAGCTTGAAGCGGCCCATATTAAGAACATTGAACGCGATATGGTGGCCTTTGCCCGGCTCGCCGAGAAGATTCTCGGCTGGGACTTTGCAGTCCTGCAGCACCAGCGGGCACGTTGATGATCCGCGGATACCGAGTTTATGTTCTTCAGCGCCAACGGTGAGGCCGGGAGTATTGCGTTCGATGAGGAAGGCCGAGAACTTCTCACCGTCAATCTTGGCGAAAACGGTGTACAGCCCAGCGATACCGCAGTTGGTGATCCACATCTTTTCGCCGTTTAAGGCATAGGTTGAGCCGTCGGCAGAGAGGGTTGCGCGGGTGCGGACGTTCATTGCATCGGAGCCGGATGTTGCCTCCGACAGGCCGTAGCCACCGATCCATTCTGCCGTCGCCAGCTTGGGAAGGTAGCGTTTCTTCTGTTCTTCGGTGCCATACCAGACCAGCGGCAGCGTCGCGATGCCGATGTGTGCGCCGAACGCGGTGGAGAAACTTGCCTGGATCGAGAGGTGGTCCGTAATGATTGTCGAGGTGGTCTTGTCCATGCCAAGGCCGCCGTACTCTTCGGGAATGTCAACGGAGGTGAAGCCTAGTTCGGCCGCCTTGCGCAACAGACCTGCCAGGACGTCGGGCTTTTTAGCGTCGATGTCGGCTGCCAAGGGCAAAACTTCGTCGCGAGCGAACTTCGCTGCAGTAGCCGCCATCTGCCGCTGTTCTTCGTTGAGATCTTCAGGGGTAAAGACTTCACCCGGAGTGCGTGTCTCGATAAGAAAACTTCCGCCTTTGGCGGCAACAACGGGAGAAACGGCTGTCGTAGGCATGGGGATCTCTCCAACTGTATGGAAACATTACGCTAATCCAGGGTGCGGGGCAACCAGAGGACGGTGAAAAGGTTCCTATGCGGATAAGACGTGGTGGGGACAGAAATAGATACCTTGATGAGAAAGACCTTCGTATCGCACGGCTAGTGCATGCCCACTCGCTCGCGCAGGCTCTGTCGCTGCAATCGCTTACAATTCTCATATCCCGTTCGTGGAGGAACTTCACTGCTCGCCGAGCTCAAAATGGTTGCCGGCCTGGTCTCCGGGCTGCCCGCGCACACTGCGCTCTTACTCGCCGGAAGCCAGCAGAACAGCCTCCGTCATCAAGTAAAGGTGTTGCTCACCGATCCTTTCTCCACGACGCGCCATTACTGGAACTGGTTTGATGCGGCGCTGCTGATCCCCTACTTTGCCGTAATGATCGTACTGGCGATCTACGGCGTGCATCGCTACCAGCTCTGCTATCTCTATTTCAAATACCGCAAAAACTACAATCCCAACCCCGTGCGCTACTTTGAAGAACTGCCCCGCGTTACGATTCAGCTGCCTATCTTCAATGAGCAGTTTGTGATCGACCGCCTGGTTGAAGCTGTCTGCGCCATCGACTACCCGCAGGACAAACTGGAGATTCAGGTCCTCGACGACTCGACTGACGAAACAACGGAAGTCGCTGCCGGCATTGTGGCGCGCTATGCGGCGCTCGGCCACCCGATCGTCTACATCCACCGCACCAACCGGCATGGATTCAAGGCCGGAGCGCTGGACGCGGGGCTCAAGGTCGCGAGCGGCGAGTACATCGCAATCTTCGATGCTGACTTCGTGCCCCCTCCCGATTGGCTGATGAAGGTCATCCATCACTTCGCGGAGCCGGATGTAGGCATGGTGCAGACCCGCTGGACGCACCTCAATCGCGACTACAGCCTGTTGACCCGCATCGAAGCCATCCTGCTCGATGGACATTTTGTGCTGGAGCATGGCGCACGCGTGCGCTCCGGCGACTTCTTCAACTTCAATGGCACGGCGGGGATGTGGCGTAGGAATGCCATATCGGACGGCGGTGGCTGGCAGCATGACACGCTGACTGAAGATACTGACCTTAGCTATCGCTCTCAGATGGCAGGCTGGCGCTTCAAGTATCTCCCGGAAGTTGAGTGTCCCTCAGAACTGCCGATCGAAATGACGGCATTCAAAACGCAGCAGGCGCGCTGGGCCAAGGGGTTGATCCAGACGTCGATCAAGATGCTGCCGCGCATCTTCAAGTCGGACGTACCGCGCCGCGTCAAAATCGAGGCTGTGTATCACCTGACCGCCAATCTGAGCTACCCGCTCATGATCATCATGACCGCCCTGCTGATTCCGGCGATGATCGTGCGGTTTTACCAAGGCTGGTTCCAGATGCTGCTCATCGATTTTCCTCTGTTCACTGCATCGTCGGCATCGATTGCCGTGTTCTATCTCGCCAGCCAGCGCGAACTCTATCCCAAATCGTGGATGAAGACGTTCTTCTATCTGCCGTTCCTGATGGCGCTGGGGATCGGCCTCACCGTCACCAATTCAAAGGCGGTAATGGAAGCGCTACTCGGGATCAAGAGCGCCTTCGTACGCACACCTAAATACCGCGTGGCGCAAAAGGGAGAGAAGTCACAGGCCGCGAAGTATCGCAAGCGCCTGAAGCTTGCGCCGTGGATTGAGCTGATCATTGGCTGCTACTTCATGCTGGCCATCATCTACACCTTTTCGAACCACAACTATTTCACCGCGCCATTTCTGATTCTGTTCGTAATCGGCTATTGGTACACGGGGCTAATGAGCTTGCTGCAGGGCCGATTTGAGCGTTGGCGCAGCGGAACAGAAGCGAATACGGATGAATCGAGCCCGAAGCCATTCCCGGTGGGTGTGTAAGCGCATCATCCTGAACGACTGATATCCCTCCGCTACAATATTCATAAGCGCCTGCCGTCCCTGGATTCGAATCCTGGGCTCGCCAGGCGCATCAGAGCATTATGCTAGCCAAAAACCTGCCGGAAGCTCTCACATTCGATGATGTTTTGCTGGTCCCTGCCTACAGCGATGTAGTGCCCGCGCAGGTAAGCACGCAAACCCAACTCACCCGCGACATTACGCTGAATACGCCGCTGCTCTCCTCGGCCATGGACACCGTGACTGAGTCGCGTATGGCCATCGCCATGGCGCAGCAGGGCGGCATCGGCATTGTGCATCGAAACCTCACCATCGATGCGCAAGCTGGTGAAATAGATAAAGTGAAGCGCTCTGAGAGTGGGATGATCGTCGATCCGGTGACAATTGGACCCGATCAGCAAATTGCCGACGCCCTTGAGGTGATGCGTCGCTACAAAATTTCTGGTGTGCCCGTCACGAGGGGCACCAAGCTTGTGGGAATTCTCACCAATCGCGATCTTCGCTTTGAGACGCGCACGGATGTGCCAGTTGGCGACGTGATGACCAAGGAAAACTTGATCACGGTCGCAGTAGGCACCACGCTTGAAGAAGCTGAACTGATTCTGCATAAGCATCGCGTGGAAAAGCTTTTGGTCGTCGACGATCAATACAATCTGAAGGGCTTGATCACAGTCAAAGACATCCAGAAGAAACTGAAATATCCCAACGCCAGCAAAGATGAAAAGGGTCGCCTGCGTGTTGGCGGAGCGATCGGCGCGACCGGTGATTATTTGGAGCGTGCCGAGGAGTTGGTAAATGCGCGTGCTGACGTACTGGCAATTGATTCCGCGCACGGGCACTCGTCGCGCGTTCTTGAAGCCGTACGGGAAGTGAAGAAGCGTTTCCCCGGTGTAGGTCTTTTGGCTGGCAACGTAGCGACCTACGAAGGGGCTCTTGCACTGATGGATGCGGGCGCAGACGCTATCAAGGTTGGTATTGGGCCAGGTTCCATTTGCACTACGCGCATGGTTACGGGCGCGGGCATGCCGCAGATCACGGCCATTTCCGAGGCCGCCCGGGCAGCGCACGAGCGAGGAATTCCCGTGATCGCTGATGGGGGTATTAAGTACTCGGGTGAAGTGACGAAAGCCATCGCGGCGGGCGCAAGCTCCGTAATGATCGGCTCACTGTTCGCGGGTGTCGATGAAAGCCCGGGCGAAACCATTCTCTACCAGGGCCGCAGTTTCAAGAGCTATCGCGGCATGGGCTCGTTGACGGCGATGAGCCAGGGATCGGGCGAACGTTACTTCCAGAGCGCGGAAGACCTCGCCAAGGAAATTGACACAGAGGGCGTAGTGCAGCGCGAGCGCAATGGACAAAATCGCCTCGCCAAGTTTGTTCCAGAGGGCATTGAGGGCCGGGTACCATATCGCGGACCCCTTGAGGCGATGGTTTACCAGCTTGTCGGCGGCCTTCGTTCCGGCATGGGTTATCTCGGCTGCGGCACAATTGCCGAGCTTCAGCAGAAGGCGCAGTTTGTGCGCATTTCAAATGCGGGCCTGCGCGAGAGCCACGTGCACGACGTGATCATCACTCGCGAGGCACCGAATTATCACGTTGAGTAGAGTGCTGCCCATAACAAGGGGAGCTTCGGTCCGATTCAGTGCCGACTTGCCGGTAGCGTCCCGTCATGGGCTACAAACACCGAACACAACTGGCGAGCACTTTCATCTACCAGCGCCGGACAAGCAACCAGAATCGCGCGGTCCATATCAAGGTCGAAGAACACTGAAGTACTGGATCAGTGCGTGGTGGCCGGTTGCCGTCGGAATCTGCGTCATCGCGCTAGAATCGACTGCACTCTTTGGGGCTGATAACACCAGCGGCCCGCTGCGCAGGGTCTGGGAGTTCATTTTCGGTCAAGTCACGAACCAACGCTGGGAATTTCTGCATCACTACATTCGGAAGACTGGACACTTCGTTGGTTACGGAACTATGGGCGTTCTGTGGCTGCGCGCTCTGTGGATGAGCCTGCCTCGAGCAGGGTTCCTGGTGGATGCGACATTGGCGTTGCTGGGTACGGCGCTAGTCGCGAGCGCCGACGAGTTCCATCAATCCTTCCTCCCCAATCGGACTGGCGTCCCCTCCGACGTCTTGCTCGACTGTTGCGGAGCCGTCGCGTTGCTGCTCATCACCTATGTAATCCTGCGCCTGCGCGCTCCCAAACGCTTCGCCCGCGAGACGTAGTCCCTTTCAAATGAGCCATGCCTGATTTAGACTGCCTTGAATCGCGCTTGTATGAGCCAGCAGGCACAAATTCGCATTGGAATGGCCGGGTGGCGTTACGACGAGTGGCGCGGAACCTTCTACCCGGAGGACCTAACCCAGAAGCGTGAGCTTGAGTACGCTTCGCGCCAGCTCAACTCACTCGAATTGAATGGGACCTTCTATTCGACGCAGCGACCAAAAAGTTTTCAGTCTTGGAGCAAGGAAACGCCGGACGATTTTGTCTTCTCGATCAAAGGCTCCCAATTCATCACGCACGTCCGCAAGCTCGAGAATGTTGAAACGGCCCTGGCTAATTTTCTCGCGCAGGGAATGCTGAGCCTCGGCGCGAAATTTGGACCGATCTTGTGGCAGCTTCCGCCAAATTTCTCGATTGACTTAAAACGTCTGGAAACTTTCTTCAAGCTCCTGCCGCGAACACACAAGCAGGCGGCAGCCTACGGGCGGCAGCGAGACGAATGGATGGCGAGCCGCTCATGGCTGGAAGTCGAAGAGGACCTTCCGCTTCATCATGCGGTTGAGGTCCGCCACAAGAGCTTCGCTGTCCCCGAATACATATCCCTGCTGCGCGAGAACAACATTGCACTTGTGGTCGCAGACACGGTCAAGTGGCCATGCATGATGGACACGACCGCGGACATCGTGTATTGCAGACTCCACGGCAACGAAAAGCTCTACCCCAACGGTTACACCACGGATGCGATCGATCTATGGGCTCGCAGAGTGATCGCGTGGTCATGCGGAGAGGAAGTGAGCGACGGTACGAGAATTCACCCCGATCCGGGTCCTAAGAGAGATTCGCGCGATGTCTTTGTGTATTTCGATGACGATAACAAGGTCCGAGCCCCATTCGACGCGATGAGCCTCAGCGAGCGAATCAAGGAGATGAATGGGGAATAGCCGCGCGAGCAATCTTTGAGAGACGACTTGCTTATTTAGCCCTGAGTGCAGCACACCTCGAAAAAGAACGGCGCATCCCCCACAAAGGAGGATGCGCCGTTGATCCAAGTTGATCCAAAAGAAAAATAGAGCGAGAGAAGCTAGGCTGCTTCTTCGCCGCCCTTTTCCTCGCTCTTTTTGCTTTCTTCGAGCTGGTCTTCGAGCTCTTTGCGCTTCTTGGCCTTGATCTCGTCGCGCTTCTGACGCTTCTCGTCTAGCTGCTTCTCGGCGCCCAGCAGTTCGATGAATGCCTTCTCGGCGCCATCGCCCTTCTGGAAACCTGTGCGGACAATGCGCAGGTAGCCGCCTTGACGATCGCCGTAGCGGGGAGCCACGGTGTCAAACAAGCGCTCGACTGCCTTGTCGGTCATGAGAAAGCTGAGAGCCTGGCGCCGCGAATGCACGTCGCCCTTCTTACCCAGCGTGATCATTTTTTCCACGTGCGGACGCACAGCCTTGGCCTTTGCCACGGTGGTCTCCACGCGGTCCTCTACGATGACGGACGTGACCAGGTTGCGCAGCAGCGCGCGGCGATGGCTGGTGTTGCGTCCGAGTTTGAATCCTGCATTGCGATGGCGCATGGTGAAACTCTCTTTCGAAGTCAGTGAACAGTGCACAGTGAGAAGTGGACAGAACTGATCACTGTCCACTGATCACTGTTGACTGCCTTTAAAAGTTCTCGGTCTCGGTGGGCAGCTGAAGATCTACCGAATCCAGCGGCTCATCCTCGTCGTCGAAGTGGCTGTAGTTGGCAGCCAGTGCTGTCGCCGGCGGAATGCTGGTCGGTCCGGGAACGGCGTTGCCGCTCTCGTCGATCTTCATACCCAGCGAGAGGCCCATCTGCGCGAGGATTTCCTTAATCTCGTTCAGACTCTTGCGGCCGAAATTCTTCGTCTTCAGCATCTCAGCTTCAGTCTTCTGCACCAATTCGCCGATAGTCTGAATGTTCGCGTTCTTGAGGCAGTTGTAGCTGCGGACGGACAGTTCCAGCTCTTCGACCGAGCGGTTCAGGTTGTCGTTGCGCAGCATCACGCGGCCTTCTTCACCGCGCGACTCAGCTTCGATTTCTTCTTCGAAGTTGATAAAGATGTTCATGTGGTCTTTCAGCAGCTTTGCAGCCAGGCCCACAGCATCGGCGGGCAGAACCGCACCGTTCGTCCACACTTCGAGGGTAAGCTTGTCGTAATCGGTGATCTGACCGAGACGAGCCGCTTCGACCACGTAGTTCACGCGGCGCACGGGAGAGTGTACAGAATCCACCGGGATGAAGCCCAAGCCAAGATCGGAGTCGAAGTTCTTATCGGCGGAGATGTATCCGCGACCGCGCTTCAGGCGCATTTCCATCTCGAGACGGCCGCCCTCAGATACGGTTGCGATGTACACGTTCTTGTCCAGAATCTCCACTTCACCATCGGCCTCAATCATGCCGCTGGTGATAACACCGGCCTGGTCTGCGCGGAGATACAGCGCCTTGGGACCGTCGCCGGAAAGCTTAAAGGGAATCTGTTTGAGATTCAGGATGATGTCGGTCGCGTCTTCAACTACGCCGGCAATCGATTGGAACTCGTGCAACACGCCTTCAATGCGAACCGCGGTAACTGCGGCGCCCTCGATGGAGCTGAGCAGTGTGCGGCGCAGGGCGTTGCCGATGGTTGTGCCAAATCCGCGCTCAAAGGGCTGGGCGCTGAACTTGCCAAATGTTTCGCTGAGCGACTCGGCATCGACTGCCAGGCGCTTCGGTTTTTGGAATCCTCTCCAAAGCATATCGTTATCTCTTTTCCCGCGCGGCAGGTACGTCGCGATGCATTTTGCGGCGGCCGCGCAAGTTCTCCTTCGTGAAAGTGATCAGTGATCAGTGCACAGTGAACAGTAGGCTTGCTGACCACTGTTCACTGTTCTCTGTCCACTGTCTTACTTCGAGTACAGTTCGACGATCAGCTGTTCGTTGATCGGCAAATTAACATCCTTGCGCTTGGGCAGGCTGAGAATGCGCCCAGACATATTTTCGAAATTTGCTTCGAGCCAGACCGGTACTGGGTTCTGGGCAGCATACTGCGTGCCCTGCTCGATGATGATCTGCTTTTTGGCAGATTCGCGGATCGCGATCTCGTCGCCCACGTTTACCTGGAACGAGGGAATGTTTACCTTGCGGCCGTTGACGGAGACGTGACCGTGACGAACAACCTGGCGAGCCTGGCGGCGAGAAATTGCGAATCCGAGACGGAAAGCCACGTTGTCGAGGCGACGTTCGAGCTGCTGAATCAGCAGTTCGCCGGTGACGCCCTGAGCGCGGTTGGCCTTCTCGTAGTAAGCGCGGAACTGGCCTTCAAGGGTGAAGTACATGCGCTTGGCCTTCTGCTTCTCGTGCAGTTGCAAGCCGTAGCCTACAATCTTGGCCTTGCGGTCTTTCCCATGTTGTCCTGGAGGAAAGTTGCGCTTCTCAATCGGGCAACGGTCCGATGTGCATTTGGTGCCCTTCAAGAAGAGCTTGGTGCCCTCGCGACGGCAAAGGCGGCATACTGCTCCGGTATAACGAGCCATTTCTTCTCCTGACTTCGGATGTCGGCCGGTTTACATCTCCGGAGGAGACTTCCTCCCGGCCCTTGTTTCAGTGAACAGTGATCAGTGGACAGTGTTCAGTTTTGCTGTGCAATTGCGAACTGCGACAACTGATTTCTGCTTCCTTCACTGCCGTTGTCGAGTCAGTTTGTGGAGTTGAGTATGCCGCTTGCGGCAAGAACAACTGACCACTGTTCACTGACCACTGACAACTTCTCTTACACGCGACGCCGCTTTGGCGGACGGCAACCATTGTGCGGCACCGGCGTGACGTCGCGGATTGAGCGAACATCGATGCCAGCTGCTGCCAGTGCACGGATGGCCGACTCGCGGCCCGATCCGGGACCAGCGACGCGTACGTCGACTGCCCGCAGACCGTGATCGCGCGCCATGGACGCCGCGTTCGATGCGGCCTGCTGCGCCGCGAACGGCGTGCCCTTGCGCGAACCGCGAAAGCCGAGCGAACCCGAGCTCTTCCAGCTGAGCGTATTGCCCACCTGGTCGGTGATGGTCACGATGGTGTTGTTGAACGAGGCTTGAATATGGCAGATACCATACGGCACATTCTTGCGCTCGCGCTTCTTGAATTTCTTGTTCTTGCCAGCTTTGCCGGCTGCGGCCTTCTGCTCTGGTTTCGCCATTAGGTCTTCGCCGTCGCTTTCTTCTTGCCCGCCACAGTGCCCTTACGCGGTCCCTTGCGGGTGCGGGCATTGGTGTGGGTGCGCTGTCCACGTACCGGCAACGACCGGCGATGCCGGTTGCCGCGGTAGCTCTGAATATCGATGAGGCGCTTGATGTGCATCTGGGTATCTTTGCGGAGATCGCCCTCGACGTCACCCTCGTCCTCAATCACCTGGCGGATGTGGTTTACCTCTTCTTCGCTAAGGTCCTGAACCTTTTTGTTGGCGTCAACATGCGCCTTCTCCAGGATCTTCAGCGACCGAGGATTACCGATGCCGTAGATGTATGTGAGCGCGATCCGAGCCTGCTTGTTGCGGGGCAGATCGACGCCAGCAATACGTGCCATTCTGAATCCTTTAGTGCTTCTGTTTGTGCCTCCGGCCTCAACCGGCTCGCACGGGTTATGCGGTTTATCGGGGTCCCCGGCGACAGGTCTTTCATCGCTGGGGTGATCCACTCCGGGGTTCATCGCAAGCCTTGACTCAAGCTAACTAGCCCCTGAAACTTCCTTGGAGTTTCCGCCTATTACCAGGCTCGATTAGCCCTGGCGCTGCTTGTGCTTTGCGTTCTCGCAGATCACGCGAACCACCCCATGGCGGTTAATGACCTTGCACTTAACGCAAATCTTCTTAACTGATGCACGGACCTTCATTGATTTACTGCCCTTCTCCGCGCATCCCGATCAATACGCGGCCTACTAAAGCTTATTTGTAGCGGTACACAATTCGCCCGCGGTTCAGGTCGTACGGACTGAGTTCTACGGCTACGCGATCACCCGGCAAAATGCGGATGAAATTTTTGCGCATTCTGCCCGAGACATGAGCCAGCACTTCATGATTCGTCTCGAGCTTCACCTTGAACATTGCGTTGGGCAACGTTTCAACCACCGTTGCCATGACCTCAATCGCGTCTTCCTTCGACAAACTGTATCCACTTCTGGTGCTTCCGCACCCTCAAGTTTTGGACTGAATCCTACTCAGTCAGGACCTTTGCGCCGGTGTCGGTAACCGCCACCGTGTGCTCAAAATGAGCACTCATACTTCCATCGTCTGTAACCGCCGTCCAGCCATCGCGCAATACGCGCACATTCGGCTTTCCGGCGTTCACCATAGGCTCGATCGCAATCACCATTCCGGCCCGCAACTTCATGCCGGACCCCGCTTCGCCGAAGTTCGGCACCTGCGGATCCTCGTGCATATGACTGCCGATCCCATGTCCAACAAAATCTCGTACCACCGAAAACCCTTCGGCTTCGACTACCTTCTGCACTGCTGCCCCGATATCGCCCAGCGTCGCTCCGGGCTTCACCACTGAGATGCCGGCGTGCAGCGACTTCTCCGTGACCTCAAGCAGTCGCGCTGTGTCGGGCGCAATCTTTTCTCCAACTGGGACCGTGATCGCGGCATCACCGAAAAAGCCGTCAACTATCGCCCCGCAATCCACTGAGACAATGTCCCCTTCTTTCAAGACACGCTTCTTGGATGGAATACCGTGCACAACCTCGTTGTTGACTGAGGTGCAAAGCACACACGGAAATCCGTGGTATCCCTTGAAAGCCGGCTTGGCGCCCAGTTCGCTGATGCGCGCTTCCGCGACCTTTTCGAGATCAAGAGTAGTCGCGCCTGGCTTGACATGACTGCGCACGAGTTCCAACACCTCGCGGACAACCTTGCCTGCGCGGCGCATCTTCTCGATCTCTAGAGACGACTTCAATACGACAGCCACTTCGCTAAACCCGTCTTTCGTAAACGCACAAACTGCCGTTCGCGCGCCGCGCTATTTGCGCAGCCGCTCAACGGCGGCAACAATTCCAGCCGCAATCGCGGCGATCTGCCCGTCTCCGGGCACTTCGATAAACCGACCCAATTCCCGATAGTGCTCAATCACAGGCGCGGTTTGGGCAGCGTAGGCGCGCATGCGCTCCGCAAAAGCCTTTTCCGTGTCATCAGATCTCTGGGTCAGTGCAGCACCTTCTACATCGCAAAAGCCAGCCCGCTGGGGCGGCTTTGAATAAACGTTGTAGATGGTCTGGCAGACTGGACAGTTCCTGCGCCCCGTAATTCGGCGCAGTAACTGATTATAATCCACTTGGATACTGACGGCAACCAGTGGTAAAGCCTCTGTTTGCATCGCCAGGCGTCCATCCAGCCAATGCGCCTGCGCCAACGTCCGGGGGAACCCATCCAAAATGTAGCCTTTAACCGTATCCGGCTGCTGCAGCCTAACGGCTACCATCTCGTTGACCAGGGAGTCAGGGACCAGTTCTCCCCGGTGCATGATCTCTTTGGCCGTCTTGCCCAGCGGCGTACCTTGGGCCACATTGGCCCGGAGCAGGTCACCGGTTGAAATCTGGGGTATCCCCCAATGTTGCACCAACTCCTTGGCCTGGGTACCCTTGCCCACGCCCGGTGCACCCAACAGGAGAATCGGTCCAGGTACGATCATCCTTGCCGACCCTCGATCTCCTTCTACTGCTGCTTCTACTGCACTTTCAACACTTGCTGCAGACGACGACATTACCAGTTTTTCCTTCCGCGTATACGACCGGAACGCGGGGAAAAGCCGTCATAATGGCGCATGATCAGCTGCGATTCGATCTGGTTGACAGTGTCCATAGCGACACCTACTACGATCAGCAGCGAGGTGCCGCCGAAGTAGAAATTGACCCCCAAACCGTGTGTTGCCCAAGTCGGCAGACTCTCAAAGAACCGGCCAACTAGAAATAGCTTGTCAAAACGTATGCCCGAAATCAGGAAGGTGGGCACCAGGGAAATGATGATGAGGTAGATCGCGCCGACCAGCGTAATCCGGGTAAGGATGTCGTTGATGAAGTCCGAGGTGCGCTTTCCGGGGCGGATGCCGGGAATAAACGATCCGGACTTGCGGAAGTTGTCGGCGATGTCGTCCGGCTTCATGACGATCGATACGTAGAAGTAAGCAAAGAAGATAATGCCCAGAACGTAGAGCGTTTCATACCAGGGATAGCCGGGCTGGAGCGCTTGGATAATGGGCTGGAAGAAGCGATTGCTCTGCACCCACTCCATCTGGCCGAAAAGCAGCGGAGCCGAGAGGATGGAACTGGCAAAAATAACCGGCATAACTCCGCCAGAGTTCACTTTGAGTGGAAGATGGCTTGACGAGCCACCCATCATCCTGCGGCCCACGATGCGGCGGGCGCTTTGGATGGGGATGCGGCGTTCTGAGCGCTCCACGAAGACGATGAATGCAACGACCGCGATCATGCCCACGGCCAGCAGCAGCACGGCGAAGATGGTGAGCGAACCCCAGGCGCTGGTCTGCACCTTGCCGACGAGGTCGGCTACGCCGCGCGGAAGACCTGCAATGATGCCCGCAAAGATCAGCAGGCTCATGCCGTTGCCGATGCCACGGTCAGTAATCTGTTCGCCCAACCACATGATGAACGCTGTGCCTGTGGTCAGAGTCAGCACGGTCATCAGACTGAAGCCGATGCCGGGATGAAGTACGAGACCCTGCTTGGTCAGAATGGCCGCGATGCCGATGGATTGCAATGCGCCGAGGACGACTGTCATGTAACGCGTCCACTGCGTGATCTTCCGGCGACCCAGTTCACCTTCCTTCTGGATGCGCGCCAATGGCTCGTAGACCACCGTCAGCAACTGGAAGATGATGGACGCAGTGATATACGGCATGATGCCTAGCGCGAAGATGGTCATTCGGCGCAGGTTACCGCCGCCGAACAGGTCCATCAAGCCTAGCGCCGAACCGCTTTGGGCGTTGAACAGGAGCTCAAGCTGGTGAGTGTTCACGCCGGGGGTAGGGATGAACGCACCCAGGCGGTACACGGCGAGAATGCCCAATGTAAACAGAACCCGCTTGCGCAGGTCAGGAATCCGGAAGATATTCAGAAACTTCTCAAGCATGTGTGGTTTTCCGCTTCAGGCGATGACGCCGCTCAGATCTTGCCAAAATCCAGTGTAAGCGCGAAGGTCGCCAAGTGTCCCTGAATTCCGCCGGATGCCTTCAGCTTTCGATCTTGGCAGCTTGGAAGTCAGCCTGACGGTGTTCCCGGACACATAGGGTGTTCCGGGTCTCGACTTCGAAACCCGGATGGATGTCCTTACGCTGCCGCGGGCGCTCCCGCCACAACGGCTTTGCCGCCGGCCTTTTCGATCTTCTCGATGGCCGACTTGGAAAACTTGTGCGCGTGGATGATGATGGCCGAGGTCAGTTCCCCCGAGCCAAGCACCTTGATCAGGGCCTTTTTGCTCGAAACGAGGCCGAGCTTCTTGTAATCGTCCAACCCGACTTCCTTCACGGAGAGGTCGGCGAATCTGTCGAGGTTCACCACGCTGTACTCGGTGCGGAAGATGTTGGTGAAGCCACGCTTCGGAAGCCGGCGGTGCAGCGGCATCTGGCCGCCCTCAAAACCGCGCATCAGGCTGAAGCCGGAACGCGAACCCTGGCCCTTGTGGCCACGAGCTGAGGTTTTGCCCATGCCGGATCCCATGCCCCGGCCCACGCGCTTGCGCCCGGTGTTTGCCTTTTTGGGCGCGCGCAAATTCGATAGATTCTTTGCCATGATTTTCCTCGCTAATAGCGCCAGTGAAATTGAGTTTCACCGACTCGCGTTGCGTAATTCAGTGAACAGTGTTCAGTGAGTAGTGATCAGTACTGACGTCACTATTCACTGTGCACGGAGCCTAGTTTTCTAGAATTCTTACCAGATGCGGAATCGTCTTCACCATGCCGCGAATGGATTCGTTGTCTACGCGCTCCACGATCTGGTTGAGCCGCGTAAAGCCAAGACCCTTGACAACCAACTTGTGCTTCATTGGCGTCGAGTTCTTTGACCGGTAGTACTGAATGCGAATCTTTTTGGTCTCAGCCATGATTAAAGCTCCTCAACCTGCTTACCGCGCGCCGTGGCCACGTCGCTCTTGTCGCGCAATTGAATGAGCGCGTCAAACGTTGCCTTGATGACGTTGTGCGGGTTCGCCGTTCCCAGGCTCTTGGTGAGCACGTTCTGCACGCCGACCGAGGTCATTACTGCGCGCACTGCACCACCGGCTATGACGCCCGTTCCTTCAGGAGCCGGCTTCAGCAGCACGTGGCCCGAGCCAAAACGCCCCAACACCTGGTGCGGAATCGACGTATCGGTCAGGTTAATGCGAACCAAGTTCTTCTTGGCCGCTTCAATTCCCTTGCGGATAGCCTGGGGAACTTCCTTGGCCTTGCCCGATCCGTAACCAACCACGCCCGAAGCGGCGTCGCCTACCACAACCAGCGCGGCAAACGACATGTTCTTGCCGCCCTTCACCACCTTGGTCACGCGGTTAATGGAAACCACCTGATCCTTCAGGTTGTACTGGTTGGCATCGAGTTTCTTATTCAAGATCATCATTGCTCTCTCGTCTCTTTCAGTAGACAGTGGACAGTGATCAGTGGTCAGTCTTGCTCTCACCATTTTGAAGTCTTCACTGTGCACTGTGCACTGTTTCACTGTTTACTGCTTTTAAAACTCCAGCCCTGCTTCGCGCGCTGCTTCGGCAAGAGCCTTGATGCGGCCGTGATACAGAAAGCCGCCGCGATCGAAGACCACCTTCTTGACGCCCTTTTCCTGAGCCTTCTCGGCGATCGCTTTACCGATCTCCTTGGCTGCTGCCACATTGCCGCCGGTCTTCGACTTCGTGGCCAGCGTTGAAGCGGACACAATGGTCACGCCCTTCTGGTCGTCAATCACCTGCGCGTAAATGTGGTTCAGCGAGCGATACACATTCAACCTGGGCCGCTCACCGGTGCCGGCCAGCTTGGCGCGGATGCGCGAGTGAATCCGCTGGCGAATTTCGTTTCTCTTAATCATCTTCGTCTCTTTCCTATCAGCGGAGCCGACTCTCGACTCCGTTCGGTTTGAACTGCAGTGGTCAGTGGACAGTGATCAGAACTTGCTAAGGTCGACGGTCATAGAGCTGATCACGGAACACTAACAACTGATCCCTGTTTTATTTCGCGCCTGTCTTACCGGCCTTCTTCTTCAGCTTCTCGTCGGAGTAGCGCACGCCTTTGTTCTTGTATGGATCGGGCTTGCGCAGCGAACGCATGTCTGCGGCAACCTGCCCTACCTTCTGCCGGTCGATGCCGGATACGGTGAGGTGCGTCTGCTTCGGATCGATAGTTACTTCAATACCTGTGGGCAGCGGAACCTCGATCGGATGGGAGTAGCCGAGGGTAAACACCACCATGCCCTTGCCCTTCAACTCCGCGCGATAGCCGATGCCGACAATGTCCAATTCTTTCTTCCAACCCTGCGTTACACCCTGCACCGCGTTGAAGACGAGCGCGCGTGTCAATCCATGGACGGCGGCCTTGTCGTCGCTTTCGCGATTCACATGCAATACGCCGTCTTTGGTCTCGAGCGAGATGCCGTCGGCAATCATCGCCGATACCTTGCCTTTGGGACCTTCCACCAGGACCGTGTTGCCCTCAACCTTATACTTAACGCCAGAGGGAAGCGGAATTACTTTTTTTCCAATGCGCGACATCGAATCAATCCTTAAGTTGGCTTGCGAGTCCCGAAAACAGTGGTCAGTGATCAGTGTTCAGTGATTGTTTCCACTCTCATTCGTTCCACTGCAGCCGAAAAACAGTAAAAGTGATCAGAACGTTTACCCAATTCCTAAGCGGCGAGTTCAAGCACGAACAAACTGACCACTGATCACTGACAACTGTTCACTGCCTTTACCACACTTCGCAGAGCAGTTCGCCGCCTACGCCTTCGCGGCGTGCCTGGCGGCCCGTCATCACACCCTTGGGGGTCGTCATGATCGAGATGCCAAGTCCACCTTGGACGCGCTTGATCTCATCGCGGCCAATGTACACACGGCAGCCGGGACGCGAAATACGAGCGAGGTCACGAATAGCTGCTTCCTGTCCGCCGTACTTCAGGTACACGCGGAGAATCAGCTTGCCTTCTTCTTCCTGCGTCTTGTAGTTCGAAATGTAGCCCTCTTCCTTGAGAATGCGGGCTATCTCGGTCTTCAACTTGGAAGCCGGCACATCCAGCTTCTGATGACGCGCACGGATTGCGTTCCGAATTCGCGCCAGAAAATCTGCTACTGGGTCGGTCAGACTCATTCCTTCTCCTTCATTCCCCGTTCGCTCCCGGTCTCACTTCAACAGGAGAACCAGCGGGAATGCGTACTACAGTGATCAGTGTTCAGTTATCAGTGATCAGGAAATTCTCGGCTCCGCCGATGCAGTCAGTTAAACCAAGAAGAAACTGACCACTGACCACTGTTCCCTGACCACCGTTTTACTACCAGCTCGACTTCACGACGCCGGGGATCTCTCCCTTGAGCGCCAATGCCCGGAAACACAAGCGACAGATACCGAACTTCCGCAGGTATCCCCGCGGACGTCCGCAGAGCTTGCACCGGTTGTGTTTGCGGGAGCTGAACTTCGGCTTCCGCGCGTCCTTCACTCTCTTTGCAGTGGTTGCCATAATCCTCTATTCCCCTACGCGCCCTGCCGGAACGGCATGCCGAAGGCCTTCAGAAGCGCACGCGCTCCGTTATCGTCCTTCGCCGTGGTCACGATCGTGATGTTCATGCCCTTCAACTTTTCCACCTTCGAGTAATCAATCTCGGGGAAGATCAGCTGATCGCGCAGACCGAGCGTGTAGTTACCGCGCCCGTCAAAACTCTTAGTCGAAACGCCGCGAAAATCGCGAACCCGCGGCAGTGCAGTTGAGATCAGGCGGTCGAGAAACTCGTATGCCTTCTCATTGCGCAAGGTCACCATGGCTCCGATGGACATGCCGGCGCGCACCTTGAAAGCGGCAATCGACTTCTTCGCCTTCGTCATCACCGGCTTCTGTCCGGCGATTTGCGTCAGATCGCCCACCAGCGGGTCCAGCAGCTTGGTGTTCTGCGTCGCTTCGCCCAGGCCCATATTGATGACAACCTTCTCAAGCCGGGGAACGGCCATCATGTTGTCGATGCCCAGTTCCTTCTTGAGAGCCTGCTTGATCTCTTTGTTGTACTTCTCTTTCAACCTTGCTGCCATTTCCTTCACTCTCTTTCTTCCGGTCTTCGGAGTAGTCACCGTAGCGACCGTTTACCGTTGCGGAAGGGACTTGCCGACTGGACATTCGCACCCTATGCGCGCTGCCCTGCCGGTAGGGTTCCTCTTACTTCTTGGTGGGCAGTTCGCTGCCACACGTCTTGCATATCCGCTGCTTGCTTGTGCCCTGAACCTTGTATCCGATCGAGGCTGTCTCGCAGTTCGAGCAAAGCAGGGCCACGTTCGAAACATTGATCGGCGACTCATGTTCCGCGATGCCGCCCTTGGTCCGTTGCCCGCGCTTGCTTGAAACAGTCTTCTTCACCACGCGCACATGCTCAACGAGCACGGTGCCCTTGTCAGGAAACACGCGCAGCACACGGCCCGACTTGCCGCGATCGGAACCCGCGAGAATCTTCACTACATCGTTACGACGAATATTCAAACTCGGCATGATTTCTCCGAAATCAGCTGCTAGCTTCTAGCTGCTAGCCTCTAGCTATTTTTGTCCATCTTCCAACTGATCTAGCTAGAAGCTAGAGGCTGAAAGCTAAAAGCTGCCCTACACCACTTCTGGTGCCAGCGACACAATCTTCAAAAACTTCTTCTCACGCAGTTCGCGAGCAACGGGGCCGAAGACGCGGGTGCCAACTGGCTCGTGCGCATCATCAATCACCACCGCCGCGTTCTCGTCGAAGCGGATATAGGTTCCGTCACGGCGACGGTGCTCTTTGCGGGTGCGGACGATCACCGCCTTCACCACTTTGCCCTTTTTCACCGTGCCATCCGGCGAAGCTTCCTTCACCGCCGCTGTTACGACATCACCCAGACCGGCTTTCTTGCCCAACCCGCCGCCCAGGGGCAGAATCACTTGCAGCTTGCGCGCGCCGGAGTTATCCGCCACCGCGAGCATGGTTCTCATTTGCACAGCCATGGATTTTTCTCCTTACCGCTCCGCCTACTTGGCGGCTTCTACAGCAGCGGCTGTTCCAGCCGTGTCTTCAATCTGTGCCAGCGACGAACGCCGCACAATCTCTTCAAGCGACCACCGCTTCAACTTGCTTAACGGCCTGGTCTCGCGGATGCGGACCACATCGCCCAGCCGTGCCGAGTTCTGCTCATCGTGCGCATAGAACTTCTTCGAGCTTTTCACGATGCGCTTGTACTTGGGATGAGCCTTGCGCATCTCGACCTCAACCACGATAGTCTTCTGCATCTTGGTCGAAACCACGTTGCCCACTTTTTCGTTGCGCCGGCTCGCCGGCGCCTGCTTCTCTGTTGTCGCCGCCGTCATTTACCGGCTCCCTTCTTGGTTGCGCTGGCCGCTGCACTCTTCTTGGCGCTCTTCTTAGCGGCGGACCGGGGTCCCTTGGTCACGCTCTTCTTTGCGCCCGACTTGGCCTTCGCGGTCTTTGCAGGCTTCTTCGCGCTGCTTTTGGTTGTCTTCTTCTCTTCGCCCGCCGGCAAGGTTGAAACCAGTTCATGCGTGGCGCCGCGAATGCCAAGTTCGCGTTCCCGCGAAACCGTCTTGATCTGTGCGATCTCTTTGCGCAGCTGGCGGAGCTTTTTCACTCCGTCGTTCTGCCCCATCGAGACCTGAAAGCGAAGCCGGAACAGCTGCTCACCCGAAGTCTTTTCGTGGTGCTGCAGTTCGTCGTCGCTCAAACTACGAATCTTTGCGAGTTCCATCTCTTAATCTCCGGCGCTCTGCCAATCCTTGCGGGATCGGCGGCGCTTCTTACCCTCTGCCGACTGCTCGGCCCGTTGCTGACTACTCGGCCGCTGCCGTCTTCTTCTCGGCCCCGGACGTCTTCTCGGCGCCCGGACGCTGCACGAACTTGGTACGCAGTGGCAGCTTGTTCGAAGCAAGACGCATGGCTTCCTGCGCGATTTCGGGCGTCACGCCTTCCATCTCAAACAGGATCTTGCCAGGCCGCACTACGGCAACCCAATGATCCAGCGCGCCCTTGCCCGAACCCATTCGAACTTCGGCCGGCTTCTTGGTGATTGGCTTATCTGGAAACAGACGGAGCCAGATCTTGCCGCCGCGCTTGATGAAGCGGGTCATGGCGATACGGCTGGCTTCGATCTGCCGGTCAGTGATGTAGCCGCACTCCAGGACCTTCAAACCGTACTCACCGAACGACAGCGAAGAACCGCGCCACGCTTTACCGCGACGCTTACCCTTCTGCTGCTTCCGGAACTTAACCTTCTTCGGCATCAACATAGCGAAATCCTCTAAAACCAGTGGTCAGTGGACAGTGATCAGTGAACAGTCGGCATGTTTACATCTGCCTGCATTGCACTGCTCCCCAGCCCTTCTCCAACCGCCTAAACACAAAACACTTCGAACCGCACGGACACTGACCACTGTTCACTGTCCACTGCCTTTAAAACACTCCCGAACCTGCGGGCGCGGGCTGGCGACGTTTCTGCTCGTAGATATCGCCACGATAGATCCACGTCTTCACACCGATTACGCCGTAGGTGGTGTTCGCCTCGGTAAACCCGTAGTCGATATCCGCGCGAAGCGTGTGCAGCGGTAAACGCCCCTGCAGATACCACTCCGACCGCGCGATTTCGTTGCCGTTCAAGCGACCCGACACACGCACCTTGATTCCCTTGCAGCCGAAACGCAGCGCCGAATCCACGCTCTTACGCATGGCGCGGCGGAAGCTTACGCGCTTTTCGAGTTGCAGCGCGATGTTCTCCGACACAAGCTGGGCGTCCAACTCTGGCTTGTTCACCTCGATAATGTCGATGAACACTTCGCGGTTGGTGCGCTTGCCGAGCTCGGTCTTGAGCTTCTCGATCTCCGCGCCCTTGCGGCCGATGACGATACCCGGACGCGCGGTGCGGATCAGGAAGCGAAGCTTGTTGCCTGGACGCTCGATTTCCACCGAGCTCACGCCGGCAGCTTTGAGCTTTTCGCGCAGCTCAGCCTTGAGCTTCACGTCTTCAACCAGGAGCTTGTCATAGTCGCGCTCTGAGAACCAGCGCGAACGCCATGGCTTGTTTACTCCGAGCCGGAATCCATAAGGGTGGACTTTCTGTCCCATGCTTTTTTCCTCAAATACTTCCAGGCCTACTTCTTGGCCTTTTTCTTCGTTGCTGCAACCGGCTTCTTCGCCGCTGATTTCTTTGCCGTCTTCGTAGCTGTCTTCTTTGCGCCCGTCTTCTTCACTGACTTGCCCGCTGTCGCCGGCTCGTCAGCTTTGGTCACCAGGTGCGAGTGTCCGCCATCGCGCTCAGCCACCGACAGGATGATGTGTGTCAGCCTGCGCTGATAGCGATACGCGCGCCCCATCGGAGCGGGCCGAATCCTCTTCATGCGTGGACCGTCGTTGGCAATTGCCGACTTCACGTAGAGGTTGTCGACATCCACGTCTTCCCCTCGTTCGCCCGACACGTACTTGGCGTTATCCACGGCCGAAGTCAGCAGCTTATGAATCACCGGAGCAATGCGCTTCTTGGTGAACTGCGCCGTCTCCAGCGCTTCCTGAACTCCCCGGCCCTTAATCAGGTCCAGCACCAGCCGCGCCTTCTGCGGCGATACACGCTGGAACTTTGCTTCAGCCCGGTATTCTTTTGTCTCGACTGCCATTGGTCTCTTCCTCAAATTCGCTGGCGCGGTTGCGCCGAAATCTCAACTACCGCGGACCCGCCGGCTTGGCAGAAGCTTCCGCAGCCTTCGATCCGCCCGTGTGCCCCTTGAACGTGCGCGTCGGAGCAAACTCGCCCAGCTTGTGTCCTACCATGTTCTCGGTCACGTACACCGGAACGAACTTTTTGCCGTTGTGCACTGCGATCGTGTGTCCCACGAACTCCGGGAAGATCGTCGAGCGCCGTGACCAGGTCTTCACGACCTTCTTATCGTTGGCCGCGTTGAGCACCTCGATCTTCGTCGTCAGGTGCGCATCTACAAACGGGCCTTTTTTCGTCGAACGTGCCATATACCCTCAGCTCCTCTACTTCGCCCGGCGGCTGATGATGAACGCATCGGTCCGCTTGTTGTTGCGTGTCTTGTACCCGCGTGTTGGCTGACCCCACGGAGTCACAGGATGACGGCCACCTGAAGTCTTGCCTTCACCGCCGCCGTGCGGGTGATCCACAGGATTCATAGCGACGCCACGGTTGGTAGGACGAATACCCTTCCAGCGGTTGCGTCCGGCCTTGCCGATGGACACGTTCTCATGATCGGTATTGCCGACTTGTCCAACGGTGGCTAGGCAGTCAACCAGCACCTTGCGTGTTTCACCAGAAGGCAACTTCAGAAGAGCGTAATCGCCTTCCTTGGCTACCAACTGAGCCTGAGCACCAGCTGAACGCGCCATCTGTGCGCCTTTGCCCGGCCGGAGTTCAATCGCGTGCACCGTTGTACCGGCAGGAATGTTCTTGAGCGGCAAAGCATTGCCAATCAGAATGTCGGCTTCGGGGCCCGAGCTTACTGTTGCCCCGACCTTCAACCCCACAGGCTGCAGGATGTAGCGCTTCTCGCCGTCCGCGTAATGTACCAGCGCGATGCGCGCCGAACGGTTCGGGTCGTACTCAATGGTCGCCACTTTGCCCGGAATTCCGAACTTGTCGCGCTTGAAGTCAATCAGCCGGATCTTCTGTTTGTGTCCGCCGCCGTGATGCCGAATCGTCAGGTCACCGGTGTTGCGCCGTCCGCCCGTGCGCTTGCGTACTGCCAGCAGCGGCTTGTGCGGCTTGTCCGTCGTCAGGTCATCATTGACCAGCGTGGTCTTAAAGCGCAACGTCGGCGTAATCGGTCTGTATGTCTTGATAGCCATCATCTTATGTCCTGGAGTGCCTGCGCCTGACTTCTGCGCCGCTCTCCCCGTTTCTCCGAAGCCTCTCTATTTCACCGGCTCCGATATTCCAACTTGCAAACTGCGGACTCAACTGAACACTGTTCACTGACAACTGTTCACTGTCCTACAGGTTGCTCACGTACTCAGGCAGCTTCTCGCCGGCTTTCAACCGAACGTAAGCCTTTTTCCAATCCGGCCGAAATCCAGCGAACTTTCCGCGGCGGCGTTCCTTGCCCACCACATTCGCAGTCCGTACCGCGGCAACCTTCACCTTGAAGAGAGCCTCAACCGCCTGCTTCACTTCGATCTTCGAAGCATCCGGAGCCACGTCAAACACCAGCGTGCCCTCGGTTTCCTTAACGCTCAAGCCCTTTTCGGTAATCAGGGGCCGGCGAATCACTGTATAGAGAGTTGGCATTACGCGGCCTCCGTCTGCGCTGCATTGCGCTTGGAAACGCTCTTCACGAGAGACTCCGTCAACTGCTCGATCGCGGCTTTAGAGAAAATTGCCCGCTCATACCGCAGCAGATCGTACGGATGCACTTCGTTGTTGAGAACCAGTTCGACGCCCTTGAGATTGCGTGCGCCGAGCATTAATGCCTGGGAAAGGGTCTTGCCGTTTTCTACGATCAGCGCAGTACGCGTCACATCGAGTTTGTCGAGCGCCTGGCGATAGAGCTTCGTCTTGCCGCCCTTGAGTTCCAGCGTATCGACCACGGTAAGTTTGCCATCAGCCAGCTTCGAAGCCAACGCTGAGCGCAATGCACCCTGCAGCTTTTTGCGCGGGAAGGCATAGTCATAGCTGCGCGGTTGAGGTCCGTGCACGGTGTAACCGTGACGCCACAACGGCGAGCGGACCGAGCCGATACGAGCGCGGCCGGTGCCCTTCTGCTTCCACAGCTTCTTGCCAGAACCGGCGACTTCAGTGCGGCTCTTGGTCTTGTGCGTGCCCTGCCGCATGGAAGCGCGATAATGCTTCACCGCTTCCCACAGCAGAGCTTCGTTGACCTGGCCATAAACTGAATCGGCCAGTTCGAGCGAGCCCACTTTTTCGCCGTTCAGATTTACAACATCTACGTTTGCCATCGTCTTCTTCTTCCGCCGGACTCGCATCCGGCTCTGAATCTCTTCCGCCGGCATCTTTCTACCGGCTCTCCATCTCGTGCGCCGCTAGGCGCGATTGGCCCCACCGCAGGTGATTACTTGCGCTTTGCGGTTGCCTTCTTCGAAGCCTTCAACGGATCGACCGTAGTCGAGCCGGCAAATCCACGGCGCTCGCGCGGCGGAGTCTTGGCCTTCGAAATCAGCACATATCCTTCACGCGATCCCGGAACCGCACCTTCAACCATCAGCAAATTCTCTTCGAGATCAATGCCGCGAATACGAAGGTTGCGAACCGTGATCTGCGCCGCGCCCATGTGACCCGGCATTCTCTGACCGGGAAATACGCGCGATGGGAAACTGGATGCACCGATCGAACCCTGCACCTGGAACATGTGACCGTGCGACTTCGGTCCGCCACCAAACTTATGCCGGCGAACGACGCCAGCAAATCCGCGGCCCTTCGAAGTCCCGATTACGTCGACAAACTTTGCATCCTGGAAGATATCCACCAGCACGCGGTCGCCAGCCTTGGTTTGAACTTCGCCATCGGCATTGGCCTCAACGTCAACTTCCTTGATGACCTTGACCGGAGGAGCTTCCGTCTTCGCGAAGTGGCCAGCCTGAGGCTTGGTTACGTTCTTCGTCTTGATAAATTCCACCAGGCCGATTTGCGCGGCGTCATAGCCGTCCTTGGCGAGCGTCTTCAACTGCGTAATTACGCAAGGACCGGCCTGCAACACCGTAATCGGGTGCACATCGCCCTTTTCGTCGAAGACCTGCGTCATGCCGATCTTTTTTCCCAGAATCCCTGTGACTGCCATATCTTCCTCACCTCATCATGCGGACTTGAAGCGCCGCACTGCCGGAACTGAACTAGTTCTCAGTTGTCAGTTGTCAGAACTCTGATCACTGACCACTGTTCACTGTCCACTTATTTCTCAAACGCCTTGATCTCGACGTCAACGCCGGCCGGAAGATCGAGCTTCATCAGCGCGTCTACCGTCTGTTGCGTCGGCTCAAGAATGTCGATCAGCCGCTTGTGCGTGCGAATTTCGAACGCCTCGCGCGACTTCTTATCTACGTGCGGCGAACGCAGCACGCAGTACTTGTTCTTGATCGTCGGCAATGGAATCGGACCCGCCACCGTTGCTCCGGTACGCTTGGCCGTCTCCACAATCTCGCCGGTCGAGGTATCCAGCACGCGATAGTCGTATGCCTTCAACCGAATTCGAATCCTTTGACCTACCATTGGCTCTTCTTTCCAAGTGATCATTGATCAGAGATCAGTGATCAGATTTCGCTTGCCGCGCCGTTCGATGCGCCCGGAGGGCGGTCCGCCCGACGCGGCTAGCGTCTACTTGATAATTTCCGCAATCGCGCCTGCGCCTACTGTGCGTCCGCCTTCGCGGATGGCAAAGCGCAGACCCTTTTCCATGGCTACCGGCGTAATCAGTTCAATCACCAGTTCCACGTTGTCGCCCGGCATCACCATCTCCGTGCCTTCAGGCAGTTCCGCCACTCCCGTCACGTCTGTCGTCCGGAAGTAGAACTGCGGCCTGTAGCCCTTGAAGAACGGTGTGTGACGGCCGCCCTCTTCCTTGCTCAGCACGTACACGGTGCCCTTGAACTTGGTGTGCGGCGTGATCGATCCCGGCTTCGCCAGAACCATGCCGCGCTCCACGTCTTCCTTGGGAATGCCGCGCAGCAGGATGCCGGCGTTGTCGCCCGCCAGGCCTTCGTCCAGCTGCTTCTTGAACATTTCCACGCCCGTGCAAACCGACTTGCGGGTCTCGCGGAAGCCGACAATCTCGACATCCTCGCCCACCTTCACCTTGCCGCGTTCGATTCTTCCGGTCACCACCGTGCCGCGTCCCGAGATCGAGAAGATGTCTTCGATCGGCATCAGGAAGGGCAGATTGACCGCGCGCTCCGGCTGCGGAACGTACTTGTCGACCGCTTCCATCAGCTCGTCGATCTTGGCTTCCCACTTGGCTTCGCCGTTCAGGGCGCCGAGAGCCGATCCACGGATCACGGGAACGTCGTCGCCCGGGAACTGGTACTTCGACAACAGTTCGCGAACTTCCATCTCCACCAGGTCCGTCAGCTCTTCGTCTTCCACCGCATCGCACTTGTTCAAGAAGACCACGATGCAGGGAACGCCTACCTGGCGAGCCAGCAGAACGTGCTCCTTGGTCTGCGGCATCGGGCCGTCGGTCGCTGCGACTACCAGAATCGCGCCGTCCATCTGCGCCGCGCCGGTAATCATGTTCTTGATGTAGTCGGCGTGACCGGGGCAGTCAACGTGCGCGTAGTGCCGGTTCGGGGTCTCGTACTCCACGTGCGCCGTCGCAATCGTGATACCGCGCTCCCGCTCTTCCGGGGCGTTGTCGATCGAGTCAAACGAACGGAACGTGTTCTTCGGGTTGTGCTTCTGCAATACCTTCGTGATCGCCGCCGTCAACGTCGTCTTGCCGTGATCAATGTGACCAATCGTTCCCACGTTCACATGCGGCTTCGAACGATCAAACTTTTCCTTCGCCATAAGAAATCCAATTCCCTTTCAGTGGCTTGTACAACCTGTTGCACCCCGGGGCGCCGGCATTCCGGCTCCAGCCCCAAAACTTGACTGCTACTTACCCTGCGCACGGCCGATAATTTCATCGGCGATCATGCGTGGCGCCTCTTCGTAGCGCGCGAACTGCATTGAATACGACGCACGGCCTTGTGTCGAGGAACGAATCTCGTTCACGTAGCCGAACATTTCCTTCAGCGGAACGATCGCCTTGATGACCTGCGATCCTGCCGCGTGCTCCATGCCTTCAATCCTTCCGCGACGCGAGTTGATGTCGCCGATAATCACGCCCATGAACTCCTCGGGGACCGTGACTTCGACTGCCATCACCGGCTCAAGAAGGACCGGATGCGCCTTGCGTGCGGCTTCCTTGAAGGCGATCGAACCGGCAAATTTGAATGCCATTTCGTTCGAGTCGACTTCGTGATAGCTGCCGTCATACAGGTGCACCTTCACGTCCACGATAGGATAGCCAGCCAGAATGCCCAATTCCAGCGCACCCTGCACGCCCTGATCGATGGGCTTGATGTATTCCTTCGGAACCACGCCGCCCTTGATGTCGTTGATAAACTCGTAGCCCTTGCCCGGCTCGTTGGGCTCGATGCGCAACTTGCAATGCCCGTAGTTACCCGAACCGCCTGTCTGACGAATGTACTTGCCTTCAGCTTCGGCCGACTTGCGGATCGTCTCGCGGAACGCAACCTTCGGCTCGCCCACGTTCGCCTCGACCTTGTGCTCGCGCTTCATGCGGTCGACAAGAATTTCGAGGTGCAATTCGCCCATACCGCTGATGATCGTCTGTCCCGAATCTTCGTCCGTCCGCACCTTGAAGGTGGGGTCTTCGTCGGCTAACCGCGACAGCGCGATACCCATCTTTTCCTGATCGACCTTGGTTTTCGGTTCGATTGCTACCGAAATCACAGGCTCGGGGAAGGTGATGGCGCCAAGCGCGATCGGATGCTGCGGTGAGCTGAGCGTATCGCCGGTCTTCAATTCCTTCAGGCCGACGCACGCGCAGATATCGCCCGCGTAGATCTCGGTGATGTCTTCACGCTTGTTGGCGTGCATCTTCACCAAGCGGCCTACGCGATCGGTCTTGCCGGTACGCGGATTCAGAACCGTGTCGCCCGTCTTCAGAGATCCCGAATAGATGCGAATGAATGACAGCTTGCCGAAGGGATCGTTAATCAGCTTGAAAACCAAGGCCGACAGTGGCTCATTGTCATCCGCCTTGCGGATAACCGTGTGCGACAGATCGTGCGGATCGATACCTTCCACCGGAGGCTTGTCGAGCGGGCTGGGGAGATAATCCACAACCGCATCGAGCAGCGTCTGCACACCCTTGTTCTTGAATGCGCTTCCGCAGATTACCGGGAACACCTTCAGATCGATGGTCGCCTGGCGAATGCCCTTCTTCAGCTCTTCAATGGTCGGCGTCTCGCCTTCGAGGAACTTCTCGAGCAGCACATCGTCGGTCTCGGCGATCACTTCGATCAGTTGCAGGCGGAAAGCTTCAGCCTTCTTCTGCAGATCAGCAGGAATCGGCTCTTCCGAATACTGCGCGCCCATGGTCTCGTCGTGCCACACGATGGCCTTCATCTCGATGAGATCGATGACGCCCTTGAAGTGCGACTCAGCGCCAATTGGAATCTGCAGCGCTACCGGTCGCGCGCCCAACCGCTTGCGAATGGTGTCCAGAACGTGCTCGAAATCGGCCCCGTTCTTGTCCATCTTGTTCACGAAGCAGATACGCGGAACCTTGTACTTGTCGCCCTGGCGCCATACCGTCTCGGTCTGAGGCTGTACGCCGCTGACAGAGTCAAACACCGCAACCGCGCCGTCGAGCACACGCAGGGAACGCTCCACCTCGGCGGTGAAGTCCACGTGACCGGGCGTATCAATGATGTTGATACGGATGTCTTTCCACATGCACGTCGTTGCTGCGGACGTGATGGTGATACCGCGCTCCTGCTCCTGTTCCATGTAATCCATGGTCGCGGTGCCTTCATGCACTTCGCCGATGCGGTGCGTGATGCCCGTATAGAAGAGGATGCGTTCTGTCGCAGTCGTCTTACCGGCGTCGATGTGCGCCATGATTCCGATATTCCGGCAACGACTTAGAGGTATGGTGCGAGCCACGGTTTTTCTTTATCCTTGCGGGACCCGAGTCCCGCCGTTTCCTTCAGTTCAAAAACCCATTCCGTTCAGGGCCTTCGCGCCGGACCATCTTGCTTGCCGGCTAAAACTCTTCTTGCCTCGTGCCGTCAACTACCAGCGGTAGTGTGCGAAGGCCTTGTTGGCCTCAGCCATGCGGTGCACGTCTTCTTTCTTCTTCATCGCCGCGCCACGACCATTGGCCGCGTCAAGCAGTTCGTTGCTCAACTTGTCGATCATGCCCTTCTCACCGCGGGCACGGCCGTAGGTGATGAGCCAGCGAATCGCCAGCGAGGTACGCCGATCCGCGTTCACTTCGATCGGAACCTGGTAGTTGGCGCCACCGACACGACGGGTCTTGACCTCGAGCAGCGGCTTGCAGTTCTCGACTGCCTTCTTGAAGAGCTTGAGCGCGTCATCTCCGCCGCCCTTCTCTTCAAGGTTCTTCATCGATTGATAGAAGATGCCCTGGGCCGTCGACTTCTTGCCGCCCCACATCATCGAGTTCACAAACTTGGTGACCAGCGTGGACCCGTAAACCGGATCCGGTGCTACTTCCCGCTTCGCAATGTGCCCTTTTCTCGGCATAGTCTCTCAAAATCCTTCGCGCCTAAGCGCCGTTGTGCTGCCCCAGTCCCGGTACCATCACGCCGCCCGGGAACCGTATTTCATTCCCACCGCTCTACTCCAAAACGCTAAAGCGCGGAGCGCCTACTTCTTGCCTGCCGCCGCGCCACCCTTGGCTCGCTTTGCGCCATACTTGGAGCGACTCTGCTTCCGGTTGGCAACGCCTACGGAATCCAGTGTGCCGCGCACCACGTGATAGCGGACTCCGGGAAGGTCTTTCACGCGCCCCCCGCGGATGAGCACAATCGAGTGCTCCTGCAGGTTGTGGCCGATGCCTGGGATGTAGGTGGTGACCTCAATCCCGTTGGTCAACCGCACGCGAGCTACCTTGCGCAGTGCCGAGTTCGGTTTCTTGGGGGTTTGTGTGTACACGCGGGTGCATACTCCGCGACGCTGCGGCGAGGCCTGCAGTGCAGGAGACGCCGTCTTGTACCGGGGGGCCGTACGCCCCTTACGAACCAATTGATTAAAAGTAGGCAAACTGAAACTCCTTACCCCAAAAACCTCTAAGCCCAACCCACATTCAGCCGCGCGCAAGCCTTCCCGGCTTCTCATGCTGCGAAACGCACCTTTGTCGATGCGCACACGCACGAAAGCCCAAGTTGCTGCTTCGCGTCTGCCTTCGTTCCACTTCCAGACGAGAACCGAGACGGTGGCCGGTCGTTTTTCCGCTTTTAAACGGGAAAAGCCAACTCCGTTTCGCCGGTTCCGGCTCGCATAGCCCTCCAAGGTGGAGAAACGCGCGAGCACCGATGCGAATATCGCCCTCCCGTCTTTCCTTCACCCGGGTAAGCGATGTGTCCCTGCCCTTCGCAAGAAGAGAGCAATTTAAGGACTTCGGCCGTTTTTAACGCTACGGCCTGGGGTGTAGACCCTCGCCAAACTTGCTGACCGGGGATCTCCCATTACGCGCCTGTCTTTAGCACACAGGGATAGGCGTGTTCTTGCGGAACCTTTTAAAGATAGCAAGAAAGGCTGGTGGGGTCAATTATTTCCCCGATTTCCAGCACCTTTCCGGCTGAAGGTGGGTGGATTTAATGAGTCCACCCACAAACGAGCCGGGCCTATCGAATTGTCTTGAGCGTCCAAGCCCCATTCACAAGGGCGAAATCTGCTTCTTTCCTCACGCTCAGCTTGTTCCCCGGATTATGAGCGATATCTTGTAGAACCTCTGGAACCCCCGTCAGATTCACAACCTCCGCGTATTTTCCGGACTTCGCTGCTTCTGCGCCGGCCATGGCCTCGTCGCTCAATTCGCCCATATCTTTTGCTTTCAAACGATTGGCTGCCACCGTAGTCACGACAATGGTGTAGTTCTTGTCATCTGCGCTCTGGGGACGCCACTCAATAACGTCGCCTCCGCCGGGAAGCACTACCGCTTTTTTTCCGTCCGCGGTGAGCTTGAAGTCCGCCCATATCTTGTTGGGATAGATCTTCGTCCGATCCCAGAGTTTTGCCTTTGCGCCACTCAACATACCCGGATCATTGACCAGGACGTTCACGCCCACCGGTGCGGTCTGGTCATATTTGGCCTGCACCAGCGCCAATGCCTGCGTTGACGTTAATTCCGGCGCCGACTTGCAACCGACCAACAGGGCGGAACACCCCAAAAACAACGCACTCAAAGCCTTCCAATTCCGCATCTTTCTTACACTCCCTCTCACGCATACAGACTGAGTCAGAATCCCGACGACCCGCCATTTTTCTCTTACTTTCACGCGCTGTCAATGGAGTTGCATGTGACACCGAGCACATGTCTGGTGAATCGGAATGAATTCCTGCCGATGAATCGCTATTTCACGGTCATCAGTTGCCGAGTTTCAGTCTGCAGTTATCCGTTTAACGAGCAGGTCAAGGAAGGACTTCTCGTCTGACTGCAGACAGACCCGCGCATTCGGATCTCCGGGCCCTAATGTTGTCAGCCCCTTGCCATCGACTTCAATATGCATTGGCTTGGTAGGGCAAAGATCCGGACGAAATGTGAACGTAACCGCAACCGGATCGAACAGGGTCGGCGTTGGACTGCGGTTCGAAGTGTTACCGATCCATTCGTGATAGAGCAGCGTCAACTGATCAGTGAGCGGAGATCCATGCGCAAAGATCGCATCCCGCTTCCCCGCATCGAGCGGCACTTGAGTGGAATCGAGCGGCATCATGAATACTGGCACGCCTGACGCCAACAGCGCCTTTGCTCCGGCCGGATCGCACAGAATGTTCCATTCCGGTTGCGGTGGATTTGGCATGCCTTGCGCATCGACTCCATAACCGCGCTCGATGCTGCCACCCATAATCACCACTCGCTTCAACTTTTTGAATGCAGCCGGATCGTGCTCAATTGCTGCCTGCACTGTGAACAGAGGCCCAATTCCGATGAGTGTTATTTCACCGGGATGCTCACGAGCTTCGCGCAAAATAAACTCCGCACCGCCTTGGTGTTTCTTCTCCGGAGTTTGCTTCGCATAAGCCGCCTGCGTCATCAGGTTGTCTGTCTTTGAAGGTGGTCCGGCAAACACTGGAATATCGCTTCGTCCCACGTCCTTTAGATATCGGTCGAGAAGTCGCGCGCGCATCTCGGTGTTGCCGAAGGTCGTCGTCACGCCAAGGACTCTGAGTTCCGGACTCTTCAGCGCCAACGCCAGTGCAAAGGCGTCATCAATGTCATCGCCGATATCGGTATCGATGATAACCAGTTGTGGAGTTGAGATGGCTTTATCGGCATCAGAAGCCTGCGCCCGCGCCGCCAATGACCCGAAAACAGCGAACAACAGTGCGCACAAGACAACTAGAACCCGAGGAATTTTCATGCCAAGTACTCTATCGCCTCGGCCCCGTCCATTACTCTGTTGACGGTCGCACACAGGTGTCTATGTCGCAACGATTCCGTACTTCGCGTCGCCGCTTTCTTCAACAGTCCGGGTTCGCGGGGCTCGCTTGCGCTCTGCCGGCACGCAAGATTTTCGCTCTCGCCGAACATCGGGCCGATTCACAGTCCGTTGTCACCGTTAAAAATCGGGCACCGCTCAATGCCAGCGCGTTCTATCCGCTGCCGCTGGGACAGGTTCGTCCGGCGGGATGGCTTCGCCGGCAGTTGGAGATCCAGGCCAATGGACTTTCAGGGCACCTCGACGAGACGTGGGCCGACGTTGGTTCCAATAGCGGATGGCTCGGGGGCAAAGGCGAATCGTGGGAGCGCGGACCCTATTACCTCGACGGCCTCATTCCTCTCGCGTGGCTTCTCGATGACGCGCGTCTCAAAGCGAAAGCGCAAAAGTACATGGAGTGGATTCTGACCAACCAGGCGTCGAATGGCATGATCGGTCCAGCTTCGAATGATGACTGGTGGCCGCGCATCGTCGCACTAAAAGTCCTCACGCAATACCAGGAATTCACCGGCGATCCACGCGTAATGCCGCTTATGGACCGGTATTTCCGTTACCAGCTTTCCGAACTTCCCAAACGTCCACTGCGCGACTGGGGCAAATTCCGCTGGCAGGACGAAGTGCTTAGCGTCACCTGGCTCTATAACCGGACCGGCGCGGCGTATCTCCTCGATCTCGCGCGGCTTTTGCACACGCAGGGCTACGACTGGATGGCGCAGTATGCGAACTTTCAATACAAGCAAAAGATCACGGCCGAGTTCATCAAGCTCAACGAAGACGGGGGTCTCAAGGATCTCGCGCTTTCAACACACGGCGTGAACAATGGGCAGGCGGTGAAGACAGGGCCGGTGTGGTCGCTCGTCTCTGGGTCCGAAAGCGATCGCAAAGCCGCAACGCAGATGATTGCGGAACTCGACAAGTATCACGGCTTGCCCAATGGCATGTTCTCCTGCGACGAACATCTCTCCGGCCGCGATCCTTCGCAAGGTTCGGAACTCTGCACCGTGGTCGAATACATGTACTCGCTGGAGCGCGCTCTCGCCATCACTGGCGATGCGGCGTTTGGCGATCGCCTTGAGCGCCTCGCATTCAACGCGCTGCCCGGCACGCTGACTGACGATATGTGGGCGCACCAATATAACCAGGAGCCGAACCAGGTGGAGTGCAGCCTGCACCATAAGCCGTGGGTCAGCGACGGTCCGGAATCCAATCTATTTGGTCTTGAGCCCAACTTTGGCTGCTGCACCGCGAACTATCACCAGGGCTGGCCAAAATTTGCTGCGAGTCTGTTTCTAATGTGCGGTGGAGCGGCGAATGACCCACGGGATGGGTTGGTCGCTGCCGCTTATGCTCCTTGCGAAGTGAGCACTAGTCTGCATGGAACCCCGATACATATCGTTGAGGAAACCGAATATCCGTTTCGCGGTAACGTTCAAATCACTGTCAGCCCGGCCGCCCCGCTCGAATTCCCACTTCATCTGCGGATCCCCGCGTGGGCTGCGGGAACCACCATCACTGTGAATGGCCGTAGTGAACCGGAGCCAGCCGCAGGTTCGTTCGCGCGAATTCAGCGTTCATGGAAATCCGGCGATCGCGTGGAAATCACATTTCCAATGAGGCCGCGTGTTTCACGCTGGTTCAATGACTCGGTTGCGATTGAACGCGGTCCGCTGGTCTTCTCCTACGGGATCGGAGAAGACTGGGTGAAACTGCGCGATCGCGGCATGACTGCTGACTGGCAGGTGTATCCCACCACGGCTTGGAACTATGCATTGCAATTGAATACCGGCGACGCGGCAAATGACATCGCGGTCACCGAAGCGGAAGTAGGTGATCTTCCCTTTGCTCGAAAGAATCCGCCGGTACAACTGCGCGTGAAGGCGCGCAAAATTCCGGCATGGCGCGCGGAAGATGGAGTAGCCAATACGCTCCTGCAAAGCCCCGTTACAAGCGAGGAGCCAGCGGAAGAGATTACCCTGATTCCATATGCAACCGCTAAGTTGCGCATCACCGCGTTTCCGGTTTTGAAGAATAGCTAAGTCTACATATAGTTTCACATGGATGGAGCACCTTGTTTCGTGTTGTAGAAACTCAATCTAGGTGCTGATTGGATGATTGAGGGCGGCAACGATCTTTTCGGTGTCGTAGACGCAACCGCCCCATACTCCACCGCTGGCTTCTACCAGTGCGGCCCACAGGCGAGTATCGTCCGGGAGCGCCGGGTGCGACTTGAGATCGGTTCGCGGGTTGCGTGCGGCCAACTTGCGCGAGCCCTCTTCCGCAGTGAATTCACCGTCGGCGTCGCCGACGAGATGCACCGAGGCAGTCAATTTGCCGCGGTCGACCACGATTTCAATAAGGTCGCCGTCGTTTACCTTACCGATTGGACCGCCCGACAGTGCTTCAGGGGAGATGTGACCAATGCAGGCGCCGGTGGAAACGCCGCTGAAACGCGCATCGGTGAGCACGGCGACGTGCTTGCAGTGGGGCAGTTGCTTGAGGGCGGAGGTGACCTGATAGATCTCCTGCATTCCGGCGCCTTTCGGACCGCCGCATATGAGCACCAGCACATCGCCATGGCCGATGGCACCCGACTTGATCGCCGCGATTGCTGCAGCCTCCGTTGTAAATACGCGCGCGGGACCGCGGTGGCTGAATATGTTGTCGTTGCCAATCAGCGAGGGATCGATGGCGGTGCTCTTGATGACCGATCCCTCAGGCGCGAGGTTGCCGACGGGAAAGCAGACGGTCGCCGTGAGTCCGCGCTCGCGCGCACGATCGGGAGTCATGATGACGTCATCTGCGTCGATGCCGTCGAGTTGTGTGAGCTTGCCGCGCAGCGTGTGCCGGCGTTCGCTGTCGCGCCACCAGTCTAGGCTAGCATTGAGCGTATCGCCTGTAACGGTGTGGACACTCCCATCAAGGAGGCCTGCCGAGCGGAGTTCCAGCATGACCTCGGGGACGCCGCCGGCGAGAAACACCTGTACGGTCGCGAATCCATGCGGACCATTGGGCAGGGCGTCTACGAGGCGCGGGACGCTGCGATTTACTTCTTCCCAGTCGGCGCGGCTGGGGCGCTTCAATCCTGCGGAAAATGCAATCGCGGGTAAATGCAATAGCAGATTTGTGGAGCCGCCAAATGCCGCGTGCAACACCATTGCATTGCGCACGGCTGCATCCGTTAACACATTGCGCACTCCGAATTTCAATTCATGCAACCGGATGATTGCACGTGCAGATCGTTTTGCCGCGTCGAGCCAGACAGACTGACCGGAGGGTGCGAGCGCGGTGTGGGGCAATGACAATCCCAATGCTTCGCCCACGACTTGCGCGGTCGCTGCCGTGCCGAGGAACTGGCATCCACCGCCTGGCGATGCACAAGTCCGGCAACCAACTTCGGCTGCGTATTCGAGCGTGATCTGCTGCTGGGCAAAGCGCGCGCCGATGGTCTGGACCTTGCCTGCATCTTCGCCAGACTCGGGCAGGAGCGTGACACCGCCGGGCACCAATACTGCCGGGAGCGAACCTACGGAGGCGAGCGCCATCATCATTGCCGGCAGCCCTTTGTCGCAGGTGGCCACGCCGAGCACGCCTTTACTGGTAGGCAGGGATCGCATGAGCCGCCGCAGTACCATCGCGGCATCGTTACGAAACGGCAGCGAGTCCATCATGCCGGTTGTGCCCTGCGTTCTTCCATCGCAGGGATCGGTGCATGAGCCGGCGAAAGGCGTAGAGTGCAGAGCTTTCAGCTCGCGCGCAGCTTCGGCGACAAGTAGGCCTACTTCCCAGTGTCCGGTGTGAAAGCCGAGAGCGATGGGGCGTCCGTTTTCGGCGCGCATACCGCCGTGGGTGCTGAGGATCAGAAATTCCGGGTCGAGAAGCCGCGAAGGCTCCCATCCCATTCCCGCATTCTGGCTGAGTCCGAAAAGATTTCCGGATGGCTCATTCAACAACATCTCTGGCGTTAACGGCAGGGAGCCCGCTGGACCGGAGGCATGGGTGGTGACATCGCGCAAGTCGGTTGCATCCGTCTCCAACACCGATTTGAGAGAAATTCCGGCGATCGCGCCCTCCTTGTTATTTAGTGCAAATCATTTACGCGGAACATCAGCGGGTGCTTTGTGTCGTACCGGTCGGAACCGGGGTGAGGCGAAATACATGCGGCTTGGGCGCGGCGGCCTCGTAGATAGAATCTTCAAGAGAATTCTCGAAGGCCTGCATGACGTCCTTGCCTTCTTCGCTGCCGGTATCGGCGTTGCGCACGCGCATGCGCAGATGAATGTAGTGTGCCTCGTCGCGATCGCGCACCAGCCAGCTTACGCGCTGTGCCTGGTGAAACATCGGCGTGCCGTAGTCGGCGAGATTGATTCCTGCTTCCAGCGCTTCCGGCGAAAAAGTGTCCACCGCCTCACCATCGATACTGAGGGTGTAGCGGCCGGCGGCAAGTCCGGTGACGCGTAGGGTTTCCTGGTTGAGTTGCTGCTCAATGTCAGTCAGATCGAGCAGCAGCGCCGTGGTGGCGTTGCTGCGTGTCAATGGTAGCGGCAGAGCGTCTTCGAGCGCAGTCCATTTCAACTCGCCGCTGGTCTGGGCAACTTCGCTGACGGACGCGTTGCGAGCCTGCGTCACTGTGGCGGCGTGCGCATCTACAACGATTTCGGAAACCATGGATGGCGCATGCCAGCCTTTCAGAAGGGCCTCAGCCATCACCCAGTGCGCGAGCGGATCGGGATGGACGCGATCGGGCAGCAGCAACACGGCCAGTTTCGGATCGAGCGCGTCGGCCTTGCTGATGGCCGCAACGACTGAAGGATTGAGATTGATGAATGCCGCGCCATACTTGTCGGCCAGCGATTGATCGACCTCCGCAAAATGCTGCATCACGGCGTTGTATCCGCCGGGGAAGAACACCGGACGCGTTACATCGTCGTAGGGCGAGGGTCCCAGTAGGGTCATTCGCACACCGGGGACATGTTCGCGAATGGAATCGAGCAGATGCTGATATCCCTTTACGTAGGTCTGCTCAATGTCGTCGGTGGTGGCGCGATATGCTCCATCGTTCATGCCCAGCATCACTGTGACGATGGTTGGCTTCTCCGCGAAGACATCGCGTTCGAGACGCTGATCGATGGGACCTCCACCGCCGCCGCTTACGCGATCTCCGCCCACGCCCGCGCCATAGAAGTGCACACGCATCCACGGGAAGCGGGTTGCCGTGTAGAGTTCGACCCACTGGTTGTAGTAGTTCTGTTCCGTGATGCTGTCGCCATAAAAGACGACGGTGTCGTCCTTGTGGAGATAGAAGCCGCGCGCATTGGCTTCAGCGCCGGGTGGCGGAACACCGGGTTTCGAACTCGGCGGCGCGGTCATCGGACCTTCGGCTGCCGTCGTCATGTGCAGGGTTTCAGCGCTCATGGCCTCTACAGGTGCAGTGGCTACCGCTACCAGCGAATCCGCGCATCCGTAGTACAGGAACCACTTGCCGTGAAAGAACACCAGCCCCTCGGCGAAAGTGGTTCCGGCTGCGTACTGGCCTGTCTGTTCATACGGGAGTTCGGGCTTGAGTACCGGCTTGTCGGTCTGCTCCAGCAGGTGTGCAGGATTCGAGGCCTCGAACAACGCTTCGCCGGCGGCGTACGCACCTGGTCCCATGGCGGGGTCACCGCTCTCGGTCGCGTTCTTGCCGTTGTACAGCATCACGATGCCTGCGCTGGTGAGGATTGGCGGTGGACCGGTTTCAGGAAAGGTGCTATCGAAGTGGCCGGGCCGAGGCCGAAGCATTTCGACTGGATTTCCGTGCGTGTCCTCGACAGGGGTCCAGTGAATCGCATCGTCCGATGTCGCCAGCTTTATCGATCCCTCACCCCAGTACATCCAGTACCGATCGGCGATCTTCGCGGCAAGCAGACGGCCGTCTTTCAGTTGCGTGACGATGCCGGCGGATTTGTACATCAGGTTCGCGTACTTGCCGCCGGATGCGGCGAGAAAGGCCGGTCCGTACTTGGTCCATCGCTTGAGATCGCGCGAGGTGGCGATGCCGACAGAATACGTTTTTCGATTCCATTGGGTATAGGTGAGGATGTAGGTGCCGTCTTCGCGCTCCACGATGCGCGGATCTTCGACGCCGCCTGGCCACTCTCTCGCCTTCTGGTCATCTTCTGCGGGGTAGAACACCGGCTCGGCAGAACGCTTGAAGTGGATGCCGTCGTCACTCTCGGCCATGCCCAGGCGCGAGGTGTGTCCGCCAATCTCCATCGCGCCGGAGTTGTCTTCCGCGCGATACAGGACATAGATTCTCCCGTGGCGCACGATCGCCGCCGGATTGAAGGTGTGCAGCGCCTCCCACTGCACGGGCGCCTTAGCGATCGGATCTTGAAATTTCGAGGCTGGAATTGGCATCACTACCGGATTACCCGTCGAAGGCCGCGCAAAGGGTCCAATCACCCACGGGGCTGCACTCTGCGCATGGAGCGTTGCGGCCCCAAGCAGCACCGCCAGTCCTACCTTCAACCTCAAAATATTGTTCACTCGTTCTCTCCCCGCGACCCGACCCATCTTACGCTTGACGCTTATCTCTCTGCGCCGCACGAAAGTCCAATTTTCAGCTACGGGGCTGCTTGATAGAAACTCAGCCCCGCATCCCCCTGCTCTAACACTCTTGCCCTGCGAAGCGAGCCGTAGGCTTCCTCCAACTTTTCTTTGCGCCGATGCTCTGCGATCACGATTGCATCGTCTGCAAGCAGCTTAGCGGCGGACCCACCTAATCGACCGAGCGCGGATTCGTACTCGGCGGCGGCCTCATAAGGCGGATCCAGGAACACTACGTCAAATTGCATCGCGGCGCTTTCCGGCCGAACCCGTCGCAGAAATGCTGCCACGGGGATTGCTTCAACTCGAATGGCGGCGCGCAACCCCAGCTTCTCCAGGTTCGAACGAAGCACTTTCAGCGCAGGCTCGGCGCGTTCGACTAGAACCACTTTGGCTGCTCCGCGGCTTGCCGCCTCAATGCCTACCGCGCCCGACCCGGCGTACAGGTCGAGGAAACGCGCGCCGTCCATGCGCTGTGCAAGGATGTTGAAGAGCGTCTCCCGGAGCCGGTCGCTCGTGGGCCGTGTCGCCAACCCTGGCGGAGCTTCCAGCGTTCTTCGCCGCAGCGTTCCCGCAATAATGCGCATCGCGATTCAGCATATAAGAAAGGCTTGGCTGTGGCGGCAGGGGGTTTCAGAGACGGGGAAACATTGCCGGGGTATTAACCACTACAATTTGAGTATGCGTGGCTGGACAATTCCGCTGGGGCGATGGAGTGGCGTGGAGATGCGCGTTCACGTATTCTTCCCTGCTCTGGCGCTGGTATGTCTCGGTCTCAGCTCATCTGCTGGAATTCTGCGCGGTCTTGCCCTCTTCTTCATCTGTATTTCTGCCGTAGTCGTACGCGAGATTGCGCGCCTGATGATGGCGGCCTATTTCAATCTCAAGCTGCGGGCCGTGCTTCTGCTCCCGATCGGCGGACTTTTTGCGTATGCCAATCCGGAGAGCCAGGAGGGCGCTAACCAGGGGCTGGCGCAGTTCGCCATGGCGTTGATTGGGCCCGCAGCGAATATCCTCACGGCGCTGATGCTTGCTGCTGCATTCATTGGTTCCGGCGGCGATGTTCGTCTGATCGCCCGTCCGCTGGTCACCGCTGACCACCTGGTGCGGAGCATGGTTTGGATGCAGGCGGGGCTTGGGGTTCTGCACTTGCTTCCCGCTTATCCACTGGATTTTGGCCGCTTGTTGCGCGGTAATTTTGCCCACGTCCACGGTTTCTCGCCGGCCGGACGCGCCGCCTCGGGGATCGGGCAGTTCATTGCTTTGAGCGTGATGATCTGCGGAATGGCGCTGCACGCTTACTGGCTCATTATTGCGGGCTTTTTCATCATGATTGGTGCGCAGGTTGAGGATCAGGGCGTCTTCTTCCAATCGGTCGTGGACACGGTGCACATGCGCGAAGTAATGCTTACGGACTTTGCCACGCTGTCTCCGTCGGACACGCTTGCCGATGCGCTCTATCGCTGCGTGCACTCGCTGCAGGAAGATTTCCCGGTGGTGCGCGGTCCGCAGCTGGTCGGGATCGTGTCGCGCCAGCGGATTGTGGACGCACTCCGCGATGATGGGAACGGGTATATCCAGTCGATTATGTCGCGTGCCTTCCAAGTAGCGCGGCCTGAGGATACGCTCGGTACGACGATCCGCCGCATCTCCGGTGGCCAGGGGCTTTCGCTGATTCCCGTGACGGAGAGCGGCAAGGTGGTGGGCATCGTGAGCGTGCAGAACTTGATGAGCTCGATGTCGCTGCTTGCGGAGCAGCGCCGCATCGAAGCCAACGAAACCTCTGAATGACAGTTGTCGCTACCTCTCGATGACTCCGCACGCGATGCGATCACCGGAGTTGCCAGAAGGGTCAGACATTAGGTCGTCGGCCTTCGCGTGAATGACTAAAGACGTTCCGCCGTCGTGGAAGAGCGACTCGGAACCGTCTCCGAGAGTTACGCCTTTGGCGAGGAAAGTCGCCTTGGCCTTGCCGTTTTGGTCGACAGTGAGATTCATCAGATCGCCCAGGTGGGGATGAGGATCCTGCGTATTGTGAGTGCCGTGGTGAGCGCTGGTCGGATTGAAATGACCACCAGCTGAGGTGAAGGCTGGACCTTCACATTTGCCGACTGTATGAATGTGAATGCCATGTTCACCCGGGGTTAGCTGGGAAATCGTAACGACGATCTTGACTCCTTTGCCGGCGGCGGCGATTTTCGCAGTTCCGATCTTGGTTCCCTGCGCGTTCACGATGTCGGCATGGGCCGATTTGGTGGCGGCGGCCGAAGGAAGGGCTGCGGAAAAGAGCGCGAGTCCGGCAAGTCCCAACAGAATTCGAAAGCGCATGGCCGTGTCTCCTTTAACGATGCGCCCTCATGGGGCGACGTGGATAGTATCCTACGCCGAAGGACCAAGAAGCAGGCTGCGAGTGTCGGCGCCTTTAATTGCGTGATTGAGTGTATGCACGTGTAGGCGGTTAATCGCCCGGTAGATGGGAAAGGCTCCGAGCACCGCTCCGCTTTTCTAATTCGGCGAGGGCCGCTCGATGTGATCGATCACGATGTTTTCCGAAGGAATCTTCGCCGGGATGAGCTTGAGGCCAAGCGGAGCCAGATCCCAGTCAGAAACTGGAATCCCTTCAAAGCCGATAAGCCTGAAGTCAAATTTGTATTTTCCAGGCAAGCCCGTGCGGTCCTCTACGGATGCTGCGCCCGACAAAAACAGGACAAATGCGGCCATGGAAGTTTGATAGAAATGAACGACCGGATCGTCAGGCGAATGGATTCGAACAATCCTCGCATCCAGGTCTACTTTCTCTGCCCGTTCTGGAATTGCATCGTCCGGCTTGGATTCGACTAGGTTCTTGCGGTTGGGTCCGTGGTTGGCGACGACCAGCGCATAGCCGTCGATCAGCGTCGCAACGCGGTGAACAGCTAACTTGCAGCGGTCGGCCAGGGCATTTTGCAGCATGGTTTGCGCCATCGGGTTTTGCAACCTGAGTCCACGCTGACTGATTTTTCGCCAATCCGCCATGTCCGCTTCGCCGACCTTCCCGACAACGTCGTAATTGTCGTCCCACACCCAAGCCGGAGCTCCGACGATGCGATCCTTGGATATCGGAACCATCGAAACATAGGCCATCAAGATCGTCCATCCTAGCGGCAACCCGATTGCTTCGTATCGATCACCGCCCGGAACGACCTGCAGCCGACTCTCATCAGGACCTGCGTTGCTTGCCCGGATGGAAACCACATCGAAGGCCAGACCGGGATGAACCACCACATCTCCGTCTGAGGCGTCTTTCGCTGCAGGCGTGTTGCCAACCTGAGAGAAGCTTGAGGGCACTGCGACAGAGAGGGAGATACCAATCAGGAAAATAGTCTGACCCGCATTGAGCAAAAATGGGGGAAGGTTCAGCATCAGTAGCACTATATTGGACCAGCCAACTCACGTGCGGGGAGGAGATATTTGTCCAGGTGTTGGCTTCCGGCCTTGTGAGGGGAATCCGGAAGACTTCAAGTCCGAAGCGGAAGGCACGGCTGGCACGCTACTGAATGAACCCACGCTCTGCCACTACAATTTTCTTCATGGGCGACGATCTTCTCAGCTACGAACAGGCGGCGGAACTCGTGGCCTGTCGCGCTCGCGACCTTGCGCAGAGACGGCCAGCCACAGAACGCGTTGATCTCGCCGACGCAGCCGGCCGGATTCTCGCTGCGGCAGTTGCGGCCGACGATGATCAGCCTCCTTTTGCGCGTTCTACGCGGGACGGTTATGCCTGCAGAGTTGCAGAGGCCTCCGCCCACCTCACCCTGCCAGTTGCCGGATTGACGCATGCGGGAGAAGCTCCTCCAGCCGCGCTGCCAGCAGGAAAGGCGTGGGAGATTATGACTGGCGCCCCGGTCCCTGCGGGGGCCGATTGCGTTGTGATGCTGGAGTACGTGGAACGAGTTGGGGACACGATTCGCCTCGTTTCGTCGCGCAGGATTGAAGCCAGGGAGAACATAGTCGCCAAGGGTGCGCAGTCGCGGCGCGGGGACGTGCTTCTGAAACCCGGCACAAAAATGGGCGCGGCGCAGATTGCTCTTGCCGCATCGTGCGGCTATGCGCGACTCGAGGTGTACGTCCGGCCGCGTGTCGCCATACTCACCACCGGGGACGAACTGGTTCCTGTTGACGCCACTCCCGGTCCCGGCAAGATTCGCAATTCAAATGCGCCGATGCTGGCGGCGCTGGTGGCGCATGCTGGTGGCGATCCCGTGATTCTGCCGACTGCCGCTGATACAGCGGAGGCGCTGGATGATGCACTTGAGCTGGCAACGCAGGCGGATATTCTGTTGATCTCGGGCGGGGTTTCGGCGGGGAAATTCGATCTTGTCGAGCCTGCGCTTGCACGACTGGACTCGAAAATCTTCTTCACCGGCATTCGCATCCAGCCCGGCAAGCCCCTGGTTTTCGGCGAAATCGCGAGTTCCGGCTTGAAACCATATATCAACAGACCCCGCAGCGAAGGGCATTTTGGCCCTGCGCCGATCCCCGTCTTTGGTCTTCCCGGCAATCCCATTTCTTCAGCCGCCACCTTCCATCTTTTCGCGGCTCCGATTCTGGCCGCTCTGGCAGGGAGCAATGAGATTTACCCGCGCTTTGTACTCGCGGAACTTTCGCAGGCAACGGATCGCAAGGGGAGGCCGGGACTGACTCGCTTTCTGCCAGCACGCTGCGAATTCAATGCATCGGTAAACGAGCTTCCGAAAGTGGCCCTGGTTCCGTGGCATGGGTCCGGCGATTTGACTGCGTTTGCACAGTCCAATTGCTTTGTCGTCATTCCTGAGGACAAAGGCTCCCTGGAAGCCGGTAGCATGGTGCGTATCCTGCTACATTAAGAAGCCAGAATGCCGAAGCCCACCAAACTCTCTCACTATGACTCCGCAGGACAAGCCCGCATGGTGGACGTAAGCGCCAAGCAAGCGACCAGGCGCACCGCGACCGCATCGGCGTTTGTAGAACTTTCAGCCGCCGTGTTGGCCGCACTGCCTGCGAATCCAAAAGGAAATCCGTTGGAAGTTGCTCGCATCGCAGGGATACAGGCAGCCAAGCGGACGTCGGAGTTGATCCCGATGTGCCATCCGCTGCCGCTCAGCCATGTGGAGGTGGATGTCGCGATTGTCGCGGATGGCGTTCGCATTCACGCCACTGCCGCAACGACCGGACAGACCGGGGTTGAGATGGAAGCGCTGACCGCAGCCACGATCGCCGCACTTACGGTGTATGACATGACCAAGGCACTCGATAAATCGATTGTGATTCGGAACATTCAGCTTGAACAAAAGAGCGGCGGGAAATCCGGCGATTACAAGCGCAAAAAATAGCGCACTCACGTGGGATTATGAACTGAACTCATGAATGTGAAGGCCGCAATTCGCAAGGGAGATGACGCAGCCTTAAGATCCCTGCTGACCCAGCACCCGTCGCGGGCAAATGTTCTCATTCGCTGGGGCGAGAACAGGCAAATCCATACTCACCCGCTCCACTATGTCTGCGACATGGTCTTTGACGGCACCTTGAAGCGCGGTACCGAAGTGCCACTGATTGACGCGCTAATCGGGGCAGGTGCGGACCTGAACTTTCAGCGCAACGGTAAGGGCGATACTCCGCTGATCGGAGCGGCGAGTCTGGTGGCGGAAGACGTGGGCATCCGTCTCATTGAGGCTGGCGCCGATGCCCGGCTGCGCGGAATCTTTGGTGAAACCGCACTTCACTGGGCGGCGTTGCTCGGCGAAGAGCGGCTGGCACAAAGACTCATTCCGGTTTCCGAAATCGATCTGAAAGACAGCAAATACAATTCGCCACCACTCGGCTGGGCGATTCATGGTTACTACGAAAATCCCAAGGGAGACCAGGGAAGACAGCGTGAAGTGGCTGCGCTCCTGGTTGCGGCCGGCGCAACGGTCGAGCCCGCGTGGCTTAGGTCTGAGCATGTTCGAACGGACCCTGTGATGCTGTCTATCCTCACAAAAGGGACGGGGCGATAGGTCGACTTCGCTGGCCATCCGTAAGTATGCCGCGCAAGTCGCTAAGCTTCCTTTAAAAGCTCTGTGCGGTATTTTGGCGCGAGGGCATTGGCCTTTTTCAAGAACTCTCCCATCTCCTGCTCACTCATTTCCGGCGGCGGCGCAGTGCGCGTGGCTACGGGCACGCCCAGTTCCATGAAGAAGCGCTCATTCCCTGCCGGAGCGCAGATGCAGATCATGCGGGCTGTTCGGAAAGATCCATTGTGAAACTGATGCGGAGCGTTGGCCGGAATGTTGACGGTCTCGCCGGCACGAGCCCGGTATTTGTTTCCACGAAATGTAAGTTCGATGTCACCGTCGAGCACGATGAATGTCTCTTCGAAGTCGTGGCGATGCGGACCGGGGCCGCCGCCTGGAGGCACATGCATGTCGATGACGCAGAACTTTTCGTTGGTGTCCTTGCCGGATAGCAGGATGGTGTATGTATCGCCGACCAGGCCGATGTGGGTCAGCTTCCCGTCATTGTCCTGCTGCGCGAGGCGCAGGGTACGGCTGAGATCGTCGGGCGGGAGAGGCGGATATTGCGTTTCTGTTTCAGACATTTCTTTTCTCCTTGAGCGTGTGGGTTCGCGGCGAGCGGCAAAAAGCACGCCGCAGACACCGTGGTTCATTTAGATGTGCGCTTCCAGATACCTTGTCGAAAACAGAAGCTCGTCCGGCTCTATGCTGCGATGGTGGGGAAATGAGATGAGGACTTTCGTTGTTGCTCTTTTGGTAGTGTATGCGTGCGGCAACCTCGGCGCACAGAAGACAGTGTGGCAGCCATCGCCCGGTCATAAGCAGGTTCCAATCTGGCCCAGTGCAGTACCGGATCCGCGACCTATCAAGGAGCCGGAGTCTGCCGAGATAACGGGAAAGGACTCGCTCGTCGCCGGCACTCCGTGGGTTGCGGTGAGCGATGTGTCGCAGCCGACGATGACGGTCTACTCGCCCGAGGGGAAAAATAACGGCGCCGCAGTTGTCGTTTTTCCGGGAGGCGGATATCAGATTCTCGCTATCGATCTTGAAGGATCTGAGGTCTGCGACTGGCTCACGACTAAAGGGGTCACGTGTGTGCTATTGAAGTATCGCGTGCCGGCTCCGAGGTCGGCTCCCAACTGGGGCGCGTATCCACAGTCTCCGATCGCGCTGGAAGACGCGCAGAGGACGGTGGGGCTGGTGCGCTATCACGCTAAAGAGTGGCATCTCGATCCGCACAAGATCGGGGTGCTGGGGTTTTCTGCGGGAGGCCATCTGGCGGCGGCGATGAGCGTGCACTTTCAGCAGCGCCTTTATAAGCCGGTGGATGCTGCGGATAAAGAAAGCTGCCGACCGGATTTTGCGGTGGCGCTTTATCCGGGGCACCTGGCGTTTTCAGAGAATGTTCTCAATCTGAATCCCGACATTCGCACGCATATCAGCCGACAGACGCCGCCGACATTTCTGCTGCAGGCGGAAGACGATCACGTCGATAACGTGAACGACTCGCTCGCGTACTACATCGGGCTGAAGAAGGCAGGCGTGCCTGTGGAGATGCATCTGTATGCGCAGGGTGGACATGCATTCGGTCTGCGCCGGTCGAAGTTTCCAATTACTGCGTGGACTCAGCTCGTGGAGACCTGGCTGGGGACGATCGGAGTAATTGCACAGTAGCCCGGCGCGCCACATGGGGATCGTCGGATGACGGCTCTGCCCAGTGAAGGCGAAACTCACTGAGCAGAGCCGATAACCTTGCCGCGGACTAAGAAAAGCCTATTGAATTACCGCGACGACGGAGGCTTTTCTCCCCCTGCAGGCGACGCGGGGTGATCATGATCATGGTCATCTTTCGGCGGGGTGAAAACCGGCGGATCGAGATGACCGCGGTGGCAGGTTCCGCAGCTGACAGGCACGCCGGAGTTGTCGACCATGCTCACATAATTCTTGTTGATGTCTTCAACCATTTTGAACATCAAGCGTGCGGTGTTCTTTTCCGGCTTTGAGTCATCGGCGAAGTTCA